>NZ_JBQEPK010000032.1:15087-67787 GCF_052045615.1 Methylobacterium sp. 22177 | reverse complement strand
CGCCGGCCCTCGGTCTGCGCCCGGGCATCGCCGGTCAGCTTGCCGATGGCCTCCTTCACCGAGCCCTTGAGGTGCTCGGCGGAGGGTGTCTTCCTGTCTTCGGTCATGGGCGCCCCGTCCTGCGTGAGAAAACCCTGGCCGACCGGAAGATGTGCGCCGGGCGTGGCCGATCAATGGTGTGGTTGTACCAGTATGGCGGTATCTATCCGTCAGAGATGTTCAGGGGAAAACCGTTCTCGCGCCCCCAGACGACCGCCTCGCTGCGCTTGTGGATGCCGATCTTGCGGTAGAGCGCGGCGCCGTGATTGCGCACCGTGTTGCGCGACAGGCCGAGCTTGCGCGCGATCGCGTCGTCGCTGAGCCCCGAGCAGATCAGGTTGAGGATCTGGCGCTCGCGCACCGTCAGGTTCGGCGCCACCGCGTCGCCCGCCTCCCGGCCCGGCCGGCGCAGGTTGGCCAGCTTCTCGATCAGCCCGCGGCTGAACCACGACGTGTCGGCCATCACCGTCTCGATCGCGTCGAACAGCTCCCGCTCGGTGTGCTTGCGCTCGGTGATGTCCTGCAGCACCAGCAGCACGAAGGCGGTCTCGTTGATCGTGATCCGCTCGGCCGAGACCAGGCAGTCGAGGTTCGCACCGCTCTCGTGGCGCAGGCAGACCTCGACGCCCAGCACGTAGCCCTGGCGCTCCAGCGCGGCCTCGACCTGCAGGCGCTGCTTGTCGGCGACCCACAGCCCGGCCTCCGCCAGCGAGCGGCCGACGACGCGGTCCTCGCCCAGGCCGAAGACCCGGCTGAACGCCTCGTTCACGCCCGTGACCTGGCCGTCGTCGGCGCGCACCAGCACGGTCGGCACCGGCGTCATCCGGAACGCCGTGGCGAAGCGCTCCTCGCTCTGGCGCAGCGCGGCCTCGGCTTTGCGGCGCAGCTCGAGGTCGGCGAAGGTGAACAGCATGCAGGGCTCGTCGCCCATCGCGATCGGCTGCCCGGCGACGATCACGAAGCGGCTGCCGCCGTCGGGCAGGTCGAGGCAGGCCTCCATCTGCGGGATCGTGCCGCCGGCGTTGAGGCGCGCGACGGCGAGGTCGCGGTTGCGGGCGCCGGCCAGGACGTCGACCTCGTAGACGCTGCGGCCGATGACGGCGTCGCGGGTGTGGCCGGTCATCTCCAGGAAGCCGTGGTTGACCTTGACGTGGCGCAGGTCGGACAGCCGCGTGATCACGGCCGGGGCCGGGTTGGCGTTGAAGGTGCGCTCGAACCGCTCCTCGGCCTCGAACTGGTCGGAGACGTCCTTGAGGATCAGGGCGAGGCAGCTCGGGTTGCCGTCGCGGTCGGTGGCCACGAGGCTGCGCAGGGAGTGGACGAAGTCCACGTCAGGTCTGTCGGCCCGCCGCACCTCGACCACGACGTCGTGGAAGCGCTCGCCGGCCACGACGCGCTCGATCGGGTACTGGTTGGGCACGATGTGGTTGCGGTAGCGCAGGCAGAAGCGGTCGCGGTAGGCGTCGACGGTGGGGCCGAGCTCGTCGAGGCTCTGGGCGCCGTGCATCGCCAGGGCGGCGGCGTTGGCGTAGGCGATGGTCTGGTCGGGCTCGACCAGGATCACGCCCTCGCTCAACCCGGCGATGATCTGCCGGAGCTCATGCCTGTCGACCCCCGCCGTCACAGCTCCCGCGCCCCCCGCCTGCCGTCACTGCCCTCGCGGCAGCGGGGCACAAACGGGTTGCGCACAAGCCGGTTCCACCAGATCCGCAATTTTCACTGGTATACCTGCACCATTGACGGCGTTGAGATCAACCAGAGATAAGTCCGCGTCCCTTCAGCGAGACATCTTGCCCGTCGCGGCGATGTCTCCGTCCCCACGAACCCAGAGCTTCACCGTGAAGCCCGCTGACGAAGAGTGCGATCCGACCGGCAGGTCCGATCCCGTCATCTCGCCTATCCACGCGCAGCTGGCTGAACGGCTGCGACAACACTATTCAGAAGTTGCACCGATCGAGATCGGCCCACGTCTCGCCGCCGTGCTGAACCGGCTGTCCGCGGCGCTGGATGCCGCCGAGGTCGGGCGGCAGGTGCCCCATGCCTTCAAGGACGATCTGATTGCCCTGGCGCCACGCCTGCGTCGCTACGCCCTGACGCTGACGTTCGACGGCGTCGAGGCCGACGATCTCGTGCAGTTCACGCTGCTCAAAGCCTGGGAGCATCGGCAGCGCTTCCAGCCCGGCACGAGCCTCGTGGCGTGGCTGTTCACGATCCTGCGCAACGGCTTCATCAACGGACGGCGCAAGCGACGCCTCGAGGTCCCGGATCCCGACGGCGTGCACGCCACGGCCCTCTCGGAACCAGCCGCCCAGGAACACTGCATGGGCTTGTCGGAGGTCCGAGCCGCGATCGACCGGCTCGAACCAGCCTATCGCGAGGCGCTGATCCTGGTCGCCGTCGACGGCCTTCCCTACGAGGCCGCCGCTTCCGTGATCGGGTGTCCCGCGGGCACCGTGAAGAGCCGCGTCAGTCGCGCCCGCGACCGGCTGCTTCAGGAGTTGGGCGAGCGCTGATCCGGGGCCGCATGCGTCGGCCGTGCCGGACGCTGCCGGGACGCGGGCGCCGTCAGATCACCCGATGATCAAGCCGACCGCCGATCGGACCGCGCCTGCACGGGCGCCCGCTCGATGGGCAGGCGTGCGACCGAGGTCCCTCTGGCATCGCGCACGACCAGCACCCAGTCCTCCCCGTAGCCTTCGTCGGCAAGCTCCTGCACCATGTCCCGGATGACGCTGCGGGCGTCGTCCAGCGCCTGATCGAGGCTCGTCGCCTCGATCCCGATCTCGTCCTTGATGATCTCGCGATCGTGCTCGATATCGAAGTAGAGCCGCCGCGGCACGAGCCGGAGGTCGCGGCGATCACCGCTCTGAAGGCCGGCGATAGCGAAGATCTTCGCGGGATCCTGCGCGTTTCGGGACGTTCCGATCCTCAGGAGCGCGAGTCCGCCACCCGCCAGCACGGCGGTCGCGCTGGCGACGCAGGGCGCCAGTACCAGAGTCTGGAAATCGAGCGATTGCCAGCCGAAAACAAGCACGGCCAGTCCGCTGCACAGAGCAGCCGAGATGACAACCAGCAGCATCCCCCCAGCCCCCGATCCCACGCCGGCTCAATCACATCGGGGTATACGCCAACATTCGGGTCCGCAAGAAGGGATAAGCAATAGGTGCGCACTCGTCCGATCCGCCTCGAAGAACCGCACAACCAGCAAATCGAACCTCAAGGCCCCGCAGCCATGACGCTGGCGCGCGTAAATTCCAGCCTCGGTCCTGCGCTGATCGATGGATCACCGACCGATTGGAGAAAAATTTAATATTCCACTCCCAGGGCCTCTCGCGCGCGTGCACACACTTTCGTGAACCCTCCGATCGACTGTCGCGATTGCGCGATCAGCGCTCCGTGCATCGCGACCCGGCGCCGGTCGGGATCCTGCGGTGAGCCGATCGAGCCAGCACGTGGCGCGACGATGCCGCGTTCAAGACCCAGCGGCCAGCGAATCATCGACATCACTCGCCACGACGGCAAAGCCCAATCCGCGCAGCGATGCGGTCGGAGTGTCGAAGGGAATCACAGTTGGCCACCTCAACAGTCGATTGACCCATCACGACGCCAGAAGACGCGGCGATAGGAGGCCGCATCAATCCCAGACGCGGCTGCAAGGCAACCACAATGCTCAGGTCTCGATTTTGATTGTCAACTTCTGAGTGAAAATTGACGAACAGGCAAGATTCCATTCACAGGCAAAGCAACCCAAGTCGTCGCGTAATTTTATGTTTTCCTCTGCTTGGCATGGTATCTTCTCGGACGCTGGACATATGCAACCATGCCTGTCGGCTCGATGGGCTCCGGCCCGGCAACGGAGAGAGTGAGTGGACAGCAGAGACGTGGCTCGTGAGCCGAGGTTCGAGACGCCCGACGACGCCCCCTTCGACCGTGTCGCGGCTATCGAAGCGAAGCTCGACGCGCTCGTAGAGCGGATCTCAGCGCTTCAAACGCACTTCTACTACGACGCACTCAATTGGAACGATTTCAGATCGCGCTTCGACCGATTCGTTCTCGAATGCGAGGATCGGCAGCGGGACATCTTGGAAGCCGTGATCAGGAGAAGCGAGGTGAAACCCGTGAACGTGCGTGTCGTGACCGCGAAAGCGCTGGCCGACGACACGCCCGATCATCTCTTTCCGAGAGGCACGGCCGTCGACAATACCCGGTCCCCGCGCTTCGTCGCAGCCTGCGAAACCCAGTTCGGCAGCCGCCTGCGTCACCTCGATATCGGTTCGGCCGGTGGAGGGCTCGTCTGGGATTTCACCCAACGCGGACATTTCTCGATCGGGATCGAAGGCTCGGACTGGTCGCGGAAGGAGCAGCGTGCGGAGTGGCGCACGATTCCGGATCGTCTCTTCACCGCCGACGTGCGCTTCCCGTTCCGCGTCGAAGACGAGGCCGGAGAGTGCCAGAAGTTCGATCTGGTCACGGCTTGGGAATTGTTCGAGCACATACCGGAAGCGGACCTACCCACGCTGCTGCATTCGATTTGCCGACACCTGAGACCGGGTGGGGTCGTCGTCGCCTCCATCGCGACCTTCGCGGATCGCGACGAGGCGGGCCACGACTTCCACGCGACGATTCGCGACCGTGCTTGGTGGGAAGACGTTTTCATGGCGTCAGGATTGATCCCGATCGAGAGCCCCTTCCAGCTTCGCGATTATCCGCGCGGATCAGGCAATCCCCGCGCCCACGATTGGGATGCGCGCGCCAATCCGGAACTCGGATTTCATCTCGTCGCGAGACATCGCCCGGAGCAAACACAGAGAATTTCCGAGTGAATCATACCGCCGTTTCGCGGTTCATCTGAATTAGTCAGACACTGCGAGAGAAAACCTTCCGCGCAAGGGCCGCGAAATCTGGTCCTCAGCGCGCTGCGGGATACGGGAACGGCACCCGATCTCGTGCTCGAACACGCACCCGATGAAGGCTCGGCGAAGCCACCGACACCTGACATCATCGGGGCAGCACACATGGCGCGCGTTTCCGGCGTCTATGCCGAACCGACCCAGCCGCCTCGTGCGGAGAGTCCGCGACACATATGGTGCTGCCACGCTCATGCCGGCTCGAATTCCGCGTGCCGGGCTTGCGACGTCACGCGCTATGGTAGACCGAGGACGATCGCTGGCTGCGCGGATTGCCCATGAAGTTTCGATTGCCGATCTCGTCCAATCAGCGCCGTCCGCTGTTTGCTAACCCGCTTCCCGGCTTCGATCCGGCCTACTACCTGGATCGTAACCCCGACGTTCGTAGGGCCGGTCTAGATCCACTTCAGCATTTTCTGAACCATGGGTGGACGGAAGGACGCGACCCCAGCGCCGGCTTCAGCACGGCGGGTTACCTCGCGGCGAACCCGGACGTCGCCGCCGCGGGACAGAATCCGCTGATCCACTTCTTGCAGAACGGCCTTGCCGAAGGACGGAGCGGTTACAAACCGGGCGCCCCGCCGACTCAGGTGGGGCAGAAAGAGACCTCACAGGCTCAGGGCGCGCCCGGCTCTCCGGAGTCGCACGATCACGTACCGCTGCAAGGCTTCATCGACGAGGCTGATCACAGCCGGATCCGCGGGTGGGCCTTCACACCATGTTCCCCGAATTCACCGACGGTGATCGCCATCGTCGTCAACCGATCACCCGTCAATACGGTCGTTGCTGGCAAATTCCGTCCGGATCTGCGCGAGGCTAATATCGGCAACGCGCATCACGGCTTCACATACGCGTTCTTTCCGCCCCTGAAAAAAGACGTGGAGCAGACGATCGTGATCCGCCGCTCCGCGGATGGCCAGGAACTGGCCCGGACGGTCCTGCCTCGGGAGAACCAGATTTGATAGACCAGTCATCAGTGCTCGGGGGAAACCTAGAGCTGGCCGGTCCGGCGTCTCTGACCGTCAGGAGATAGCATCGGCGTCAATCCTTGCATTCCAGATCGCCGGTGAGCAGCGGCTGAGCGTTGGCGCTCGCCGGCACTGTCCCGTCCATGCTGTAGATGTAGACCTTCGGATCGGCGAAACCGATCCGGCCCTGGACGGAGCGACCGGTCGCTCGGTCGAATCCAGTCAACACCGTGTCCTTGAACGGTTGGCAGGGAAGCGAGGCCGTGATGTAGCCCGAGCCGCCCGTGACTTTAATATCCAGCCGAATACCGAGGATCTCTCGACCGAATCGGCGGTAATCGGCCGTGGCCGAGACTGAGGCGGCGGCCGCACCGCCGCGTGCGACCGCGGGCGTGTAGACCGTTCGTGCGAGATTCGTCGTGAACCCAGTATTCCCGATGGACTGGCCGTTATCATCGGTGATGTTGACGCCCGCACCATCCTCCCATTTTGGCGGCGCCTCACCGCTCTCGGTATTGTACTTGGCCACGACATTCCTGACGCTCGGCCGTGGCCCGCCGCGCGCGACTAAGCCGCCCGTCGCCGAGATTGTCCCGAAGCGGTTGGCCCGGGCAGAGGACGGTGACGTCCAGACTCCGCCCTTCAGGTCGACCCCAATCCCGGTATGTCCTTCGCGATCGGCGCGTATGAAGATGAACTCGTTGGTATCCGCGTTGCCGATCTCGAACCCCGTCCCCTGTTGGGTCAATGTCAACACATTGATCCACTGGCTCGAGTTGGTGTCGAGCCACGGCGACCCCGGTCCGATGCGCACGCCCTGTGCCTTCAGGCTCGCTCTGCCTTGCTGCGTCACGCGGAGTTTCCACTCGTTCTGAGATGTGTCGAGGAACGAGGACGCGGCATTGCCGGAATTCGCGACGGTGATGGACACGTCCCGCGTTCCGCCGATGTCGGGGGGCTCGACGGTCAGGACGTCGCCCAGCACGTAATTGGCTCCCCCCTCCGTGACGTCGATCGCGGATACGGAACCGCCCTTGACCGTGATCGTCGCGCGGGCGCCCTCTCCGGCTCCCGCGCTCGCGTTCGCGAGGGGGACCCCGGTGTAGGTCCCGCTCCGTCCACCGGATCCCGGTGTGACCGCCGCCCAGACAGGTCCTGTGAGCGGGCCTTTCGCGAGAGGACCGCGGGCCTCATCGACATCGATATCGGCGCCCGGACCGGTCGTGTCCCGCACCATGATGTCGATTCTGGAATTTTTCAGCCCGCGCACGAACAATCCCGTCTTCGCGCGCCCATTCCCGTTGAGCGTCAGATCCGAAACCGCAACGGCGGTCACCGGTGTCTGAGCCGTCGTACTCCGCAGATCGACGATCACGGCTCCGGGCGCACCGACCCATTTCAACTCGGTTCCCGCGATGGAGAAGGCACCTGCACCCTGGCCGATAATCTTGATGCGGGACATGTTGGGCGCACGCAATGACGTCGCGCAGCGAGCCGCGCCGGGAGGCAGCACAAGGGTTCCTCCCCCGCGCGCGTTGAGGAAGGCGAACGCAGCGTTGAGAGCCGGACACACGTCGGCAGATTCCGTCCAAGCCTTGCCATCGCCGTGGGCGGCAAAGTCATCGTAGGTCGCCAGAACGGTTCTGAACTTCGAGACGAGCGGGCTGTTGATCGGGTCCGCGAGGTCGGCGCGACTAACGACGCCGCTCGGTGGCGTAAATCCCAAAGTCGCGTCTGAGCGAACGGCACTGGTCTCTCCCTGCCGATTGCCATCCTCGACGGGATGATTCTGCTTCGTTCCGGGCGTCGGCGGTGTCGTTCCAGAATCGACCCCCCCTGCGCAGACCGTGCCCTGAGCGAAGCAAAGAGCGATGAGAAGACCGCGACGCGTAAGTGAAATCCCGTATCCCAAGCGTCCCTCCGTGCGGCCTCGCGCGCCGCGTGGCGAGTCTTGCCGATCCCAGAGCGGCCCACCCATGATACGACGGGCCGCGGCGGTGCGACGAGGACTGGGTCGACCTGCTGACAGGACGCTGCCTTCCGTGAACAGCGTTCGACCAGCCGAATCGCCTCGGCAGACCGGCTGCGGTGGATTCGCCCGTCGAAGAGCCAGGCTGAGCCTCTCGCGTCGGGACGCGGAACCGGGCGATTTCCCGGTGACAAGGATGAGCGCGAACGGCGTCGCCGGGGAGGACCGCAGGCACTGGTTGTACGATAGCCGCCTGCTGGTCTGCGGCTTCTGCTTGGCCGCGTGTGTCGCCATCACTGGCAGGTCAGCCAGTTCGAGGCCCCCTGCCGCTCCTCTCCAGCGCCCACAGGGACGACACGGACGGTCAGTCGGTGCGCCTGAGGATGAATGCCTACATGCGCGACGCGCGCTCCCGGTCGACACGCGAGGGCTGCCCTCGGACCGCCTATGGGCTCACCTGCACGCACGAGCGGAGGATTAGATCGGCCAGGCAACGGACCCGAGAACTCTTCGGAGAGCTGCGTCGGAAGTGATCGCCTACAGGAGGCCGCTCGACGCTCCACCACTGAGCGAACGGCTAGCCCGCGCGACCAGCTCATCGAAGGCCAGGGCCGCCGCGAGGGCCTATGTCCGAGAAAGGAACGGCCGATGAGATTCGGCTACCGTCATCTCGGTCTCGTCGAGCACTTCCCAGGTCCAGAAATGCTGTCCGACGGCTTGGATCTCGAAGTGCGCGGTGATCGCGCGGGTTGAGGCACCGTGCAATCACGCCCGACGGAAACCTACTCGACACAGTAGGGTACGCCGCACAACATCCCGTTTTTGAGGCGACCCCGATTGATCCCTGATTGCGTCGCTGATCGCAGGCCGTGCAGCCTCGCGGCCGTCGGCGATGGACCCGCGCCACCGGCGCGACCGGCGGCCGGCCTCACCGCAACGCATCTTTTGATGGGGACATCGACGGCGGATGTTGGTCGTAACGCGCCGTTGTCGCCGATTGCAACCACGGGGGCCTCCCGGGCTCAGGGCGAGGAGCCTCCGTGCTTACGATCGGCAGGGGATGCCGTTCGCCACACCCATGGATCAGATCACTCACGTCCGCCCTAGCCGCACGCGCAGGAGGCCCCACGCGGCCCTCGTCGTGGCATCGCTCATCTTGGCCGTCGGGCTGTGGTTCGTCATCTACGCGGTGTCGGGCCGCGTCATCTGGTTCTGGTAGGCGGAACACCGATCCCGTCTCGCAGAGCGTGACCCCATCCGTCGGCTGCGCCGCGTGCTCGGCCCACGCCAAGTTAAACCCTCATCCGCGCCCTGATCACCACCATCGGGCTACATCGGCATGGCGACGGTTCGTGACTCGAGACCTCGCGGTAGAGCCAGCGCGAT
The DNA here is from genome assembly GCF_052045615.1 of Methylobacterium sp. 22177. Taxonomy (NCBI): domain Bacteria; kingdom Pseudomonadati; phylum Pseudomonadota; class Alphaproteobacteria; order Hyphomicrobiales; family Methylobacteriaceae; genus Methylobacterium; species Methylobacterium sp. 22177. The sequence goes on along the minus strand of NZ_JBQEPK010000032.1, from coordinate 58,518 downwards.
CGTTCGACCGGTAGCGCCAGCTCGGCGGTAGCCCGCGAAACGACGAGCAGACACCGAAGGCGCAGAGCGCCGGCAATACACCGGCCCATAAGCCGCTAGCAATTTCTGATAAAACGATGCGCAGCCCGCGACGGCTGCCAGCGCGCTGGCGCTCCCAAGGGGAATCGAACCCCTGTTTTCGCCGTGAGAGGGCGACGTCCTAGACCGCTAGACGATGGGAGCTTTCCGGCGGCGCGGGGCTGCTATAGCCACCACCCGGCGGCGGAGCAAGTGCCTTTGTCAGGAAATCCGCCGCGGCGGGTCAGATCGGGAGCGAATAGGGGTCGTGGTGGATAACGCGCAGGACGAGCGGGCCGGGATCGTGGCCGAGGGAGGCGTGCGGCTGGATAGGGCACTGGTCGCGCTGTTCCCGGATCTGTCCCGGGCCCGCCTGCAGGACCTGATCCGCACCGGCCAGGTCCAGCGGGACGGCCTCCCGGCGCTCGACCCGTCGGGCAAAGTCGCCGCCGGCGCGCACATCGTGCTCAGGGTGCCCCCGGCCGCTCCGGCAGAGCCGGTGGCCGAGGCCTTGGATCTACCGATCGTCTACGAGGACGACGACCTGATCGTCATCGACAAGCCGGCCGGCTTGGTGGTCCATCCCGCACCGGGTCACGAGAGCGGCACGCTGGTCAACGCGCTGATCGCCCATTGCGGCGCCAGCCTGTCGGGGATCGGCGGCGTGCGCCGCCCCGGCATCGTCCACCGCCTCGACAAGGATACGAGCGGCCTGATCGTCGTCGCCAAGAACGACACGGCCCATCAGGGCCTCACCGCCCAGTTCGCCGATCACGGCCGGTCCGGACCGCTGGAACGCGCCTACGCCGCCGTGGTCTGGGGCCTGCCCCAGCCGCGGGCCGGGACGATCCAGGCCAACCTCGCGCGGTCGCGCTTCCATCGGGAAAAGATCGCCGTCGTGTCGGACGCGAGCGGGCGCCACGCGGTAACCCACTACGCCGTGGCCGAGGCGTATGGCGAGGCCGCCCTCGTGCGCTGCCGCCTGGAGACGGGCCGCACCCACCAGATCCGCGTGCACCTCGCCCATCGCGGACACCCCCTGCTCGGGGACACGGTCTACGGCGGCGCCTTCCGGACCAAGGCGGCCCGCCTGAGTTCGGAAGCCCGCGCCGCCCTCACCGCGCTCGGGCGCCAGGCGCTCCACGCGGAACTGCTCGGCTTCAGCCACCCGCGCACCGGCACGACGCTGCGGTTCGAGAGTCCGCTGCCGTCCGACATGACCGCGCTCGTGCAGGCACTGAGGGCGGAAGAGAACGGAGCGCCGCGCCTGTAACCGCCCCGTCGCGGCGTGCGAAAGATCACCCCGTACCGCGTCACATCGTGACATGGTACGACCAAAATCGCCGGTGGCGCGTTGTTGACGACGTGGGTGTCATCGACCGCGACCGGCTCCCCGGCGTCCCTTACGAGATGGGGGGCCGGCAGGGTCGGCTCAAGAGCGGCCCGAGTGGACGGCACTGTTGTCCGTCGCGTCCGCCCGACAGGGGGACATTAGGTCCAGGAGAATGCCATGGCCGGTACGCTGCCCGTGCTCGCCAACGAAGGTGGCCTCTCGCGCTACCTCGACGAGATTCGCAAGTTCCCGATGCTGGAGCCGTCGGAGGAGTTCACGCTGGCGAAGGCTTGGCGGGACGCCGGCGACCGCGAGGCCGCGCACCGGCTCGTGACGTCGCATCTCCGCCTCGTGGCCAAGATCGCCATGGGTTACCGCGGCTACGGCCTGCCGATCGGCGAGGTCGTGTCGGAGGGCAATGTCGGTCTCATGCAGGCGGTCAAGCGCTTCGATCCCGACAAGGGCTTCCGTTTGGCCACCTACGCGATGTGGTGGATCAAGGCGGCGATCCAGGAATACATCCTGCGCTCGTGGTCCCTCGTGAAGATGGGCACGACCGCGAACCAGAAGAAGCTGTTCTTCAATCTGCGGAAGGCGAAGGGCAAGATCTCGGCCCTCGACGAGGGCGATCTGAAGCCCGATCAGGTGAAGCAGATCGCCACCCGCCTCGGTGTGCCTGAGCAGGACGTGATCGACATGAACCGGCGCCTGTCCGGCGACACGTCGCTCAACGCGCCCCTGCGCGAGGAGGGCGAGGGCGAGTGGCAGGACTGGCTCGTGGACAACAGCCCGAGCCAGGAGACCGTGCTGGCGCGGGAGCAGGAGGGCCAGAACCGGCTCTCCGCGCTCAAGGACGCTCTCGGCGTACTGAACCCGCGCGAGCGCCGCATCTTCGAGGCGCGGCGTCTCGCCGAGGACCCGATCACTCTCGAGGATCTCTCCGGCGAGTTCGGCGTCTCCCGTGAGCGCGTCCGGCAGATCGAGGTTCGCGCCTTCGAGAAGGTGCAGGAGGCGGTCAAGCGCAACATCGCCACCCGCGAGTTGCCCCGAACCGGCATCGAGGCCCGCTGACCCGCACGCCCGGCGCTCGCGAGGCGCCGGGCTCGCCCAGCCCGGTCAGGGCTCGGCGGTCAGGGCTCGAACGAATGCCGACGCCGCGCGGTCACTGCCAGGCGTCGAACGCGTTCTGCATCACTTGGGCGCCGGCTGCGCCCTTCTCGAAGGTCAGCACCGCCCGGCGGCCGGACGTGTAGCGCAGTGCGATGTCGAACCAGTTCCGATGCAGGAGCAGGTCGGTGTTGCGCTCGACGTCGTTCTGCAGCGACGACAGGCCGATCAGGAACAGGTTGTCGCGTACGCGGACGGGCAACCCCGAGACGGGCGAGCCGCGGGCGCTCTGCTCGTCCTTGGCCTGGAGCAACCCGACATCCTGGACGGTGCGGGACGCGCCGTTGCTGCCGGTCTGGCTGAACGCCAAGCTGACGGTGTGGGACGCCGGCAGCGTGGCGTCGAGATTGCGCTGGATCGTCATCACCAGCGTCAGGCCGGCATCCGGAATGGTCACGGTGGCGATCACGGCGTTCTGAACCGGCTGCCCCTGATCCCCGTTCACACTCTCGAGCCGCCAAGTCACACGCCCCGGCGTCACGGTCGGCTGCCCGCCCTGGGCGCCCGTCGCCTCCTCGACCAGTTCCGCCCTCTGCGCGACGGCGACGCCCGCATCGGCGGGCGCGGGCGTGGCCGCTGCCCGCGGCGGCGCGCTGTTCTCGACACGCGTCGGGGCCTTCGGGGCCGGCGCGGCGTCGCCGCCGACCCGGTCGCCGAACTTGGTCTCGCCCTCCGGCTGCTGCGTATCCCCGGCCTCCGTGCCGCTCGACGGCAGGTTCTGCGGCCTGTCGCGCAGCAGGAAGGCCGCGACGGCGATCAGGCCGATCACCACCGCCAGGACGCCGCCGACGAAGACGTTGCGCAGCACGCGGGACCGACCGGTCCGGGGCGGGACCACTTCGATCCGCGGCCGCTGACGCCCGCCGGCGCCCTCGGCGGCCTCGGCGTCCGGATCCTCGACGGCGGGCGCCTCCGTGGCCGATGTCTCGGCGACCGGCGGCGCCGCGTCGGGCGCGGCCGGCGGTGGCGTCCCGGGACGCGGCGGCGCGATCGGGATCGGCGGCTCGCGCGGACCGTCCTCAGGGTCCCGGTCACCCTCTCGGGCCGTGACCGCGAACGGCGGCCTCGCGGGCGGCAGGATGGGCGCCGGCACCGGTCCGGGTCCCGGTTCGGGGGGGGATGGCTCCGGGATCTCCGGCTCCGTGGCCGTGGGCACGATCGGCTCGGGCGCGGCGGGTACGGGCACGACCGGTGCCGCAGCGGGCGTCGGAGCTGGGGCCGTGGCCGGTGCGGGCTTCTCGGGCGCCCGCGCGGCATCGTTGGCGGGGGCCGGAAGACCGCCGTGATCGACCTCGAGCCGCTCGATCGCCGCGTCGAGCGCCCGGCGCTCGAGATCGATGTCGGCCTCTGACAGCGGCGGATCGAGGGAGCGCAGCTGGCTGATCAAGGCATTGCGCGCGCGGTCGTAGACCGCCTTACGGAGGGCGGGCGTTCGGTCCGGCAGCGCGTCGAGCGCGCGGGCCAGAAGCGGGTAGTAATCGGCCATGATACTCTGGTCCGCCCCTTCGGCCGCCGTCCGGCAACGCCGGTCGGAGGCCGGGGACCGAGGTCCGCGCCCGCCCGACAGGTCCGGTCGCGGCCGTCGGCCGGTTTGTCGTGTCCCGCGCGCGAGATCAGGGCCCGCGCGCCGGCTGCCTTCGAGGCGGCGGGCGGATCGCGATACGGACCGCCCGGCCGCCAGCCCGTTCTAGATCAAGCCCGCGCGGACTGGATACAGGCAGGGCCGCCGAAAACACGCGTCGTCAACGAGATAGCGCGCGGAGGGTCAATCCTCGAACGGGTTGTGCATGAGGATCGTGTCGTCGCGCTCGGGGGAGGTCGACAGCAGAGCCACCGGCGCCCCGATCAGCTCCTCGATCCGGCGGACATACTTGATCGCCTGCGCGGGCAGATCGGCCCAGGACCGGGCGCCCGCGGTCGTCTCCGACCAGCCCGGGATCACTTCGTAGACCGGCTCGATCCGGGCCTGCGCGGCCTGGCTCGCCGGGAGATGGTCGACCGGCTGGCCGTCCAGCATGTAGCCGGTGCAGACGCGGATCTCCTCGAACCCGTCGAGGATATCGAGCTTGGTCAGCGCGATGCCGTGGATGCCGGAGGTCCGGACCGTCTGGCGCACCAGCACGGCGTCGAACCAGCCGCAGCGGCGCTTGCGCCCGGTATTGACCCCGAACTCCCGCCCGCGGCTGCCGATGGTCTCGCCGATCTCGTCGAACAGCTCGGTCGGGAACGGCCCCTCGCCGACGCGGGTCGTGTACGCCTTGGCGATGCCCAGGACGTAGCCGATCGCCCCCGGGCCGAGGCCCGAGCCCGTCGCCGCCTGCGCGGCCACGATGTTGGAGGAGGTCACGAACGGGTAGGTGCCGTGATCGACGTCGAGCAGCGCGCCCTGCGCGCCCTCGAACAGGATGCGCTTGCCGGCCCGGCGCTCCTCGTCGAGCAGCGACCAGACGGTGTCGGCGAACGGCAGGATCTTCGGCGCGATCGCCTTCAGCTCGGACAGCAGCGCCTCGGCATTCACCTCGTCGATCCCGAGGCCGCGCCGGAGGGCGTTGTGGTGGGTCAGCACGCGCTCAATCTTGGCGGGCAGCGCGTCGGGGTCGGCGAGGTCGACGACCCGGATCGCGCGGCGGCCGACCTTGTCCTCGTAGGCCGGTCCGATGCCGCGCTTGGTCGTCCCGATCTTCAGCCCGGCATTGGCGGTCTCGCGGAAATGGTCCAGCTCGCGGTGGAGCGGCAGGATCAGCGTCGCGTTGTCGGCGATCCGCAGGGAGGACGGCGAGACGTCCACGCCCTGCGCCTTGATCCGCTCGATCTCATCGATCAGGTGCCAGGGATCGACCACGACGCCGTTGCCGATGACCGAGAGCTTGCCGCCGCGGACCACGCCCGACGGCAGCAGCGCCAGCTTGTAGGTCACGCCGTCGATCACGAGCGTGTGGCCGGCATTATGGCCGCCCTGGAAACGGACCACGATGTCGGCCTGCTCGGAGAGCCAGTCGACGATCTTGCCCTTGCCCTCGTCGCCCCACTGGGCGCCCACAACGACGACGTTGGCCATGCCTGCCTGCTTACCCGCGACGGAAACCGGGACGGCGCCGCCCACGGGTGCAGGCGGCGTACGTCGTGAGCCGTTTCCGCGATCCGGGCAGCGAAATCAAGCAAGGGGCCGCATGATCGGACCGCATGGCGGCCAGCCGGGGCCCGTCGCGACCGGCCTACTTGGCCTCGGTGCCCGGGTCCCGACCGGGAAGTTCGTGGGGCTTGATCACCGGCATGGAGCCCGACTGATCCGGCTTCACAACCGTGCCGGTCGTGCCGGAATCCGGCGGCTTGATCACGCCGTCGTTCTTCTGGAGCTTGTCGCTGAGCGACTGGTCCTGCGGCGGCGCGTCCGCGTTCGGGCGCACGCGCTCGGGCGGCGTCGGGGCCGGTCCGGTCGTCTGGGCGCGGACGGGCACCGCCGCGACGGCCGTCGCCAGGGTCGTCGCGAGGGCGACGAGCAGGGTCTTCTTCGGCATGAGGGCCTCCCCGGTTCGAGACACGAATTCGGGGAGGAACAGTCGGAGACGGGATCCGTTCCTGTCCGGCTGTCGGGCCCGATGCCCCAGCCTGTGGACGAGATACGACGGCCTCAACCCTGGCGGGCGGCCTCGATGTAGAGCTCCCTCAGACGCCGGGTCAGCGCACCCGGCCGCCCCTCGCCGATCGCGCGCCCGTCGATCTCGACGACCGGCATCACGAAGGCGGAGGCGCTGGTGTAGAAGGCCTCCTGCGCCGCGTAGACCTCGTCCACCGGGATCAGCCGCTCCTCGATCCGCAGGTCGGCCTCCTGCGCGAGGCGCAGCACCGAGGCGCGGGTGATGCCCGGCAGCAGCGCCGTGGAGAGCGGCCGGGTCACGAGCACGCGGTCGCGGCTGATGATGAACGCGGTGGAGGAGGAACCCTCGGTGACCGCGCCGTCCTCGATCATCCAGGCCTCGGCGACGCCGGCCTCGGCCGCCTGCTGCTTGGCGAGGACCTGCGCCAGCAGGGCCACCGATTTGATGTCCCGGCGCTTCCAGCGCAGGTCTTCGACGGTGATCACCCGGGCCCCGGTCTCAGCGAGCGGGTTGGCGAGCACCGTCTTGGCCTGGGTGAACATCACCACGGTGGGCTCGGTGCCGGCCTTCGGGAAGGCGAAGTCGCGCTCGGCCACGCCGCGGGTGACCTGCATGTAGACGAGCCCCTCGGCGACGCCGTTGCGGGCCACGAGCTCGGTCTGCAGGCGCTCCCAACCCGCCGCGTCGTGCGGGTTGCGGATGCCGATCTCGCCCAGCGAGCGGTCGAGGCGCGCGAGGTGCGCGGCGTTGTCGACGAGCTTGCCGTCGATGATCGCCGAGACCTCGTAGATGCCGTCCGCGAACAGGAAGCCGCGATCCATGATCGGCACCCGCGCCTCCTCGTAGGGGAGGAACTGGCCGTTGAGGTAGACGATGCGGGGAGCGGTCACGGGGAGCTGTCCTGTGTTCGTCGCGGGCCCGAGGTCTCAGGTCCGCGGTCGCGGGCCAAAGCAGGAATCGTGCGGGACCCTCAGCGGTCGCCGAAGACCCGCCCGAAGATCGTGTCCACGTGCTTGAAGTGGTAGCCGAGATCGAAGCACGCCTCGATCTGCTCGGGCGCGAGCGCCGCGGCGACCTCCGGATCCGCTTTGAGCAGCGCCAGGAAGTCGCCCTCGCCGCGCCAGACCGGCATCGCGTTGCGCTGGACCAGCCGGTAGGAATCCTCGCGGGAGACCCCGGCCTGGGTCAGCGCCAGCAGCACGCGCTGCGAGTGGATCAGGCCGCCGAGCCGGTCGAGGTTCTTCTGCATGTTGGCCGGGTAGACCAGCAGCTTCTCCATCACCCCGGTCATCCGCGCGAGGGCGAAGTCGAGGGTGACGGTGGCGTCGGGGCCGATCATCCGCTCCACCGACGAGTGGGAGATGTCGCGCTCGTGCCAGAGGGCGACGTTCTCCAGGGCCGGGGTGACGTAGCCGCGCACCATCCGGGCGAGCCCCGTGATGTTCTCGGTGAGCACCGGGTTGCGCTTGTGCGGCATGGCCGAGGAACCCTTCTGCCCCTCGGAGAAGAACTCCTCCGCCTCCAGGACCTCGGTGCGCTGCAGGTGGCGGATCTCGATCGCCAAGCGCTCCAGCGACGAGGCGACGACGCCGAGGGTCGCGAAGAACATCGCGTGCCGGTCGCGCGGGATCACCTGGGTCGAGACCGGCTCGGCGGTCAGACCCATCTTCTCGGCGACGTACTGCTCCACCCGCGGGTCGATATTGGCGAACGTGCCGACCGCGCCGGAGATCGCGCAGGTGGCGACCTCCTCGCGGGCCGCGACGAGGCGGCGGCGGTTGCGCTCGAACTCGGCGTAGGCCTGGGCGAGCTTCAGACCGAAGGTCACCGGCTCGGCGTGGATACCGTGCGATCGGCCGATGGTCGGGGTCATCTTGTGCTCGAAGGCCCGCGCCTTCAGGGCGGCGAGCAGCGAGTCGACGTCGGCGATCAGGATGTCGGCGGCGCGTACCAGCTGCACGTTGAGGCAGGTGTCGAGGACGTCCGAGGAGGTCATGCCCTGGTGGACGAATCGCGCCTCGGGCCCGACGATCTCGGCGAGGTGGGTCAGGAAGGCGATGACGTCGTGCTTCGTCACCGCCTCGATCGCGTCGATGCGAGCGACGTCGAAGGCCGCGTCCTTGCCCTTGCTCCAGATCGTCTCGGCCGCCTCCTTCGGGACGACGCCGATCTCGGCGAGCGCCGTGGTGGCGTGGGCCTCGATCTCGAACCAGATCCGGAAACGGCTCTCGGGCGACCAGATCGCCGTCATCGCGGGGCGGCTGTAGCGGGGGATCATGGGGGCCTCGGCACGGTCCGGATTGCGTGCGAGGCCGGTAGCATGCGCCGGCCCGGCCGCTCAATGCGCATCGGCCATGTCAAGGCGGCAACGGATGTGGACGCGGGCGGACCCGCGGCTTAGTCGATCCGGACCCAGCCCTGACCCATCAGGCGCTCCTGCGGGCGGAAGCGGGACTTGTAGTCCATCTTCCGCGAGCCCTCGACCCAGTAGCCGAGATAGAGATACGGCAGACCCAGCCGGCGGGCCCGGCGGATATGGTCGAGGATCATGAAGGTCCCGGGGGAGCGCGCAGCCTCCGCGGGGTCGTAGAACGAGTAGACCATCGACAGCCCGTCGGAGAGCACGTCCGTCAGGCAGAAGGCGAGCGGCGGGCCGGAGCCGCGGCCGGTGATCGCCGTATCCGGCCCGTGCCGGCGATACGACACCAAGTGCGTGTCGACGTGGCTGTCCTCGACCATCATGGCGTAGTCGAGCACGGTCATGTCGACCATGCCGCCGTCGCCGTGCCGGGCGTCGAGGTAGCGGCGGAACAGGGCGTACTGCTCCGAGGCCGGCCGGTTCGGTTCCGGCGTGCCGACCCAGTCGGCGCCGCGCGCCAGGATGCGCCTCTGGCTGGCGCTCGGCTCGAACTCGTCGACCACGACGCGGACCGAGATGCAGGCCCGGCACGTCTCGCAGGCCGGCCGGTACGCGATGGTCTGCGAGCGCCGGAACCCGCCCTGCGTCAGGATCTCGTTCAGGTCGCGGGCGCGACGACCGACCAGGTGGGTGAAGACCTTCCGCTCCTCCTGCCCCGGCAGGTAGGGGCACGGCGACGGGGCGGTGAGGTAGAATTGCGGTGTGTCGCGCGGATGGCTGGTCACGCTTCTCACAGACCCTGCGCCGGGTCCATCCTCACGGCGCCGGCGTGCCAGTGTACAGGCGACCGGCCGAGGCTCAATGGCCCGACCGGTCGCACCGTCGGATTTTCATCAGCGGAATCGTCGCTCAGCGCGCGTGGACGACGGCCAGACCGAGGAGCAGGTCGTGCCCGAGGCGCCGGTCGGCGCGCATCAGCCCGAACGCGATGTCGACGCACCACAGCAGGAAGGTCGAGATCGCCACGTAGAACAGCAGCGCGTGGACGGCGGCCGTGACGACGTCGACCCGGGCGCCGCTCTCGGGCGCGACGGTCCGCAGGCCCATCATCCGCTGGCCGATCGTGCTCTGTTTCGGCCCGCCCACCGTGATGGCGCTGTAGATGATGCCGCTCGCCGGAAGGACCGCGAACAGGGTCCAGCCGAGGCCGAACGTGACCACGCCGATGACGGTGATCAGCAGCGTCAGCAGGGCCGTGAAGCCGAAGATGAACACGATGTCGAGGAGATAGGCGACCGTCCGGCCGCCGAGGCTCGCCCGCACGAACGGGATCGGCAGCGAGGTGGCGTAGCCGGGCGCTTCGAAGCGCTGCGCGTATCCGGGTTGAGGGTTCTGCATGGTGTCGCGTCCTGCAAGCGAGGCTGCGGACGTGAAGGTGGGTGCAGGCGGCGAGCCCCGCAAGAGGAGCCGGATGCGCGGCCGCTTCTCAGCGCCCGGCCGGGTCACCGGCCGCGGCGTCGGGCGTGTCGAGGTAGAAGCGCTTCAGCATGTAGAGCGCCGGGCCGGACAGGGTGCTCGCCTCGGTGGCGAGGGCGACCAGGGTCGTGCCGGCATCGAAGCGGCAGGTCAGCCAGTGCTGCCGGTTGCCGTCGGCGTAGTCGACCCGCACCGAGTTTGCCGACGGCCCCGGCGCAGCGCGCAGGAGCCGGATGCCGTCCCGCGGCGCGATCGCCGGGAGCGCCCGGCGGCAGGTGGCGACGCGATCCCGGCGCAGGGTGTCCTGACAGGCGGCGAGGCCGCCGAAGAAGCCGACCACGACCGCCGCCCCGAGGAGCCAGCGGTGCCCGCGCTTCACGGATGGGTGCGCAGGCGCTCCGCGACCCGCGGCGCGTGGTAGGTGAGCACACCGTCGGCCCCGGCCCGCTTGAAGGCGAGGAGCGCCTCGATCATCGCGCGGTCGCCGTCGAGCCAGCCGTTGCGGGCCGCCGCCTCGATCATCGCGTACTCGCCCGACACCTGGTAGGCGAAGGTCGGAACCTGGAACTCGTCCCGGACCCGGCGGATGACGTCGAGGTAGGGCAGGCCCGGCTTCACCATCACGGAATCCGCGCCCTCGTCGAGGTCGAGCCGGACCTCGCGCAGGGCTTCGGCCGAGTTGCCCGGATCCATCTGGTAGGTGCGCTTGTCGCCCACGAGGGCCGCCTTGGTGCCGATCGCGTCGCGGAACGGCCCGTAGAAGGCGCTGGCATACTTGGCCGCGTACGCCATGATCTGCACGTCGAGGAAGCCGGCCTTGTCGAGGCCGGCGCGGATCGCGCCGACGCGCCCGTCCATCATGTCGGAGGGGGCGATGATATCGGTCCCGGCCTCGGCCTGGATCAGGCTCTGCTCGACGAGGACCGCCACGGTCTCGTCATTGAGGATCGCGCCGTCCTTCATCAGGCCGTCGTGACCGTGGCTCGTGTAAGGATCGAGGGCCACGTCGGTCATGATCCCGATCTCGGGCACGGCCCGCTTCACGGCGCGGACCGCCCGGCAGACGAGGTTGTTGGCGTTCAGCGCCTCCGAGCCGGTCGGGTCGCGCAGCGACACCTCCGTGTAGGGAAAGAACGACACCGCCGGGATGCCGAGCTTCGCGGCGCGCTCCGCGTCGCGGACGATCTCGTCCACCGAGAGGCGCTCGACGCCCGGCATCGAGGCGACCGGCTCGCGGCGCCCCTCGCCGTCGATCACGAACATCGGCCAGATCAGGTCGTCGACCGTCAGGGTGTGCTCGCGGACGAGGCGGCGCGACCAGTCGGCCTTCCGGTTCCGGCGCGGACGCTGGGTGATCTTCAGACCCTCCACGCGGGCGCCCTCGCGGGCGGCCTCCACGGCGAGAGGGCGCGGCTCTGGCAGGGTGTCTGACATGCGGCTTCGCTACCGTTCGCGCGGACCACGCCGCGGATCGCGCGGCGCCCGTGCGCCGGAGGCGTCCGACTACCACACCGGGCTGGCGCAACGAAACCCGACCGTTGACGCAGGGCGGCGGAACCGCTTCAACCCGGCGACCCCCGTCCGATCGATCAGGATCCCGGCCCTTCCCGCATGAACCGCCGCATGAACCGGCCCCTCACGCCCGCGAGCCCTCGATAGTGCCCGGCTACCTTCCGATCCGGCGCAAGACGCCGAGGCCGGGCGGCATCCCGAGCGACCGCATCGAGCGCGCCCAAGGGCCGGCGCCCGGCACGTGGGACACGGTGCTGATCTGGTTCATGCGGCTCACGGCCCTGGTCTGGCTGCTTAAGAGCGTCTTCGCCTGGGCGACGATCCTCGACGTCCTGCCGGGCGTCCGCCCCTTCGAGGCCGAGCCGTTCGGCCGCCAGTCCGCGATCGTCTACTTCGCGGTGATCGACGCGGCGGCGGCGATCGGATTGTGGCTGACGAGCGCCTGGGGCGGCGTGATCTGGTTGCTCGCCGTCACCTCGGCGATGACGCTCGCGGTCCTGACACCGCAACTCTTGCCGTTATCGGTGCCTCTGCTCGTATTCGGGGGCTGTGTCGTGACGTTGTACTTCCTGCTGTCCTGGCTGGCCGCGCAGGAAGCACGGTGAACGAACCGTTCTTATCTTCATTCAGTTTGTCTTTACCGCGAAGAGTAAATCGCGAATTCATCCTGTCGCTTAAATCGCCTTTCATTCCCGAGCCCTAGCTTAGCCATCATCAACGGCGCCGCATCGAACGGGCGCCGGATCATCGGATGGCGAGGCAGAGATGAAGACCCAGAACGCCCGAGTCGCGCAGATCGAGGCTCCCGAGGAGGCCGCCTCCGCCAAGGGCTCCTACCTCGAGGCGCTGCACCTCGTGGAGCGGCTGCATCGCCGGCTCCTCGACGTGATCAAGGACGAGTTCGAGCGCCGCGGCCGCGAGGACGTCAACAGCGTCCAGGCGCTGCTCCTGTACAACATCGGCGACAAGGAGCTGACCGCGAGCGAGCTGCGGACTAAGGGCTACTACCTGGGCTCGAACGTCTCGTACAACGTGAAGAAGCTGGTCGAGGCCGGCTACCTCCACCACGCCCGCTCGAAGACCGACCGGCGCTCCGTCCGGATCAGCCTGACCGACAAGGGCCGCCAGGTCCACGAGATCATCCAGGGGCTGTACGACAAGCATGCCCGGACGATCACGCCGATCGGCGGGATCTCGGAGGAGGACTTCAACCGCCTGAACCAGGCTCTCACCCGCCTGGAACGCTTCTGGACCGACCAGATCCGCTACCGCCTCTGAGGCGCCCTCAGAGGTTCAGCAGGCCGACGATCCCGGCGATCACCGCGTAGGCGAAGCCGGCGTTGATGGCGACGCCGAACATCCCGATCACGAGGCCGCCCAGCACGACGAGACCGTCGCGCTCGACGAGACCGAGCCCGACCAGGCAGACAGCGAGACCCAGCGGGATCTGCCCGACGATGGGCGCGGCCACGATCAGCGCCAGCGCCAGGGCGAGCAGCACGATCCCCATGCCGCGCATGCCGAGCGCGGTCTCGAACACGCTGACGCGGGGGCGCGACCAGCGCTCCAGGCGGCGCAGGATCGGCACCGCGCGCGTGACGGCGCGCCGGACATCCGCCAGGGCGATCGACCGGCCGAGGAGCATCCGCGGCAGCCACGGCGCCGACATCCCGGCGGCGATCTGGATCGCCACGAGGAGCAGGAGCAGGCCGCAGATCAGCGGGATCGGCGGCGGCATGGGCAGGCAGTTCGGCAGCCCGAGCAGGACCACGAGCAGCGCGAAGGCACGGTCCCGCAGGACCGCGACGATGTCGCCCACGGTGAGGCGCTCGCCCTCCTGGCTCGCCAGCACGGTGAGGACGTCCGACGTTCGTGCACCGGAGGTCAAGGATCTGCCAACCTTCGCTTTCCCGCGGCGGCTCTAGCCGAGATCATCTGGCACGCCAAGCACGGCAGATTCGCGACAGCGCGATGGCGCCCGCCGGGCGGGCTAGCAGCCGCGCGCCCGCGAGGATCCGGCAAGCATCGCGCGACGCTTCGCGCGTTCTCTGACAGCATCGCTCAAGGTGACCGGCAGTCGATCGTGATCAGACAGGACAAAACCGGGGAGAACGACGCGACGCCAGGTGCAACACAGTTAATTTTATCTTACCGCTATCCTCCGATGCCGGAGGATCGACTGTGTCGAGCCAGCGCCCCGCCCCGAAGCTTGCTCGTAGCGGCCCCTTCCTCGCGACGCTGCTCTCGGGCCTGGTCGGATCTACGAGTCCGGTCGGCGCCGGCGAGATCGACACGCTGCTGTTCGGCAGTCTCGACGCGGGCAGCGACACATTTCTCACCGTCGGCGCGAAAGCCGGCCTCACGTCCCTCGAACAGGACGGGTTCGCCGCGCTGGCGAGCGTCGGCGGCGGACGGCGCGCCGAGCGCGGTCCGGACGGCCCGCGCGCGCGCTACACCGTCGCCGCCGCCGCCCTCGCCGGATACCAGTGGTTCTTCGACTGGGGCGCGGTCGCGGCCTTCGCCGGGCCCGAGACCGCGCGGGAGATGCTGATCGCGGGGCCGCAGTTCGATTCCCTGTCGACCCGCTACGGCCTCCGATTTCACGGCGAGGTCTGGGCACGCCCGACCGAGGCGACGCTGCTGCAGGCGAGTGCCGTCGCGGGATCGGCCCGCGACAGCCTGTGGGCGCGCCTCGCTTGGGGCTACCGGCTGTGGGAGACCTATCTGGGACCCGAGGCCGCGCTCTACGCGGACGGGAGCGGCTACGCGAAGTGGAGCCTCGGCCTGCACGGCACCGACTTCGCTCTCGGCCGGTACAGCTTCCGGGCGTCGGCGGGCCTCCAGTCCGAGAGGGGCCGAGGCCGGGCCTGCCCCTACCTGACCCTGTCGGTCTGGTCGCCGCTCTGATCGGGTCCGGGGCGGGCCTGAAGTGAGTCGAGGAACGCGGCCGCGTCGCGGCGGATCTCGGCGCGGCGCCTGTCGCCCAGGCCGCGGAGCGTGCGGTACGGCATGGCCATGCGCTGATTGCCCGCCAGCCGTTCCTCGTTCTCGATGAGGAAGTTCCAGTAGAGATAATTGAACGGACAGGCCTCAGGCCCGGCCTTGACCTTCACGTCGTACGCGCACGACGCGCAGTAGTCGGACATCCGGTCGATGTAGGCGCCCGAGGCCGCGTAGGGCTTGGAGCCCATCACGCCGCCGTCGGCCCACAGCACCATACCGTGGACGTTGGGCAGCTCGACCCATTCGTAGGCGTCCGCGAACACGATCAGGTACCATTCCTCCACCTGCGCCGGATCGAGGCCGGCGATGAGGGCGAAGTTGCCGGTCACCATGAGGCGCTGGATATGGTGGGCGTAGGCGTGGGCGCGCGTCTCGCCGACGACCTGCGCGACGCAGTTCAGCGCCGTCTCGCCTGACCAGTAGAACCACGGCAGGTCGCGGCCCGCGCCGAGGGCGTTGCTGTCCCGGTACCCGGGCATCCGCGCCCAGTAGAGCCCGCGCACGTACTCCCGCCAGCCGAGGATCTGCCGGATGAAGCCCTCGACGCAGTGGAGCGGCGCCGCACCGTCGCGGTACGCGCGCTCGGCGGCCCAGCACACCTCCTCGGCGGTGAGCAGCCCGGCGTTGAGGGCGGGCGACAGGAGCGCGTGGTAGAGGAACGGCGCGCCGGTCTTCATCGCGTCCTGATAGTCGCCGAAGGTCGGCAGGGCGTCGGCCAGGAAGTGCCGGAGCGCCGCGAGGGCATCGGCCCGGGTCACCGGCCAGGAGAAGCCGGTGAGATCTCCGAAATGGTCGCCGAACTCCGCCTCAACGAGGGCGATGACTTGGCGCGTCACGGCATCGGGCTGGAAGCCGATCCGGTCCGGCGGTTGCTGGCCCTTGGGCAGGCGCTTGCGGTTCTCGGGATCGTAGTTCCAGCGCCCCCCCGCGGGCTCGTCGTCGTCCATCAGGAGGCCGGTCCTGCGCCGCATGCCCCGGTAGAAGGTCTCCATCCGCAGATGATGCCGGCCCTCCGCCCAGCGAGAGAAATCCTCCCGCGGGCACAGGAAGCGGTTGTCGGCGCGGATCTCGACCGGGATTGCCAGGGTCTCGCGCCAGTCCTGCATCATCTCCCAGACCCGCCACTCGCCCGGCTCGGTGACCACGACTCGATCCGGCCGGTGGCGCGCCACGGCGCGCTCCAGCTCGCCGGTGAAGCTGCCGGTGTTGCCCGCGTCGGTCAGGCGGACGTAGTCGACCGCGAGGCCCTCCGCCTCGAGCTCGGCCGCGAAGTGGCGCATAGCGGCGAACAGGAAGGCGATCTTCTGCTTGTGATGGCGGACATAGGTCGCCTCGTCCCGGACCTCGACGATCAGGACCACGTCGCGCTCGGGATCGAGGTCGACGAGGCTCGACACCCGGCGGGTCAGCTGATCGCCGAGGACGAAGCGCAGCGTTCCGGCCGTTGCGGCACTGCCGCGGCGTTTCCCGGCCATGCTTCAGCCCGCGCCGTGAAGGGCGGAGCGGCAGCCATTCGCGGCGCGGGCGCGGGTCGCGGCGCGGCCGATTTCTCCGGTCCAGCCGTCGATGCTCACCCGAACCACGCTGTCCCCCCCTTGCCACCGTCATCGGCCCAATCAAGGTAAGGCCGGGGACGCCGCCGGGCAGGCGGCGGATCCGCGCCCTCCACGTGCACAAGGTCGCAGGCGGCAAGCATGAAGTTCGCGTTCGCCGGCATCGACTTCCTCGGCGGGGTCTTCGAGGGGCTGCTCGACGCCGGCTGGACGCCGGTGAAGCTGTTCACGCGCCCCTGCGACGGGGTCTACGACCACAACGAGGTCATCGTCGCCCGCGCCCGGTCCCTGAAGCTGCCGATCCAGCTGTCGCGGATCCGCGAGCGGGACATCGAGGCGCTGCAGGCCGAGCACGGCCGGGACTGGGCGCTCGTGGTCGCGGGCTATCCCTGGCTCATCAAGGGCTGGAAGGGCCGCGCCGCCTACGGCCTCAACTTCCACCCCTCTCCCCTGCCCACGGGCCGAGGGCCCTACCCGCTGTTCCGGGCCGTGCTCGACCGCTACGAGACCTGGGGCGTCACCGCCCACGTGCTGGCCGACGGCTTCGACACCGGCGATATCCTGGCACAGGAGATCTTCGCCCTGAGCTCGCGCGAGAGCCACGAGACGCTGCTCGCAAAGTGCCAGATGGCGGCGCGCCGCCTCGCGGCCGGTCCCCTCGGCCGGGAGTTGCCCAACCGCTGGCGGCGCTCCGAGCCGCAGGGGGACGGCTCCTACTGGCCGCGCGCCACCGATACCGACCGGACGCTCGATTTCCGGCAGGACGTCGAGACGGTCCTGCGCCGGGTGCGGGCCTTCGGCACGGTCGAGACGATCGCGCGGCTCGGGGACGCCCGGGTCTTTGTGGCGGAGGCGCAAGGGTGGCAGGAGCGCCACGCGCACACGCCAGGCGCGGTGGTGCACCGCCACCGCCGCCACGTCGTGGTGGCGGCCCTCGACGGGTACGTTCAGCTGACCCGCTGGTCGCCGGTCCCCCTCGCGGAGGCCGGGCAGATCGGCCGCTGACCGGCCGGGGCGGGAACCGAAGCGCGGACGCTGATGTTTCCGGCGGCCCGGCGATTCGCGCCCGGGCATCACGGGAGTCCGCCATGTCGACCCGCGCCAGCCTCGCCGCAGCCCTCGGGTTTGCCGCGCTGTTCACCGGCTCCGCCTTCGCGCAGGCGGTGATCGTCACACCCGACGAGTTCGGCCCCGACGACGACGTCGTGGTGCGCGACTACATCGTCCGCCGGCCAGTCGGGCCCGGACCGATCGTCGGATCGATCCCACTGCGGCCGGGCAGCATCGTGCCGCCCGACGTGCGGCTCGCGCCCTTCACGGACGCCCCGAATCCGCGCCTGCGCCGCTTCGGCTACTTCGTCGCGCCCGGCGACAAGATCGTGGTCGTCGACCCCGACACCCGCGCGGTGGTGCGCATCCTCGACCGCTGACGACGGGCGGGGTGCTCACCAGTCGCTGAGCGTCGCACGCTTCCAGCGGTCGGGCGCGACGCACCGGTACTCGTAGGCCTCGTCCCAGGCATGGTCTCCGGGGGTACAGGGCGCGCGGCTGCTCGCGGGCGGCAGCGGCAGGCTCTCGCGGAGGGAGGCGGCCTCGATCCGACCGCTATCGGTCACGCGCACGACCGGCCCCGCCCCCGTGCCGTAAACCAGATCGCGCCCGTCGAAGCCGAGGCTGCGGGAGAAGCCGCCCTCGCGGTTGCCGTCGAGCCCGATCGCCTGTCCGGCCGCGAGCAGCATCGGGACACCGGTGAAGCGCGCGGCGGCGGCGTCGATCCCGATGCCGTAGGTGCCCTCTCCCTGGAACGAGATCGCCCGGTCGGTGATCGAGCCGGTGAGGTTGCCCATCAGGATCCCGTAGCCGGTATGGGCGCCGGGCACCCCGCCGGTGGAGATCTGCAGACCGACCCGCTGCCGGTTGCGGTCCGTGGTCGGCGACTGCGCCGAGACGTCGATCTCGGCGCCGATGCAGGAGGCCACCGGATCGGCCTCGTCGGTCATGTCGACACAGTTGAAGTTCCCGGCCCACGACGGCCCGACCGGCCCCAGACCGTTGGACTCCTTGAAGATCGTGCCGTTGACGGCGACGTTCTGCGCCCCGGTGCTGGCGAGGGCGCGGTTGTGCAGTTCGCCCGTGATCGTCCACTCGTAGCCGGCATTGTGCGGTCCGGTAGAGCCGAGCGCCCAGAGCGCCTTGTAGGTGTGGGTCGCCTCGCCCGACCCTTCCGGCACGTGCCGGTCGACCCGCAGGGTCGAGACCGGATCGAAGCCCTGCGGCCTGTTCCAGAGGAAGACGTGGCCGCCGTCCAGGCCGGGCACCCCGGTCCCTTGCACGCTGCGGGAGAAGTTCGGCGGCCAAGGCTGCGCCGCGGAAGCCGGATCGGTCGCGGGTGCGGCGCGGGGCGGTTGGACCGGCGCCTCGGCAGCGGCGAGCGTCGGTAGGCCGATCGCGACGGACGCCAGCAGGGCCGTGCCGGGGCGGTTGCGCATGATCGTCTCCGATGTCCTCTCAACGCGGCCCCGCCCGGGAACCCACTGGCAGAGGCCGCCCGCGGGACCAGATAGGTTTCAGGATCGCATCGGCGACGCCGGCCCCGGATGGTCGCGCACGGCCGCGGATGCGACACCCGCAACGCTGCCGGAGGGAGCCGATGACCGCCCTGCGATTCCTGCGCACATGGTTCCTGGTGTCGATCCCGCTCGGCCTCCTGATCGGCCGGTTCATCAAGGCGGGCGAAGGGCCGCCGAGAGAAGACCGGCGGTGATTACCTGAGATCGATCTTATAAACCGGACGCGACTTGCCATCTCTCGGCGCTGCGACCGATTATCAATAACATGTTAGCGAATCCGGCGCATTTTTACTGATATCGCGCCATACCGGCCGACCTGGGCAGGAACCTCGGCCGTGTCCCGCAACGCCAGCCCCGCTGCCGCCTTCGTGGAACGCCGGGCTTCCGACCGGAAGCCCACCGCCCTGCTGGCCTTCGCGCAGAACCGGGACGGCGCGCGTTTTCCCTGCCAGGTCAAGAACATCTCCGATCGCGGCGCGATGCTCGAATTCCTCGGTTCCCAGGCGGTGCTGCTGGAGGACGTGTTCGACCTTGTGCTGGCGAGCGCGGAGATGCGCTACGCGGTCCAGCTCGTCTGGCGCAAGGAGCGGACGGTCGGCGTCCTGTTCTGCGGCGACGCGGTGTGAGACGGGAGTCCCGTGCGCTCAGACCGCGAGCGTCGCCATCAGCGTGAGCCCGACGGCCGGCAGTGCCAGGGCCAGAACCGCGAGGGTGTCGAGCGGCGCGGGCCGGCTCGCCGCGAGCCAGCGATGCTCGGCAAACTTCTCGGCCGCGAACCCCGCGAGAACGAGGCCGCAGCCGATGAACGTGACAAGCGCGGACATGGACCGGCCCTTTTTCGCGACGCCGCGCGGAGTGGTGCGCATGACGGAAGTACCCGCGGCGCGGCCATAAAGTTTCACCGGGAGGTCGGTCCGCGGGTGAAAAAGGCCGCGCACCGCGGTGTGTCCGCCCCTCCCGCGGCGAAGGGGTTGCAATCCCGCGCGGATCCGTCGAGGCGGGACGTCCAGCGTCATCGACGGGGATTGTCGCGGGCAGTGGGAGGCCTGGAGCTTTGAGGACGAGCGGCAACGGCGTGGCCGTGGGACACGATGGCTGGCTCTACTGGGTCGGACGCGCCCGCGAGGTCGAAGCCTTCTACGGCGAGACTGCGAGGTCACGACGGATCCTGAAGCGCTGGACGCGGCTCATCGGGCGGCGGGCGCGCCGCCTGGACGCCCTCGGGATCCGGCACGTCCACACCGTCGTCCCCGACAAGCTCGCGATCTATCCGGACCTCCTCGGCCGCCCCTTCCCGGGGCTCGACGATCCGCCCGGGGTCCGGCTCGCCCGGCTGGTTGCCGGCGACAGCGGGGCACCGATGGTCGACCTGCAGACGCCGCTCCTGAAAACGCGGGGCGAGGAGCCGGTCTACTTGCGCACGGACACGCACTGGACCTACCGGGGCTACCTGACGGCGTACCGCGCGCTCTGCGAGGCGCTGGACGCGCCGGCGGCCGCGCACGTCTTCGCCGGAACCAGCGTGACCGAGCGCTTCACCTTCGACCTCGGCGAGAAGCTCGTTCCCCCGGTTGATGAGGCGTACGTCGCCTACGATTTCCCGCGCCGCGCGGCGCGGATCGAGGCGAACGCGCTTGTGGCGGTACGGGAATCGGGACGGGCCGCGCGTCCGCGCGGGCTGTTCGTCGGATCCCGCGTCGTCCTTCAGAACAAGGAAGCGCCGGATCCGCGGCGCGTGGTGCTGTTCGGCGATTCCTACATCTACAGCCCGGGGGCCCGCCTCACCGCGATGCTGGCCGAGACCTTCGGGGAAATCCACGCGATCTGGTCGGCGAACATCGATTGGGCCTACGTCGAGGAGGTCCGGCCGGACATCGTGATCTTCGAGATCGCTGAGCGGTTCCTGCGGCAGGTTCCGAATGACCGGATCCGGATCGATCGCTTCGCCGCGGCGCGGGCGCGGCGGGCGGTCCGCCCGACACTGCGGGAGCGGATCCGGCGCTGGCTGCGCTGAGCCAGGCTGCCCTCATAAAGGAGAGTCCCGCCGCGGTGGCGGCGGAACTCTGCTCCGTCAGACCGCGACGGCTCAGTAGCCGCGGCCGTAGTAGCCCGGGCCCCGATCGAAGGCGCCCGCCGCGGCAGCGCCGGCGGCCGCGCCCGCGATACCGAGGCCGATCGCGGCCCCGGTCGACAGGCCGCGGTGCCGGCGATAGCCGAAATCGCGCCGGTGGCCGTAACCGCGATCGTAGCCGCGGCCGTAGCCGTAGCCGTGATGGCCGCCGTAGCCGTAGCCATAGCCCTGCGCCTGGGCGCCGGTGGCGCCGAGCGCGCCGAGGGACAGGGTGACGGCTGAGATGAGAGCGAGCTTCCGCATCGGTGATTCCTTCGCAGTTGCGTTGGGAGCCCAACCCAAAGCGCAACCAGGGGTTCCGATCTTCGTGCGGGCGGAGGGGTGACCGCGCCGGCTGTCGGGAACGACGGTCGAGGATTTAGTGAGCGCGCCGGGACTGATACACGAGAGCTCGATATTAGCCGTCCGTGCGCCGTGACACCGCGGCACCCTTGTGCATCGGGCATGTCTGGACCGCGGCGTCGACGCGGACGCACGGGAAGCAGCACCGATGCCCGCATTCATCCTCGCCACCTTCGCCCTCGTCGGGGCCCTGGCTGTCGCATCAACCCTCCTCACGCTCGTCCAAGCGATGGCATAGGTTTCGACCGCGAAGCGGCAGACTTCAGGCGGGCCTCGGCGAACTCCCGTGCGGCGCGCCAGGACGGCCTGCGCGCTGTCATCCTGCACAGTGCCGGGGCCGACTTCGATGACGGCGTGCGCCGCGCGATTGCCGACAGGCGTCGCGTGATCGAGCTGCGGTCGCGGGATCGCACGTCGCTGTGGCGTCAGCCAGCCGCTCGCAAGTCGCATCCGTGCGGGGCGGCAGGGTCTCCTCGGTGGACAGCGGTCACATCGGCCGGCAGCAGCCGGAGCCCGAGCCGGCGGTCCGAGTCCGCGGATCAGGGCGGCGGTCCGGGCAGAGGCGCCATCTGCCCGCGCCCGCTGACGATCCCGGCAACGTGGTGGCGCTGAGGTCCTGCCCCACCATCATGCCTTCGTTCGAGCCCAGTCGAACTTCGCGACACCTCGGCCGTTCCAGTGCCGCAGCAGCAGCATGGACAATCGCATGAACCGCACCACGATGGCGCTCGCCGGCGCTCTCAGTCTCGTCCTGGCGGGCCCCGCCGCAGCCCAGGTAGTCACGGGAGGTGCCGGCAACACGGGGGTGAGACCCCCGACCAGCACTGGTGGGGCGCCTCCTGGCGCTCGAGATCTTGGCCCGAGACCGTTCACTCGCGGCAACGAGGCCAACTCTAGCAACACCCCCGTGCCCGGCACCACGCCGGGCGTGAACATCGGCGGCACGCCCACAAGCGGGCCGCCTGGGACTGGCGGCACCTCCGGTGGTCCGTCGCTCGGCAGGTGAAGCGCTCCGCCCCGGTCAGATCTCCTCACAAGCGGGCGAACCTGTTCTCACCCGCGCGAGACCCGACGCGGTCCATGACTATGGTGCCAGGCTCGGTCAGAGGGCGATCACCGATGGCAGGCCGGCGCTGTCACGGGCCAGGGCTGTTCCGTGCCGATCAGTGATACCCGCGTGAACCCCGGGCTTCGCGCGGGGCAGCAGCGGATTGTCGAGCTACTCTGAGAAACTGATCGTGCTGGCAGAATGGTGAGCGCGCTGGGACTCGAACCCAGGACCTACAGATTAAAAGTCCAGAAATATTCTTTTCGAAACAACGGCTTATGAATGCCGTGTTGCATTGGCGTTGCTGTCGGTTTTCAGAGCAGGCCCTTTTCCACGCCCGCCATCATGGCCGCTTCGTCATCTCGCGCCTCGAACAGGTAGCCATACTGGTCGAAGGTTTGGGCGATTGAGGCATGGCCCATCAGGGTCTGGATCCGCTTCGGCGAGAGCCCCTGTTCGATCCAGAGCGCCGCCGCGGCGTGCCGCAGTGCGTGGAGCGAGAACTTCGCCTCCGGGATCTTGATCGCCCTCCCCTGCTCGTCCTGACCATCCTTGAGCACCGTGACGCCGGCCTTCACCTGGAGCGGCCAGAAACAACGGTGGAGGATGTTGGCGTGGCCCTGCACCGTCCCGTCGACCGTCGGGAAGACGAGGCCAAGCGGCCCGTTCGGACAGGCGAGCTTCCAGGCCTTCAGCGTGGTCAGGAGGTTCGGCGGCAGCGGGATGTCCCTGGTGCCGGCCTTCGACTTCGGCGGCCCGAAGGTGTTGAAGCGGTCGACCCGTTGGCGGACGCTCAGCACGCCGCGTTTCAGATCCACATCGCCCCACGTCAGCCCGCGCAGCTCGGATCCCCGCAGGCCGGTGAAGATCGCCGTGAGGATGAGCGGCCGCCACTGGTCGGGAGTCGCCTTGATGATCGCCTTCAGCTCGTCCCGGCTGGGCATCTCGGGCCGCTTGTCCTCGCGGGCCGAGCGCCGCACCGGCTTCGCGCTCCGGACGTTGTTCGCCGTCACCAGCCCGCGCCGCTGCGCCTCCGTCACGATCGACGACAGGCTCACCATGACCCGGGACACCAGCACGCGCGAGCGGCCGGCCGTGAGGAGCTGATCGGCAAACTCGTTGATCAGCGGCACCGTGAGCCGCGAGAGCTTCACTGCGCCGAGCCGCGGGCCGATGTGGTGGGTCAGGTGCCCGCGGTACTGCAGCAGCGTAGTTCGCTCGAGCTTGTCGCGCTCGCAGCGCTTGAGCCAGAGCTCGGCCGCCTCGGCGACGGTCGGCGAGACCGAGTCGGGCGTGTGCACGCCGGTCGCGACCTGGTTGCGCGCCTGGACGAGGAAGGCATCCGCCTCCCTCTTCGTCTCGAACTGGCGGAAGCGGCGCTTCCCTCCGCCGTCGGAGTACCCGGCCAGCCATCGGACCTTCCCCGATGGGAGTGTTCGCTTTCGGATCGTTGCCATTCCATGCCTCGCGAGCCGATGCCATACCGGCTCCCGAGAGCGTATCACGCTTCTTTCGGAATTTTCCAGATAGTGCTTGACGCTCTATCGGAATTATCCTTATTGTCGGTTCTTGCAATGGCGCTCTTTCGAGACCTAGTGGCAACGGTTGCTGAGGCCGAAGGCCTGAGCGAAATGGCTGTCACCGGTATTGGTCAGTATCTTCGAGATGCTGGATTTATCTCCAAGCATGGTCGAGGAAGAGCGGCAGCGCAAATGACGAGCCTCGATGCCGCTAATCTCCTGATCGGCGTCAACGCGAGTGACTTAGCCAAAAACGCTGTTGCTGCTGTGTCAGCGTATGGCGATCTGAAGATTGCGTTTCCAGAGAGAAACGAAATCCAACACTGGGCAATAGCGCGGGTCTTCGAAAAGGAGGTCACCTTGCAGGAGGCTATTGGCATTCTCGTCGAAGCCTTCACCCCGCAGCAAGACGGCACCACAGCGTTTGCGCGTGACGCTGGCGCCGACCAATGCACCATTGAAATCGGCTTCGGGAAACCCACCGCTTCAGCATACGTGAGCCTTGCTGAAGAGGGCCCTCCGTCTCCGGCCAATCCATTCCGTTGGCTGCAGTATCAGAAAACCAAAGCATTCGGCCATTACTGGGATGGATCACATCTCTGGCCATCCTCTCTTGGTCGGAAAGACTTGACTATAATCGACGGACGCACACTCGCCGCCGTCGGTAGCGTACTAGCAAAATAAAGTAACGCCAAATGACATCGACTGCAACGCGCCCGACCGGCGCGAACGATACCGGCTTGTCTCTCGCCCAGGACTTATTGTCGGGCGCCGAGGCAATCGCCCTCTTCATGTTCGGAGAGGCGACCGAGGCCAACAAGCGCAAGGTCTACCACGCCGCGCAGAAGCTCGGCCTGCCGACGTTTCGGATCGGTGGGACCCTGTGCGCCCGGCGCTCGACGATCCTGGCGTGGATCGAGCGGCAGGAGAGCGCGGTGTGACGGGCGCGATCGTCGCCCCGACCGGCGTCCAGGTCTTCGCGGCGGTGTGCCGTGAGGATCCGGCGTCGAGCTTCGTGAAGCTGGTGGCCGATCTGCCGGTGGGACCCGCCAGCCTCAACCTGTCGCTCGACCGTGAGACGGCACTGCTGCTCGCGCAGGACCTCTGCGGAGCCGTGGCTCAACTGGAGAAGGCCGAGCGCGGCCGCGACGACGGCTGACGGGTTTGCGCCGCCGCGGGGCAAACCTGGGTCCCGCCCAGATTTAGCGCGCCACGGTGGCGCGCCAATCAATCACCCGCGCCAGCGTGGCGCGCGTGTCCCGGACCCGTGCCGGAAATAGAACGGCCGAGGAAGCGGCTGCAACCGCTCCTCGGCCTCATCACCAACCCTGCGAGGGCATTCGATGACGTGCCGTTCCTATAGCACAACGAGTGAAGCAAGTGTGAACGTGGTCGACGTTCACGACGGCCGGCGATGCGTGGGCCACCTCTACCGCCGCCGCGGCGCCTGGGCGGCGTTCCGGACCACCGGCGAGCGGGTGGGCGTGTTCGTCACGCTGCGCGAGGCCTCGGCATCGCTGGGAGGCCGGGCATGAACGCGGCAAGCTGCGAGACTGTCCGCTCCGAGTTGAAGGACCTCGACCGGACCCTTGAGCATCTCGACGGCCTCGGTTGCGTCGTGGGGCTCCTCAGCGAGGTATCAAGCAGGGTCTCGCCCGACGCCCTGGCAGCACTCGGCGACGCGATCGAGACTCTTGTGGCTCGAGCGAAGCGGTCCTCCCTCACCGCGAATGCCGCCGCCCGGGAGGTGCTTGCCTGATGGACCGCTCGAAGCTGATCCTGCTGATCCTGATCGGGATCCCGCTGCACTACGCCAATCGCACCCGGCTCGGCCGGCCGGTCGTCGGCCGCCTGATGCGCGCGCTCCGCCGCTTCGCCTGACCCTCGCCGCGCGGTGGTGATCCTGCCGCGCGGTTTCCCGCATTGGAATCGTCATGCCCGGCGCATCAGAGCTCGAGGATCGTATCACCGGCTTGCTGTTCTTCGCGCGCGTGAAGAATGGGAAGAAGGACGCCATCGAACTGTGGTCGCAAAGCGTCCTGAAAGACGCGAAGCTGTCGCGCTCGGCCGTCATCGTTGCCTGGGGCCTGACATACCGCCTCGACGATAAAGCCCGGACCTTCGAGCGCCGCGAATTGCTGGCGAAGCGGATCGGCCTGAAAGGCAACACCGTCGACAAGGCGCTTAAGCAGCTTCGCGAGCGCGGTCACATTCTCACCCGGCTGGAGCGGGTCGAATTCGAGGGTGGTAACTCGCGAGTCCTGACGGTCACTCGGCCGTGTTTCTCGTGGCTCACAGGTGGTGGGTACTGTCCCCACCCTGTCAGCAGAAGTGGTGGAGACAGTGCCCACCCTACTGGTGGAGACACTCCCCACCCCGGTGGTGGGCACAGTCCCCACCCATGTAACCTGAACCTGAAACCAAGACTGAAACCACTCCGCGTCGAGGATGTCAGAACCGGCCTCGAAGACGATTGGATCTACGATCCAGAGATAGACGAGCTTCCGTAAACCGTAGCCCATCGGAAACCGAGAAAGGGGCTACCGAGGATCAGCGTCTCTGAGCCGTCGAGATCATCCGGCCAGCCGCGCGTCAGCCAGTACCGAAGAATCCCACGTGCCGAGCCGGGCCGATCGATAGCTGGCACCTATGCCGCAGACCTCATTCATTGACGAAAGCTATCGATCCGCCTATCTTCATTGACGCCATCAATGGACGGGCAGGATGCCGTGGCCACTTTCCCGACCCTTTGCGACCACCTCAGCCGCGTCGACGGCCGCACCGCCTCGAGCCTGCGCGTGGTCGGGATGGCCCTTCGCGATGCTGGCCTGATGTCCGTCGGCAACTTCGGTCGCGGCGCCACCCACGTGAGCCCGGAAGACGCGGCAGCCCTGGTCATGGCCGGCCTCTGGACGGATTCGCCTTGCGCGTCGGCCCGCGCCGTCGAGCTGCTATCGACCCTGAAGCACCGCCCCGCCCCGAAGGCGGACTGGGCACCGCGACACCTCTTCCTGATCTCGGAATTCCCGACGTTCGGCGAAGCGCTGGCCGCCCTGATCGAATACGGCCCGCTGATCCGCCGTCAGCTCGAAGGCTTCAGCCTGGAGGTGACGGTCCGGCGTCCCGTTCCGGTGGCCACGATGCGGCTGCGCGACAGCCTCAACCGGCAGCGCGTGCTCCGTGAGTGGATCGTCGACAGCACGAAGCTGATGGACGGCTTCTATCGGCCGGAGATGGCACAGGCGGTCGACCGGCAGCACGCCACGACCGTCACCGGCGCCACGCTGTTCGCGCTCGGCGATCTGATCCAGCCGTTGGCGGAACGGGTGTCGGCATGAGCGCGCCGGGCCGCCCCGATCTCGAAGCCTGCCGCGCGTCCGCCGACAGCCAGATGCACGCCTATGCCGGTCGGAGGATGATCGGGACCGTCCTGCGATGCGGGCGCTCGTTCATGGCCTTCGGCATGGATGATCAGCACCGGGCGACCACCGCCTGCGTGCGATCGGCGATGCGCGCTCTATCGTCAGGAGCGAGCGCATGAACGCCGCCGAGACGTTCGATGCTGCACGCGGCGCTGTGCAGGCTCAGCAGCGGCACGCCTCGATCGCGCAGCTTCTGGAGAAGAACCGGCGGCTCAAGCGGGACAACCTGCGCCTGACACGCGCCTTCGAGTCCATGCGAGCAGACCGGAATGCAGAAACTCAGCGTGCGGATCGCGCTGAGCGCCAGGCCCGCGACATGCGCCGCGAGCTCGATGCGATCCGGGACCGCATGCGCGATGCTCGACGGGAGGTCGGCGCGGCATGATGTGGCCATTCTCTGCCCGCGAAGAGAAGGCAGCCCCGCCCGCGGTCGAGCGCGCCACGCTGTCGAATCCGGATGACGAGCTCTTCGCGCTGCTGACGGGCGGCTACGGCGTCGGCACGGCCTCGGGCGAGAACGTCGGCCCGCAGTCGGCGCTGCGGGTGCCGGCGGTCCTGGCCGCGGTGCGGGTCATCGCCAACACGGTCGCCAGCCTCGACGTGCGCGTGATGCGCCTGCAGGCCGACGGCGTGGAGCTCGAGGACTACGCCCATCCGGCGAACGCCATCCTCGCCTCACCGGTGCCGTGGCAGGGCCGCTTCACCTATTTCCAGCAACTCGCCTTCGACGCGCTAAAGCATGGCGTCGCCTACGCCGTGGCCAACCGGATCCGGGGTGAGGTGCGCGAGATGATCCGGCTCCGGCCGGGATCGCTGGCCTGTGACCTGAACCTAGACACGGGCGAGCCGTCCTACCGCTATGGCGACCGGGTCTATTCCTGGCGGGACGTCGCGCACATCCAGCCGATCCCGTCCGACAACGGCGAATTGACCAGCGTCGTCGGCCTCGCCCGAGAGGGGATCGGCTTCGCTGGCACCCTGCAGAAGCATGGCGCCCGCCTGTTCGCCAACGGCGCCAAGCCCGGCGGCATCCTCAGCATCAAACCGGCGGACGGGGAGAAAACCGTATCGGCCACGGTGCTAAAGCGCGTCGCCGAGGTGTGGAACAAGACGTTCGGCGGCAGCGGCGCGGGAAAGACCGCCGCCCTTCCGGCCGACGTGTCCTATCAGTCGCTATCGATGAACAGCGTGGATGCGCAGTACGTCGAGCTGTGGAAGCTGGCCATTCTGGAGATCGCGCGCGCCTTCGGTGTGCCGCCGCAATTCCTCCAGGATCTGGAACGGACGACACATAGCAACGCCGAAGAGCTCGGACTCCAATTTGTCCAGTTCTGCATCGCGCCGTTCTGTGAGCTGTTCACGGAGTCTCACGAGCGCGTGCTGTTCACGCCGGAAGAGCGGCGCACCCATTACATCCGTTTCGATTACTCGGATCTGCTCAGGCCCAACACGCAAGCGCTGTTCGACGCCATGACCAAGGGTGTCGCCGGTGGCGTGCTCAGCCCGAACAACGCCCGGCG
Organism: Methylobacterium sp. 22177; assembly: GCF_052045615.1. Lineage (NCBI taxonomy): Bacteria > Pseudomonadati > Pseudomonadota > Alphaproteobacteria > Hyphomicrobiales > Methylobacteriaceae > Methylobacterium > Methylobacterium sp. 22177. The sequence goes on along the minus strand of NZ_JBQEPK010000032.1, from coordinate 29,906 downwards.
CCGGATCGGTGAGCAGCCGGTCGAGGGCGGCGACACGCTTCTGGTGCCGCTCAACACCCGTCCCGTGAACGAGCCGCAACCCATCGCGCAGACGGCGAGGCCGCCGGCGCCAACTCCGGAGCCGATGCAGTGACCGAGACCAAGGCCGGTGCCGTGCTGCCGATCGAGGCGAAGGCGATCGGAGATACGGGCGAGTTCGAGGGCTACGCCAGCACCTACGGCGTCGACCAGGGCCGCGACCGCGTGCTGCCCGGGGCGTTCGCGGCGAGCCTGAGCGCCCGGCCGGCCGCTCGGGTGAAGATGCTCCGTGACCACGATCCGCAGCAGCTTATCGGCGTGTGGATCGCGGCGGCGGAGGACAGCCGAGGTCTTCATGTGAAGGGTCGCATCATCACCGAGACGCAGGCCGGCCGCGAGGCGCACGCGCTGATGAAGGCCGGCGCGCTGGATTCGCTGTCCATCGGCTACCGAACGATCCGGCATCGGATGGATCGGAAGAGCGGCGAGCGCCTCCTCGAGGTGGTCGACCTTCGGGAGATCAGCCTCACGGGCTTCCCGATGAACGAGGCCGCCACGGTCTCGCACGTGAAGAACACCCTCCACGACCCCGCACAGGCGCGCCGCCTCGTGCTGGCCCTCAACCGCGCCGCGGCGGCGCTCGGAAGGAATTGACGATGGACATGCGAGGCGCTTTCGACCCCGACCTGATCGGGCTGGAGTTCAAGGACGAGACCGGCGGCGCGGGCGGCGACCAGGGCGGCGGTGGCGATACCGACGTGGCTGCGGCCGTCGAGCGGCTTCAGACCGGCTTCGACACGAAGATGGCCGAGATGGGCCGGGACCTGAAGGCCGCGAACGACCGCGCCGACGCGCTGGAGCTGCGGATGAATCGTCCCGGCGGCCAGGGCTCGGCCGGCGGCCCGCCGCCCCTGACCAACGAGCAGAAGGCGTTTTTCGGGCTCATCCGGTCGGGTGCCGATTCGCTGACCGCGGAGGAGCGCAAGAACCTCCGCGTCGCCGAGGGCCCGTCCGGCGGCTATCTCGCTCCGCCCGAGTTCACGACGGAGATGATCCGGAACCTCGTGCAGATGAGCCCGGTGCGCGCGGCGGCCCGCGTCGGCAACATGTCGGCGGCGAGCCTCTACATCCCGCGCCGGACCCAGAACGTCACCGCGCGCTGGGTCGGTGAGATCGAGCGCCGGCAGCCGACCGAGCCGCAGTTCGGCCAGATCGAGGTGGTGGCGCACGAGGCCGCGGCCTACGTCGACGTGAGCAACGCCCTCCTGGAAGATGCCGCGATCGATATCGGCGCCGAGCTCGCCTTCGATTTCGGTGAGGAGTTCGGGCGCCTGGAGGGCGAGAGCTTCATCTCCGGCAACGGCGTGAAGAAGCCGCTCGGCCTGCTGAATGCGCCGGACCTCAAGACGCTGCCCATGACGGCGGCCGAGTTCGCCGGCACCGCGACGGGCTCCACCGCGAAGAAGCTCGACACCGCCCTGATCTCGGTGCTGTACGACCTGCCGGCCGTCTACCGCCGCAACGGCGCGTGGATGATGGCGGGTCCCACGATCGCTCTCGTGCGGAACCTGCGGGACGGCACCGGCCGATTCATGTGGCAGGAGTCGCTGTCCGCGGGCGAGCCGCCGACCCTCCTGGGCTATCCGGTGGTGGAAGCCGTGGACCTGCCGTCCGGTGCGACGTCGGGCGATGTCCCGATCCTGTTCGGCGACTGGAAGCGCTCCTACCGGATCTACGACCGCGTGGGAGTGAGCTTCCTGCGGGATCCCTACACGCTGGCCACCGTCGGCCAGACCCGCTTCCACGCCCGCATGCGCGTCGGCGCGGCGCCGGTCCAGACCGAGGCCTATCGCGGGCTGAAGATCTCCTGACCTGGCTCGGCGCGGTCGCCGCGCCAGCCCTCACCCGCAGCACCGCAACAGAGGAGATGCGCACATGCGCGATCAGCAGAGCATGATGGCCACCGTCGCGGCCATCGCCCCCGGCACCTACGCCGACGATCCCGCCACCATCACCGTGGATCGCTCGAGTTTCGATGCGCTCACCTTCGTGCTGAGCATCGGCGCTGGCGGGATCAGCTTCACCAACACGAACCGGATCGACGTGGTGATGGAGCACAGCGAGGACGGAACGACCTGGGATCCGGTCGGTGCCGACAACGTGCTCGGCGCCACGCCCGACGCCAATGGGATCGTGCTGAGCCAGCGGACCGCGCATCCCGGCGCCACCGTTCACCGCATCGGCTATGTCGACGGCACCGTGGGCGATCGGCCGTACGTGCGCCTGCGGGCCGACTTCGCCGGCACCCATGCGACCGGCACGGCGCTGTCCGCCATCGCCATCCTCGGGCACGGGCGCGACCTGCCCGCCGCGGCCTGACCATGCAGCGCGCGCCTCGACGCTGTGCCTGCGGCCATCGCATCGAGCCCGGTGCGCTGTGCCCATGCCAGCTTAGGCGCGCGGCTGCGGCTGACGCTCGCCGGCCGACCTCACGCGAGCGCGGCTACACCTCGAAATGGGAGCGAGAGAGCAAGGCCTTCCTCGCCCTCCCTGGCAACGAGCGCTGTGCCTGCGGCTGCGGCCGGCCTGCCGACATGGTGGACCACAAGCGGGCGCACCGTGGCGATCAGCGCCTCTTCTGGAGCCGGGACAACTGGCAGCCCATGGCCCGCGGCTGCAACAGCCGGAAGGCCGTGCGCGAGGAAGGCGGCTTCGGTCGCGCGCCCAAGCCACCCCCTACCCGGGGGGAGGGTCCGAACCAGCGACCTGGGGAGCCCGAACCGCATGGGGTCCGCAACGCGACACACGCGACGTTTTTTCCGGCGGCGGAATCGTGAAATCGAGGGCAGGGAAATGGACCGGCTGACGCCGCTTTCGAAGCCCGATCCGGTGGTGACGCTGGAGGAGGTGAAGGCGAATCTCCGCATCCGCCACTCGGAAGAAGACGAGCTGCTCACGCGGTTCATCGCCAGCGCAACCGCGAGCCTAGACGGGCGCGACGGCGTGCTCGGCCGGGCACTCGGATCGCAGCGCTGGCGGCTGGAGCGAGACCGGTTCTGCTACGGGATCGAGCTGCCCTTGCCGCCGCTCTTGAGCGTCGAGGCGGTGCGCTACATCGATCCGGCCGGCGTTGAGCGGGCGCTCGACCTCGCCGACGTGGTCATCATCGGCACCGATCCCGCGGTGCTGCGCGCTCGTTCGGTATGGCCGACCGTCCTGGCTGCGCCCGGCGCCGTCGCGATCGAGTTCACGGCTGGATATGCGGAGGTGCCCGAGCCGATCCGCACGGCCATCATCCGTAGCGTCGGCAGCCTCTACACCAATCGCGAGGCGTCGGCGGGCGAGGCTGTGGTCGACCTCTCGGGCCTCGACACCTATCGGACATGGGCCTTCGGATGAGTGCTGCGCGCATCCTCACCCTCGTTCCGAAGACGGCCGCCGGCGGGCCGCCGCGCGGTCTCAGCAAGGCAGCCCGGGAAGAGTGGAAGCGTCTCGCGCCGGTCCTGCGGCAGCGCGGGACCCTCACGGCCGAGACCGAGCCGCTTCTTGCCGCTTACGTCGGCGCCATCGGCATGATCGCGGAGATCGATCGCGAGTTGCGGGGCGCGAAGCTCACGATCAAGGGCGCCAACGGGATCCCGCGCGTCCATCCCCTGGTCGGGGCCCGGAATCGCGCATCGCAGAACGCTCTCCAGTTCGCGAAGCGTCTCGGCATCATCGGCAGCGGCGCGCCGGCCCCCTCCAGCCCGAAGGGAGGGGAGGATGCCGACCCTTACGCCGACCTGGGCGTTTGATTCCTCGCCGATCCCGGATCCGCATGGCCGCGCGGAGCGGATGCTGCGGTTCGTCGATCTCCTGACCCACGCCGCGAGCGAGGGGGATGATCGCCGACCGCTCCCGCACCGCTGGCAGCGTCGCATCCTCGAGCGGATCTACGGGCCGTCCGATGAGATGGGCGAGCGACAGGTCCGGACCGTGTTCATGCTCCTGCCGCGGGGCGCTCGGAAGACCACGCTGACGGCGGCGCTCGCCCTCGGCCACATGATGGGCCCGGCGCAGCGGCCGCGCGGCCAGGTTCTGGTGGCAGCGTCGCAGCGATCTCAGGCCCGGGAAGCCTTCGATGAGGCGGCGGCGATGCGCGCGCAGAACGCCCGCTTGATCGAGGCGACGCACCTCACCGACGCCAAGAACCGGATCCGGCACAACCGGTCCGGCTCCACCTACACCGCCATTTCGGCCGACGGCGACGCGCAGCACGGAAAGACCGTCCACTTCCTGCACGCGGATGAGCTGCACGTCTGGCGCGGCTACGATCTGTGGAACGCGCTGCGGACCGGCGCCTCGAAGACGGCCGGCTCGCTCACGATCATCACCACCACCGCCGGCGAGCGGTCGCAAGGCGTGTGCTGGGACCTCTACCAGTACGCGCTGCGGGTGCTGGCCGACCCCGGCCGCGATCCCTCTTTCCTGCCGGTGATCTTCCAGGCTGACGAGAAGGCCGACTGGCTGGACGAAAAGCTCTGGCACACGGTCAACCCGGGCCTCGCCTCAGGCTTCCCCGACCTCGCCGCGCTGCGATCGGAGGCGATGCAGGCGCGGGAGATTCCCTCGTTGGCGGCGGGCTTCCGGCAGACCCACCTCAATATCTGGAGCGATGGCACGGCCGCCGGCTGGATCGAGGCGGCCGTCTACGACGAGGGCGCGGCCGAGATCGACGCCGATGCCCTGATGGGCCAACGCTGCGCCATCGCGGTCGACATGAGCCGCACCTACGACATGACGGGGATCGCGGCGGCCTTCCCGGATGATGATGGCGGCTACACCGTCCTGGCCTTCGCCTTCCTGCCGGAGACGGCTTTCCGGCGCCGCTCGGCCGCCGCGCCGGAGTACGATTGGCAGGGCTGGCGCGACAGCGGCGCGCTCACCGTCATGCCGGGAGACATCATCCCGGAAGACGTGATCGAGGCGAAGGTCCGCGAGCTGCACGGGCTCTACGGCGCGACCGCCATCGGCTTCGACCCGAAATTCGCGGGCTCGATCATGGCGCGGCTGCATGCCGATGGCCTGCCGACGCTTGAGTGCCCGCAGACGCCCGCGCACCTGGCTCCGATGTACGTCGAGATGCAGCGGGCGATGATCTCCCGCCGATTTCGACACGGCGGGTCGCCGGTCCTGCGCCACGCGGTGCTCAACGCCGTGCCGCGCACCTTCGAGAACAACCTGTTCTTCCTGTCGAAGACGCGCAGCTCGGCGGCGATCGATGTCGCGGTGGCCTGCGGGATGGCGGTCGGCCTCGCGTCGGCCCCGGCCTCTGAGCCCAGCTACTTCGAGGCGGACGACTTCGACGCCGACCTTCTCGTGCTCGGATGAGGGAAAGCGCCATGACGATCCCGCTGCGCACCCGATCCGATCTGAAGGCCGCCGGCCGCAACATGGCGATCGAGTCCGTGGATGCGGTAGCGAGACACCTCGCCGGCCTGACGCCTGAGGAGATGGAAGACACCGCGCGCATCGACGCCATGACGGCGCGCATGACCGATGCCGCGGTGAAAGTGGCCCGCACCTACCTCGACTCCGGCATCCCGGCCGATTGGGTCCGCGCCTTCCTCAACGCCTTCCACCGCACCGCGACCGCGCGCCTCGACGGCTACTCGCTGGCGGCCCGCACGGCCAACACCAACGCAGGGGCGTCCCATGCCGTCGATTGAGACGATCCGCCGTGTCACGGTGCAGTACAGCTCCCAAGGCGCGGACAAGGTTCGCGCCGATGCGGAGGCCGTTGCGGCGGCACAGACCCGCATGGGCGCGGCGGCGGAGGCGGCCAGCGTCACGACCGAGGCGGCCAGCCGGCGCACCCTGAGCGTCGCGGGGGCCTATGACCGGCTCTTGGCGAAGATCGACCCCACGGTCCGTCAGCAGCAGTTGCTGGAGCGTTCGACGCGGACGGTGGACCGGGCATTCGAGCAAGCGGCCATCTCGGCGACGGAGCACGCGCGGACCCTCGACCTCCTGCAGGTGCGCTACGGCGGCGTCGCAGCGGCGGCGCAACGTTCCGCCCGGGACATCCAGGCGGCTTGGCGCGGGCTCGGCGACCAGGGCGCGAAGGTCCTGGAGAACATCGAGGCCAGCCGGCGGCTCGGCGCTCTCGGTGGCACCGGCACCGCCGCGGCAGCGAACGAGAACCGGCGGCTCCGGGCCGACCAGGTGCAGAACCTCGCCTATCAGGCCAGCGACATCGTCTCGTCCCTCGGCAGCGGGAGCAACCTGTCGACCGTGGCCTTCCAGCAGGGGCCGCAGATCGCGCAGGTTTTCGGCGGCCCTGGCGGCGCGAGCCTGCGGGGCGCGTTCACGCAGGCCGGCGACGCGGCGGCGGGGTTGGCGGCCCGGGTGGGCCTTGTCGGCGGGGCGGTCGGCGTCGCGACGGCCGCGATCGGGACCGGCATTGTCGCGCTAGGCGCCTACCGGGACCAGCAGAAAGAGCTCTCCCTGTCCCTCGCCGGCATGGGCCGCGCGAGCGGGACCACCGTCGGCCAGATCAACGCTATCGCCGCGGCGGCGGCCGGGCCCGCGGGGCTCAGCGTGTCGGCGGCGCGCGAGATGGCGGGCGAGTTCGCCTCGACCGGGCGCATCGGCTCGGAGATGTACGGCAAGCTCCTGGGCGCCGCCCGGGACTATGCCGTCATCACCCGGCAGGAGCTCCCCGACGCCGCCAAGGCGCTGGCGGAGGCTTTTGCGGCTCCCGCGGCCGGCGCCGAGACGCTGAACAAGCAACTCGGCTTCCTCGACGCGGAGGCGCAGGAGAACATCCAGCGTCTCGACGCGCAGGGGAATCGGCTCGGGGCACAGCGGGCGCTGTTCGAGGCCTTCGCCGGCAGCGTCGAGAAGGCGGACGCGCGCCTGGGGTTCTTCTCGCGCCAGTGGCAGGAGTTCAGCCGCAACACCTCCAACGAGTTCGACGCGATCGGCGCGTTCATCGATCGTGGCCTCGGTGGCGGTGCCGCTGAGGAGCGTCTGAAGGCGCTCCAGGGGCAACTCGACTTCCGGCAGCGGAACAAGGGCACAGCCGGCGGGCTGTTCGACTCGCTGCTCGGGTTCGATGAGAACCAGATCCGGGCCGACATCGCGAAGGTGCAAGCCGAGATCGACCAGGCGGCGCAGCGCAGCCGGACGACCGATCTGGCGCAGCGCAGCCGCGAGGTGAACCGCCTCGTGCAGGGCGCCAACCCCGAGGGCGAGGCGCTGAAGAAGGCGCAGGACGCCGCCACGAAGATCCGCACCGACCTCGCCGCGGGCGTGATCGACCCGAACGGCGAGAGCCGGCGGACCATGGAGGGGTTTGAGGCCTCGGCGCGCCGGATCGCGGAGGATCTGCGGAACGGCGGCTCCGCGCTCGCGGATGGCCTCCGCCGGGCGCAGTTCGATGCGTCGCAGGTCGGCCGCTCCGGGCTCGGCCGGACCTCGGCAGAGATCGAATTCGAGTTCGCCGACCGTCAGCGGAAGCTGGAGGCTCAGAACCTGGAGCCGTCGAAGCGCTTCGAGCAGATGCAGGCGATGGAGCTCGAGCGCGTCACCCGGCTCCAGACCGCGCAGCGCGAGGCCTCGTTCTCGGAGACGGGGCGCAGCGGCCTTATCAACCGGGTGCCGGCGAACCTCCGCCAGCACTACCTCGACGCGGCCTCACAGACCGGCGTGCCGCTCGACCTGCTCTTGGGCGTCTCCTACGCGGAGAGCCGCTTCAACCCGACCGCGGCCGCGAACCGAAACTTCCCGACCTCGCACGCATACGGGCTGATGCAATTGCAGCCGGGCACTGCTCGGGAATTGGGCGTCGATCCGACCGACCCCCGTCAGAACGTGCTCGGCGGTGCTCGTTATCTGCGCGCCCGGCTCGACCAGGCCAACGGCGACGAGGCGCTTGCCTATGGCCTCTACCACGACGGGCCCGCTTCCTCCGGCACGTCTGCGGCCGCGCGCAAGGCCTTCGCGGAGGTGCAGCGCTTCCGGAACATGCCGACCACCGGGCAGGAGATCGCCGGCGACGATGCCCGGTCCCGTGCCCTGGAGAACGAGAACCGCCTCGTTCAGCTCAACAGCCAGTACCTCGGCCGGAACGGCGAGGCGCTCGACGCCGCCACCCGGCAGCAGCAGCTCCTGAACGACGCCATCAGCCAGGGCCGGGAGATCACCCCGCAGCTTCGGGACGAATTCGCCAAGACGGCCGCGGCGATGGCCAGCGCCACGCGGACGCTCGCCGGCACCCGCGCCGGCCGGGATCTGGAGTTCGAGCGGGATCAGCTCGGCCGGGACCGCTACGACCAGGGCGCGTTCAGCCGTGCTCGCTCGACCTTCGGGGACACCACCAGCCCGCAGGCTCAGGCGTTCATCGGCGAGGCCCGCCAGAACGCCATGCTCAGCGATGCCCGCACCACCCTGACGGACGCCGCTACGTCCTTCGCCACCAGCCTCAGCCACGGCGAGAACGCCGCGAAGGCCTTCGGCAGTGCCCTGTCCCGGATCGGAGACAAGATCCTGGGCGGCGCGATCGACAGCCTGATCGGATCCGCGTTCAAGTCCGGCGGCGGCCTGGGCTCGCTGCTCGGCTTCGCGGACGGCGGCTTCACCGGCCACGGGGCGAAATACGAGCCCGCCGGCATCGTCCACCGCGGGGAGTACGTGATCGACGCGGCCACGGTCGGGCGCGTCGGGCGCGGGTTCTTTGATGGCCTCCGCGGCTATGCGGATGGCGGATTCGTTTCGATGCCGGCGACTTCCGGGCCCGTCCCCCCGGTGCCCACCGCGCCCGCTGAAGGGCAGGGCACCCCGGGTCAGATCGCCATCTCGATCGACGCTCGAGGCGCGCAGGGCAACGCCGAGGTGCAGGCCGCCATCGACCGCGGCGTGGCGACCGGCATGTCGCGTGTCCAGGGTCACATCGAGCGCAACATCAACGCGATCGCGGCGAATGGCGCGCGGCGCTACCGCAAGGCCGGCTGATGGGCCGCGCGCGCCTTCCATCGCCGGCCGAGTTGAAGCGGATCCCGGTCGGCGATCGCTGGCCGCGTCTCCGCGCCCGCGCGCAGCACCACCGGGCGCAACTCGCCGCTCAGGATCAGGAGCCGTGTGGGGTGACTGCTGCTCGACGGCGGGCACACCACGTAAAGCAGCTCAGCATCATCGCGAACTTGGCGAGCGCCGTAGGTCTGCCGACGGCATGATCTTCAACGTCGAGGCGCTGAGTCGTTGGGTCGCAGATGCGGTTTCGCGGAGCACGTCATGCCGGTGTTTCTAAGAACGATCAGGATCTGGAATGAAGGGGAAATCGCGAGGATCGGATCTGGGTTTGGTCGGCGCTACGTGACCCTGTGCCAACTCGCCTTCACGGGTAGAAGAGAGGAAATGGTGGTGGTCGTGGGTTGATGCCCTAGATCGCCAGCAATCCGCCACACTGCTTTGAAGATCATGTCAGATTGGCCTCAAACCAACGACGATCGAGCTTTCCCTATGCGCCGAGTTGGCTCCTTCCCTCCCACCACTTAGCCACCCTTCGTTTCATGTTGTAAAAATGCACCAACGGTAGTAAAAATGTTCATCGAGCATAGGCGCCTTAATGATGCCTGAGAGAGCTTGGCTGTTTCATCAAGTGCCTTCGCTCGCCAACTTGCGCGGCCGGCGCGCGATCTGGGATCGTTGAACCGATGGACGCTCTGCCAATCTCCGAAGCTAGAAGTAGGGAATTTACCGAGCTTACCAAGCTGGGCGCTGCTCGGCTGGATTTAGTGAGGAACAGACTTTCCAGTTGTGGCGAAAAATTTTTAAAGCTGGAACAGCTCTCTGAATTCCTAAGTGCATTCCTTGAACAGGATGAGGCTCTCCGAGTCGCATCTAGCGCAATTTCTTTACGCCGCACCGCCGATCGGTTGCAAGTTTCAGTTGATGAACTTTTAGACGCCCTTACCAACGGCTTGCATGAAGCAGGGTGGAGCAAAGAGAATCTTGATAACTGGGCTCAAATATTACCACAACTTAGAGCGATCATCACCGATTCTAACATCGAACTAGCTGTAAAAACTTCGGATCTATACTACAAGCACAGGTATCATGTTCACGAGGCGCGTGTTATAACCGATGTTCGGCCGGTCCTGAATGATGAACGGACCGATCTTGAGGTCGCAATTATAAAAAACACGTTCATGGTTGAATACTCCGACGGGAATGAGGACGATCTTTATTTTGAAGTTAATCTTTCATATGAAGATCTCAAAAGACTTCGAGGGGAAATAGAACGAGCAATAAGCAAAACAGAACTAATCCAACGCCTTATCGAAAAGAAAATGAACGTACCTTCAATAATTTACAGCTCGGAATGGTGACATGCTGAGCGCTGTACCGAACTCAAGCCGGCATGATTTCGAAGATCGTTGCCTTGACGACGTATTCGATAATACGTCATGCCGTGCTCCGAACCGAGAGAACCGTGAGGCGCGGCGATCCCGTGAACGTGGTGTCGAGAATAGATTGCACGTTCATACTCAAATTCTTTTTGATCGCACACTACGTTCACAAGAACGAGCCGCCCTCATGCGTGGGTTGACGGCTGCGCATCCAACGGAAAACAATGATGCAAGGGAATATACAACAACAACAAGATTGATTTTTGCTTTATCACTGCTTGCAATCATTGCCGGCCTTGTACTCGGCGTGAAATTTCTGATTGGCGATCAGTTTACGTATTTCGTGGCCTGCTCCGGGATTCTTTCTGTAGGATTCGGCCTGCTCAGCATTGCTGCCAGGAGAGGTTCTACAGAGGTACGGACTTAGCAGAAATTAGATATCGTGGCCGTCAATCCGCTCGCGCTACTCGATAAAGGCCTTCGCCTTATCGAAAAATTCAAGCTCGGCCGCGCGGCAGAGTATTACTCAGCCATATTTGCGGGCGTCTTTCTATTAGCTCTCGGCCACGAATTTTCTCCCGGATTTGAAAATACATGTCTCCGCATCTGCGGAGTTCTATTGATTGCAGGCGCAACGGTTGGCTGGTTTATCCGACTGGTCAAGATCGGGAGAGCAGACGACACTAGACCGCCAGCCGTTCCCGTGCCGAGGAATAGACCTCGAATTGGCAGGCAGACGCGACTGCCGAGGCCTGGAACACGAGAAGATGCCTAAACCGGCAAGCCTGCAAGAGATGCAATTTCTTCAAGTGAAGAGCCAAGACATCGCATTATATCAGCGTAACGCTGAGCGAAGCGCCCGAATGATCATTGGCATCGGATTGGAGCCTTAAGGGCGGTCGATCACAGACTGCCTTGCGAATGCGGCGCGGGATCTGCCGAATCAGCTTTCTAAAGTCCGGCCGGTTCGCCGGTCGACATGATGGCGCCGGTCCAGAAAGGCTTTTACGGCTGGCCAGTAGCGTCCGCCGAACTGCGGATCGACACGCGGAAAGCCTCCGCGCTCCAGCACCACGGCAAGCCCGGTCCAGCCCTTCGAGCGGGCCGGCCCCATGATGAGCTCGGCGAGCTCCTTCTCATCCGGATAGAGGCAAGAAGGCGCAGGACCGTCGAACCGAGATGCTCGCGGCATACGTCAGAACCTCATCAGCACACGAAACGTGTTTCATCCGTGTTGCTCGGAGCAGCCTACGCTCTGTTGTAACCCGTTGTAAAACCTCAACCTGTGTTGCGGCGTGTTGCAAGCCTACCGCGACACGTTTCGGGCAATAGAAAACCCGCTAAGTCGCTGACCTAGCGGGTGAAATCTGTGGTGAGCGCGCTGGGACTCGAACCCAGGACCTACAGATTAAAAGTCCGTTGCTCTACCAGCTGAGCTACGCGCTCGCGTCCCGGGCCGCGCGGCGGCCCGTCGGGGACGGCGCGTCCGCAATAGGTGAGCGGGCCCGGGGGGTCAACACGACGGAGGTGGACAACCCTCAGGCCGCGTCGCCGCGGGTCCGTTCGACGATGTCGCGGGCCTCGTTGAAAGCCGCGTCCGCGTCGAGCTCCGTGGTGTCGAGCCGGACCGCGTCGTCGGCCATGCGCAGGGGCGCGGCGCTGCGCGACGCGTCCCGAGCGTCGCGGGCCTCGATATCGGCCAGGATCGCCGCGAAGGTCGCGGCCTCGCCGCGGCCAGCCAGTTCCCGGTGGCGGCGGCGGGCGCGCTCCTCGGATGAGGCGGTGATGAACAGCTTCACCGAGGCCTCGGGGCAGACCACCGTGCCGATGTCGCGCCCATCGAGCACCGCCCCCTGCGGGTCGGCGGCGAAGCGGCGCTGCCACGCGAGCAGACCGGCGCGGACCTCGGGCACCGACGAGACGCGGGAGGCCGCCTCGCCCATCGCCCGCTCGCGCAGTCGCGGGTCTTCGAGCCGGCCGGCGTCGAGGGCCTGGGCAGCCCGCGCCGCGGCCGCGGCATCGTCCAGCGACAGGCCCGCATCGATGACCGCCAGCGCAACCGCCCGATAGAGGAGTCCGGTGTCGAGATGCGGCAGGCCGTAATGATCGGCCAGGCGCTTGGCGAGGGTGCCCTTGCCGGACGCGGCCGGTCCGTCGATAGCGATGACGAGCGGCATGGCGGTCACGCCCCGATCCGGCCGCCGAGGGCCTGCATGGTCGGAAGGAAGCTCGGGAAGCTCGTGGCGATCATCGCGCCGTCATCGACTGTGACCGGGTTCCGCGCCGCGAGTCCCATCACCAGGAACGCCATGGCGATGCGGTGATCGAGATGGGTCTCGACCGTCCCGCCGCCCGGCGCCGCGGCGCCGTCGCCCTCGACCACGAGGTCGTCGCCCTCGACCGTGTGGCGGACACCGTTGGCCGCCAGCCCGGCCGCCACGGCGGCGAGGCGGTCCGATTCCTTCACCCGCAGCTCGTGCAGGCCGCTCATCCGGGTCCGGCCCTCCGCGAAGCTCGCCGCCACCGCCAGCACCGGGTACTCGTCGATCATCGCGGGCGCCCGCTCGGCCGGCACGTCGACGCCGTTCAGGCGGCTCGCGCGCACGCGCAGGTCGGCCACGGTCTCGCCGCCCTCCTCCCGCTCGGCCACGCGCTCGATCTGCGCGCCCATCTCGAGGAGCGTCGTGATCAGCCCGATGCGCAGCGGGTTCATCATCACGCCCTCGATCACCACGTCGGAGCCGGGCGCGATCAGCGCCGCCACCAGCGGGAACGCCGCCGAGGACGGGTCGGCCGGCACCACCACGTCGGTGCCGCGCAGGGTCGGCTGACCGGTCAGCGCGACCTTGCGGCCGTGGCCGCCCGGACCGTGCGGCTCGACGCTGACCGCGGCGCCGAACAGGCGCAGCATCCGCTCGGTGTGGTCCCGGGTCGCGGCCGCCTCGATCACGGTGGTGACGCCGGGCGCGTTGAGCCCGGCGAGCAGCACCGCCGACTTGATCTGCGCCGAGGCCGCCGGGGTCTCGTAGGTGATCGGGATCGCCTCCCTGGGGCCCCGCAGGGTAAGGGGAACCCGGCCGCCCTCGGCCTCGGACAGGACCTGCGTGCCCATCCGGGTGAGGGGGTCGAGGATGCGGCGCATCGGCCGCGAGCGGAGGGAGGCGTCGCCGTCGAAGGTCGCGGTCACCGGCTGTCCGCCGACCACGCCCATCATCAGCCGGGAACCCGTGCCGGCATTGCCGAAATCGAGCACGTCGGCCGGATCGCCGAGGCCGCCGATACCGACGCCCTGGACCCGCCAGCGGCCCGGACCGAGGCGCTCGACACCCGCCCCGAGCGCCTTCGCGGCGGCGGCGGTGCGCAGGACGTCGTCGCCCTCCAGCAGACCTTCGACCCGCGTCTCGCCCTGGCTGAGCAGGCCGAGGATCATGGACCGGTGCGAGATCGACTTGTCGCCGGGCGGGCGCAGGCGTCCGCGCAGCGGAGCGCCCGGCGCGGCGGTGAGGGGCTGGGGACTCGAATCGTGCGACACGGGACGTCCGTTCGGGCTCTGAGACGTGGGCCTGGATCCGGCGCGTCGCGCGGGCCTGCCGCGGCGCTGCAATCGGACGGTGAGATCGCCGCGCGGTTAACACGGGCACCGCCCGCCGTCATCCACCCGTCGCCCGCGCCGATCCCAGGCCGCGGAGCGCCGGCGCGCGCCGCCCCGAGCGCCCTGCGCGGGGTCGATTGACAGGGGCCGCCACCGCGACTAACGGGGCCCCTCCCCCGAGACAGTACTGACGACGAGGTGTCCGCCCGTGGCCCGACCGGAACTTGGCTTGAAGCGCCAGTGCATGAGCTGCGGCGCGAAGTTCTACGACCTCGCCCGCGATCCCGCCGTCTGCCCGAAATGCGGCGCGGTCTACCAAGCGGTCGCCACGTCCAGCCGTGCGGCGCCCCCGGCACTGTCGCGGGGGCCGGCCAACAACGACGATGAGGACGAGACGGACGAGAAGGGGCCGGAGATGGTCTCCCTCGACGAAGTCGAAGCCGCCGAGGACGACGCGGATCCGACGCCCGAGGACGACTCGGTCGAGGACGGGGACTCTTCGGACGACGACACCTTCTTGGAGGAAGAGGACGCCGGCGACGACGACGTCTCCGACCTGATCGACGGCGATATCGAGAACGACGAGGAGGGTTGAGGCGCCTCCATACCCCCCGACCCAGCCCCCCGCAGAAACCTCGGGCGGCAGCGAAAAAGGGGGTTGAGTCCGCGAGGCGAGCCGCCTATAGAACCGGCCTCGCCGGCCGCGACCCGGAACGGCGAGACCCCGCGGGACCCAAACCGCGGCGGGTGTTAAAGTGGGGCCTTAGCTCAGCTGGGAGAGCGCTTCCATGGCATGGAAGAGGTCATCGGTTCGATCC
>NZ_JBQEPK010000032.1:0-15037 GCF_052045615.1 Methylobacterium sp. 22177 | reverse complement strand
GGAGAGCGCTTCCATGGCATGGAAGAGGTCATCGGTTCGATCCCGTTAGGCTCCACCATTCCTCTCGCGCGCGACGCGGCCCTCTCGGGCCTCCGCCCCCGAGATCCTTCGGTCCTCTAGATTCGACACCGGGAGCCCAGGCGGTCGCCGCGCTCGTCAGCGGGTCAGGTGCCCGAGCGGCAGGGCGGTCGTGTACTTCACCTGCCCGAGCGCGAAGCTCGAGCGGATGTTGGCCACGCCGGGGATCCGCGTGAGGTGATCGAGGACGAGCTTCTGGTACTGGCCGAGATCCTCGACCACGACCCGGAGCATGTAGTCGGCCTCGCCGCTCATCAGGTAGCACTCCATCACCTCCGGTCGGCCGCGCACCGCCTCGTCGAACGCCTGGAGCGCGGCCTGGGTCTGCTTCTCCAGCGACACGTGGACGAACACGTTGACCGCGAGCCCGAGACTGAGCGGGTCGACCACCGCCACGCAGCCGCGGATCACGCCCGCCTCCTTCAGGTCGTTGACGCGGCGCCAGCACGGCGACGTCGACAGACCCACCCGTTCGGCGAGGTCCGCGACGCTGATCTCGCTGTCCTGCTGCAAGCATTCGAGGATGCGCAAGCTCGCGGCGTCGAGGGCGGCCGGACGTGCGGGCATGGGTTCGATCTCCGGTCTCCGGCCGCTGTGCGCAGCCACGGGCGCCGGATCGGGAGCAATGACCGGCGCGGCATGATTTGCCGCCTATAACCGGCATCACGAAATATCAATCCGCGCAACGCGGAAACACAGCAAATAATCGGCATGTCCCGCCGCGGCGATCCCCGTATGATCACGCTGAACAGGGAGGCCGCGCCGATGAACGCCATACCGCCGAAAGCCACGATCGCGCGGTCCGCCGAGGTGGATCACGACCCGGCCGAGACCCAGGACTGGCTCGCCGCGCTGGAATCCGTCTTCCGCACCGAGGGCGCGGCCCGGGCCCGGTTCATCCTCGACCGCCTGGAGCGGCGCTCGAAGGAGATCGGCATCCTCGACGAGGCCCTGCCCTACTCGCCCTACCGGAACACGATCGCGCTGGAGAAGCAGCCGCGCTACCCCGGCGACCTCGACATCGAGGAGCGCCTGACCTCGATCATGCGCTGGAACGCCCTCGCCATGGTGGTGCGCGCCAATATGGCCTACGGCGAGCTCGGCGGCCACGTGGCGAGCTACGCCTCGGCGGCGGAGCTGTTCGAGGTCGGGTTCAACCACTTCTTCAAGGGCGGCACGGACGGCGACCTCGTCTATTTCCAGCCGCACTCGGCGCCGGGCGTCTACGCCCGGGCCTTCCTCGAGGGCCGGCTCTCCGAGGAGCAGCTGAAGCACTACCGCCAGGAGATCGCCGGCGACGGCCTGTGCTCCTACCCGCATCCCTGGCTGATGCCGGATTTCTGGCAGGTCCCCACCGGCTCGATGGGCATCGGGCCGATCCACGCGGTCTACCAGGCCCGGTTCATGCGCTACCTCGGCGACCGGGGTCTCGCCGACACCGGCGGCCGGCACGTCTGGGGCGTGTTCGGCGACGGCGAGATGGACGAGCCCGAGTCGATCGGCGGCCTGGCGCTCGCCGCGCGCGAGAATCTCGACAACCTGACCTTCGTCATCAACTGCAACCTGCAGCGGCTCGACGGGCCGGTGCGCGGCAACGGCCAGATCATCCAGGAGCTGGAGAGCCTGTTCCGCGGCGCCGGCTGGAACGTCATCAAGGTGCTGTGGGGCTCGGAGTGGGACGGGATCTTCGCCCGCGACACCAACCACGCCCTGCTGCGCCGCTTCGCCGAGACGGTGGACGGCAAGTACCAGACGCTCGGCGCCAAGGACGGCGCCTACAACCTCGCGCACTTCTTCGGCGAGGACCCGGAGGTGCGCGAGCTCGTCGCCCACATGTCGGACGCCGACGTCGACCGGCTGAAGCGCGGCGGCCACGACTTCCGCAAGCTCTACGCGGCCTTCGCGGTCGCCAAGGCCACCAAGGGCCGGCCGACGGTGATCCTGGCCAAGACCAAGAAGGGCTACGGCATGGGCGGCGCGGGCGAGTCGCGCATGACCGCCCACCAGGCCAAGAAGCTCGACGTCGACGCGCTGCGGGCGTTCCGCGACCGGTTCGCCCTGCCGCTGTCGGATGCCCAGGTGGAGGGTCTCGCCTTCTACAAGCCGGCCGAGGACGGCGCCGAGATGCGCTACCTGCGCGAGCGCCGGGAGACACTCGGCGGCGTCCTGCCGGCTCGCCGCCGCACCGCGCCGACCGTCGCGGTTCCGGCGCTCTCCACTTACGCGGGCTTCGCCCTGGAGGCCGGCGGCAAGGAGATGTCGACGACCACGGCGGTGGTGCGCCTGTTCGGCAACCTCCTGAAGCACAAGGATCTCGGGCCGCGCATCGTGCCGATCGTCGCCGACGAGGCGCGGACCTTCGGCATGGCCAACCTGTTCCGGCAGGTCGGGATCTACGCGCCGCAGGGGCAGCTCTACGAGCCGGAGGATGCCGGCTCCATGCTCTACTACCGCGAGGCCCGGGACGGGCAGCTCTTGGAGGAGGGCATCACCGAGGCCGGGGCGATCTCGTCCTGGACCGCGGCGGCCACGTCCTACAGCGTCCACGGCCTGTCGATGCTGCCGTTCTACATCTACTACTCGATGTTCGGCTTCCAGCGAGTCGGCGACCTGATCTGGGCGGCGGCCGACCAGCGGGCCCGCGGCTTCCTGATCGGCGCCACGGCGGGCCGCACGACGCTCGGCGGCGAGGGCCTGCAGCATCAGGACGGATCGAGCCACATGCAGGCCGCCGCGATCCCGAACTGCCGGGCCTACGATCCGGCCTTCGCGTACGAGATGGCGGTGATCGTCGACCGGGGGGCCCGGGCGATGATGGAGGAGGGCGAGGACGCCTTCTACTACCTCACCGCGATGAACGAGAACTACGCCCAGCCCTCCATGCCGCAGGGAGCGGAGGCCGGGATCCTGAAGGGCATGTACCGCCTGTCGGGGCCTGAGGCGGGAAGCGCCGCCGTGCGCCTCCTCGGCTCCGGAGCGATCCTGCCGGAGGTGATCGCGGCGGCGGCGCTGCTCGCGCAGGATTTCGGCGTCGCGGCCGAGGTGTTCAGCGTGACGAGCTTCAGCGAGCTCGCCCGCGACGCCCGGGAGGCCGAGCGGCAGGCGATGCTCAACCCGGAGGCCGAGGCGCCGGTCAGCCACGTGGCGGCGCTGCTGCCGGGCCCGGCGCCCGTCGTCGCGGCGAGCGACTACGTCCGGGCCTACCCGCAGCTGATCGCCTCCTATCTCGGCGCGCGATTCGTCGCCCTCGGCACCGACGGGTTCGGGCGGAGCGACACCCGCAACGCGCTCCGCCGCTTCTTCGAGGTCGACCGGCAGCACGTCGTCGTCGCCGCCCTGCACGCCCTCGCCGAGGCCGGCACGGTGCCGCGCGCCACGGTGGCGGACGCGATCCGCCGCTACGGCATCGCGGCGGACGCGCCCGCGCCCTGGACGATCTGAGGCCGGGCGCCCCGCCGAGGGGCGCCGCCCGTCCCACCCCTTCTCCGAACGCCCGACCTACGGACATCCGACCGCATGAGCGCCGCGCTGCAGATCGCCCTTCCGGATATCGGCGACTACCGGGACGTGCCGGTCATCGAGCTTCTGGTGAAGCCCGGCGACCGTCTCGCGGTGGACGACCTGATCCTGAGCATCGAGTCCGACAAGGCCACCATGGAGGTCCCCTCCCCGGTCGCCGGCATCGTGCGCGAGTTGCTGGTCGCGGTGGGGTCGAAGGTGTCGGAGGGAACGCCGATCCTGACGGTGGAGCCCGCGGAGGGCGGCGGGGCCGCATCGGTGCCTGGCCCATCGCCCGTTGTCGCGGCCTCGGTGCCCCCCGACCGGAGCGCGGCGCCCCTCTCCCGTGCGGGAGAGGGACAGGGTGAGAGATCAGGGCATTCCGGAGACGGCGCCCCCCTCACCCCGCCCCTCTCCCGGACGGCAGACGGAGTCGATCGCGCCTCGTCGGAGCCGATTCAGGCGACCCGCGGCGACGTGCATGCCAGCCCGTCCGTCCGCCAGCTCGCCCGCGAGCTCGGCGTGGGTCTCGACCGCGTCGCCGCCACCGGGCCGAAGGGGCGGATCCTGCGCGAGGACGTGCACGCCTTCGTCAAGGCGGCCCTCGGTGCGCCGGCCCAGGCGCCCGTCGCCGCGTCCGGGATCGGCGCCGGCCTACCGCCCTGGCCGGAGGTGGACTTCGCCAAGTACGGGCCGGTCCGGCGCGAACCGTTGTCGCGCATCCAGAGCCTCTCGGGGGCGAATCTCAGCCGCAACTGGCTGACGATCCCGCACGTGACCAATTTCGACCGTGCCGACGTCACCGAGATCGAGTCGTTCCGGCTCGGCCTGAACAAGGAGACGCGCACGCCGCCTGCCCGGGTCACCATGGTCGCCTTCCTGATCAAGGCGGCGGCCTCGGCGCTGCGCGCCTACCCGCGATTCAACGCCTCGCTCGAGGGCGGCGACCTCGTCCTGAAGGACTACGTCCATGTCGGCTTCGCGGTGGATACGCCGAAGGGCCTGATGGTGCCGGTGGTGCGCGACTGCGACCGCAAGGGCCTCATCGAGATCGCCACCGAGATGGCCGCGATGGCCGAGAAGGCCCGGTCCGGAACCCTTCCGGGCTCCGACATGCAGGGCGGCTGCTTCTCGGTCTCGTCGCTCGGCGGCATCGGCGGCGACGGCTTCACCCCGATCATCAACGCCCCCGAGGTCGCCATCCTGGGCGCGGCGCGCTCCCGCACCGAGGCGGTGTGGGACGGCAAAGCCTTCCAGCCGCGCCTGATCCTGCCGCTCAGCCTCTCTTGGGACCATCGCGTCGTGGACGGCGTCGCCGCCGCCCGCTTCCTCGGCCACGTGGCGTCGGTCCTGTCGGACCTGCGCCGCGCTCTCCTGTGACGGCCGCCGCCATGCCCGAGACCTTCGACATCCGCGTCCCCGATCTCGGGGACTACGCCGACGTGCCCGTCATCGAGATCCCGGTGGCGCCCGGCCAGCCGGTCGACAAGGACCAGACCCTGCTGGTGGTCGAGTCCGACAAGGCGACGCTGGACATCCCTTCCCCAGCGGCTGGCCGCCTCGTGGAGATGCTGGTCGGCCTCGGCGACACGGTCTCGGCCGGCACCCTCGTCGCCCGCCTCGCGGTCGAGGCGCCCGGCGCGCGCGCCGAGCCGCTCACCGCTCCGGTCCCCGCGCCGCGCCCCGCCGCGCCGCCGCCGGAGCCCCGGGCGGAGGCGGGCTGCGACCTCCTGGTGATCGGCGGCGGACCGGGCGGCTACTCGGCCGCCTTCCGGGCCGCCGATCTCGGGCAGCGGGTGGTCCTGGTCGAGCGCCACGCGACCCTCGGCGGCGTCTGCCTCAAC
This sequence comes from Methylobacterium sp. 22177, assembly GCF_052045615.1. Classification (NCBI taxonomy): domain Bacteria; kingdom Pseudomonadati; phylum Pseudomonadota; class Alphaproteobacteria; order Hyphomicrobiales; family Methylobacteriaceae; genus Methylobacterium; species Methylobacterium sp. 22177. Next base: position 9,617 of record NZ_JBQEPK010000032.1, on the reverse strand, counting down.
GTGGGCTGCATCCCGTCGAAAGCGCTGCTCCACGTGGCCGCGGTCACCGAGGAGGCCGTCCGGCTGGCCGCGCACGGGATCAGCTTCGGCGCGCCGACGGTCGATCTGGAGAAGCTGCGCACCTTCAAGGCCGGCACTGTCCGCCGCCTCACCGACGGGCTCGCCCAGATGGCGCGCCAGCGCAAGGTCGAGGTGGTCCGCGGGACCGCGCGCTTCACCGGCCCCGACACGGTCTCGGTGGCGCTGCACGGGGGTTCCACGCGGGACGTGACCTTCTCCGCCGCGATCGTGGCGGCGGGCTCGTCGCCGGTGGCGCTGCCGATGCTTCCGGACGATCCGCGGATCGTGAATTCCACCGGTGCCCTCGAACTGCCCGCGGTGCCGCGCCGGCTCCTGGTGATCGGCGGCGGCATCATCGGCCTGGAGATGGCGACCGTCTACAGCGCGCTCGGCGCGCGGGTCGACGTGGTGGAGCGCCTGCCCAGCCTGCTCGAGGGCGTCGACCGGGATCTCGTGAGCGTCTGGACGAAGCGCAACGCCCACCGTTTCGACCGCGTCCTGACGGGGGTCGAGGTCGTCTCCGCCGAGGCGAGACCGGACGGGATCGCCGTGACCTTCTCGGGTGAGGCCGAGCCCGGAACCTACGACCTCGTGCTCCAGGCCGCAGGCCGCCGGCCCAACGGGGCGACGCTCGGTCTCGACGCGGCCGGCGTGGCGCTGGACGGCGGCTTCGTGCCGGTGGACGCCCAGATGCGCACGAACGTGCCGCACATCTTCGCCATCGGCGATTGCGTCGGCCAGCCGATGCTCGCCCACAAGGCGGTGCATCAGGGCCACGTCGCCGCCGAGGCGGCCGCCGGCCACAAGGCCGGGTTCGACGCGGCCGTAATCCCCTCGGTCGCCTACACCGACCCGGAGATCGCCTGGGCCGGACTCACCGAGACGGCCGCGAAGGCGGCCGGGCGGGCCGTGGAGGTCGCGCGCTTCCCCTGGGCCGCCTCGGGTCGGGCCATCGCCAACGGCGCCGATTACGGTCTGACGAAGCTGCTGTTCGACGCGCAGACCGGGCGCGTCGTCGGCGGCGCCATCGTCGGTCCGAGCGCCGGCGACATGATCGGCGAGGTCGCGCTGGCGATCGAGATGGGCGCCGACGCCACCGATATCGGCCGGACGATCCACCCCCACCCGACACTCGGCGAGACCATCGGACTCGCGGCGGAAGCCGGCCTCGGCCTCTGCACCGACCTGCCGCCGGTCGCCCGTCGGTAGGCGCGTCGACGGGCCCAAACTCGGCCGTCCCGACGCGCGGCCGGCTCGACGGATCGCCGCGTGTTGTCTAGATCTCGCCCTCCGTCGCCGGCTCGGCCGGGAAGCGGCCCGGCCGGCGCGTTCTGCCGGGCCTCGGCGCTGCGGCAGCTGGCGAAGATCTGGTGGTTCAGCTGCGAGGATATAGCCCGAGATGCTGTGGCACACCGGAAAGTCTTCCCGCCATGCCGTCCGCATTGTGCCGTCACGGGTGCGGGATCGATCGGCGTGCAGGGACCGTCGGCGCACCGGGCCCGCACCCGGCCTCCGGGTGCCGCCCCTCGCCCTCGCTGTGCTGCTGGGATCGGTCGCGGTGACCGTGTCACCGGGCTGGGCACGCGATGCCGCCGTCGCGCCGAAGCCGGCCGACGCGCCGTCACCGGCCGAGGGACCGCAGGCGCTCATCGCCTCGCTACGCAGCCGCATCCTGGCGGCGCACAGCGCGACCTTCGCCCTTGAGAGCTGGTGTGCCGACTACAAGCTCGCCGGAGACCCGCACCTCGTGGCGGAACGCGTGCCCGTGGCCGACAAGCCCCTGACGGCCGCGCAGCGCGCCCGTCTCGGGATCGGCCCGGACGAGCCGGTGCGCTACCGCCGCGTCCGCCTCGCCTGCGGGGACCGCGTGCTGTCCGAGGCGGATAACTGGTACGTGCCGGCCCGGCTCACGCCGGAGATGAACGCGACGCTGGACACCACCCGCACCCCCTTCGGCCGGGTCGTGCGCCCCCTCGCCCCGGTGCGCAGCACCGTCGAGGTACGCGCGCCGGTGCGGAGCGCCGCGCCCGGACCGGACGATCCGCTCTTCGAGATCGACGCCGTGCTGTCGACCGGGGCCGGGCAGCCGTTCTGCGAGGTCGTCGAGACGTATCTGGGCGGTGCGCTGCCGCAGGCATCGCGGTAGAACCCGACCGCGTTCTCGGTTGGGAGGAACAGGTATGGGTTCGAGGTTTCGTCGCACGGTACTGGCCCTGCTCGCGACGGGCGCGGCGTGCGCGCCGGCCCTGGCGGCCGATCCGGCCGGCGTGTGGCTGACGGAAACCGGCAGCTCGAAGGTCCGCATCGCGCCCTGCGGCGGCGGCTTCTGCGGCACGATCATCAGCGCGCCCGGGAAGGGGCTCGACGCGAAGAACCCGGATCCGGCCCTGCGCGGCCGCAGCGTCGTCGGCGTCCAGATCCTCGACGCGCGACAGCCCGAAGGCGGCGGCTTCTCGGGGTCTCTCTACAACCCGAATGACGGCAAGACCTATTCCGGTTCGCTGAAGCTCACGGGACCCGACTCGCTCGAGGTCTCCGGCTGCGTCATGAGCGTGTTCTGCAAGCGGCAGACCTGGACGCGCGTGAAGTGAGCGCGCGCGGCCGGTGCCGAAGCGAGACGGTGCCGCGTCGCAACATCGCGGGATCGATCGCGCGCGACCGAGGCTGCCAGGGTCTGGAATCAGCAAGGATTCTCATGACCCGGACATGTCTCGCCGCCCTTCTCGCCCTCGCCACCGTCGCTCCGGCCAGCGCCCAGGTCGAGGCCCGGCCCGTCGCGCCCGCTCCCGGCGCGCCGGGCGTGGTGAGCCAGCAGATCGACGCCACCGGGAACGAAGCCGCCGTGAGCTACTCGCCCACCGGCCGGCCGGCGGACACGATCTCCAACAACTCGGCGGCGGCGGGCAATGCCAACCAGCCGTCGCGGGTCGCGCCGCAGGGCGGTGGTGGCGGCGGCAGCCGGTGATGGCGCCTGCCCCCCGGTGACCCGCGCGGTGCAGGACCCGCGAGGGGGGCCGCGGTGTTCGCCCGGGGCCGGAGCGGGCGCGGGGCCCTATCGGGGCGACCGCGCCGGTCTGGCGGAAGACGATCGGGCCGCGCCGGTGACGCTGCGGCCGCTCCGCGGGCCGTCGCGCCTCAGGCGGCCTCGGTGAGGGCCTGCGCGACGGCGTCGAGGGCGGCCTCGGCCCCGGCCCCGTTCGGGCCGCCGGCCTGCGCCATGTCGCGGCGGCCGCCGCCGCCCTTCCCGCCGAGCGCCCCGGCGCCGGCCCGGACCAGCCCGACCGCGTCGTAGCGCGCGGTCAGGTCGTCGGTGACGCCGACCACCAGCCCGGCCTTGCCGTCCGGTCCGATGCCGACCACCGCCACGATGCCGGAGCCCAGGCGCTTCTTCTCCTCGTCGACGATCGGCTTGAGGTCGCGCATGTCGAGCCCCTCGATGACGGAGCGGCGGAAGGCCACCCCGCCGATCTCGGTCTGCTGCGCGCCCGAGCCCGGGCCGCCCTCGCCGCCCATGGCGAGCTTGCGACGGGTCTCGGCCAGCTCGCGCTCCAGGCGGCGCCGGTCCTCCATCAGCGCGGTCAGGCGGTCGGGCGCCTCAGAGACCGGCGCCTTGAGGATGCCGGCGAGCGCCGCCAGCGTCCGGGCCTCCTCGGCCCGGTGACGGCGCGCCGCGTCGGCCGTCAGCGCCTCGATCCGGCGCACGCCCGCGCCCACCGCGCTCTCGGCAACGATGGTGATCGCCCCGATATCGCCGGTGCGCGCGGCGTGAGTGCCGCCGCAGAGCTCCACGGAGAAGTTCCTGGCGCGCGGTTGCGCGGCGTCGCCGTCGACCGGCAGCCCCATCGAGACCACCCGCACCTCGTCGCCGTACTTCTCGCCGAACAGCGCGCGGGCGCCCGACGCGATCGCGTCGTCGACCGCCATCAGCTTCGTGACGACGGGCGCGTTCTGCAGCAGCACCGCGTTGGCGATGTCCTCGACCCGGGCGAGTTCGTCGGCCTCGATCGGCTTCGGGTGGCTGATGTCGAAGCGCAGGCGCTCGGGGCTGACCAGGGAGCCCTTCTGAGCGACGTGGTCGCCCAGAACCTGCCGCAGGGCCTCGTGCAGCAGGTGGGTGGCCGAGTGGTTGGCCCGGATCGCCTTCCGGCGGACGTTGTCGACCTTGAGCTCGACCGGCTGGTCGAGGCTCAGAGCCCCCTCCTCGACAGTGACGTGGTGGACGAACACGTCGCCGAGCTTCTTCTGTGTGTCGGTGACCCGCGCCCGCACGCCCGGAGCCAGGATCAGCCCGGTATCGCCGACCTGGCCGCCCGATTCTCCGTAGAACGGCGTCTGGTTGACGAGCACGAGGCCGGTCTGGCCCGCCGCGAGGGTGGTCACCTCGGCGCCGTCGCGCAGGAGCGCCGTGACGATGCCCTCGGCGTTCTCTGTCTCGTAGCCCAGGAACTCGGTGGCGCCGACGCGCTCGCGCAGGCCGAACCACACCGTCTCGGTGGCCGCTTCGCCGGAGCCCTTCCAGGCCTCGCGGGCCGCCTGCTTCTGGCGCTGCATCGCCGCCGCGAAGGCGTCGGTGTCCACGCCGATGCCGCGGGCCTTGAGGGCGTCCTGCGTCAGGTCGAGGGGGAAACCGTAGGTGTCGTAGAGGGTGAAGGCGGTCTCGCCGGAGAGCTTGTCGCCCTCCCGGAGGTCGCGGCTCTCGGCGTCGAGGATCGACAGGCCCCGCTCCAGAGTGCGGCGGAAGCGGGTCTCCTCGAGCTTCAGGGTCTCGGCGATCAGGCTCTCGGCCCGCATCAGCTCCGGGTAGGCCTGGCCCATCTCGCGCACGAGGGTCGGCACGAGGCGGAACATGGTGGGCTCGCGAGCGCCGAGGATCTCGGCGTGACGCATGGCCCGGCGCATGATCCGGCGCAGCACGTAGCCGCGGCCCTCGTTGCCCGGCAGCACGCCGTCGGCCACCAGGAAGGAGGACGCCCGCAGGTGGTCGGCGATCACCCGGTAGGACGCCATCGTGGCCGGCTCCGGCGCCCGCGAGACCGCGTGAGCGACGGCGTCGATCAGGGCGCGGAACAGGTCGGTGTCGTAGTTCGAGTGGACGCCCTGGAGGATCGCCGCCATGCGCTCCAGGCCCATGCCGGTGTCGATCGACGGCCGCGGCAGCGGGTTCCGGACGCCCGGCTCCAGCTGCTCGTACTGCATGAACACGAGGTTCCAGAACTCAAGGAAGCGGTCGCCGTCCTCGTCCGGCGAGCCGGGCGGGCCGCCCTGCAGCGCCGGGCCCTGGTCGATGAAGATCTCCGAGCAGGGGCCGCAAGGGCCGGTATCGCCCATCTGCCAGAAATTGTCGGAGGTCCCGATCCGGATGATCTTGTCGTCGGAGAAGCCGGCGATCTTCTTCCACAGGCCTGCGGCCTCGTCGTCGTCGGCGTAGACGGTGACGAGGAGCTTGTCGGGCTTGAGGCCGAACTCCTTGGTGATCAGCGTCCAGGCCAGCTCGATCGCGCGGTCCTTGAAGTAGTCGCCGAATGAGAAGTTGCCGAGCATCTCGAAGAACGTGTGATGGCGCGCGGTGTACCCGACATTGTCGAGGTCGTTGTGCTTGCCGCCGGCCCGCACGCATTTCTGCGCCGTCGTCGCCCGGTCGTAGGCGCGCTTCTCCATCCCGGTGAAGACGTTCTTGAACTGCACCATGCCGGCATTCGTGAACATCAGCGTCGGGTCGTTCTTCGGGACGAGGCTCGAGGACGGCACGACCTCGTGGCCCGCCTTGGCGAAGTAGTCGAGGAAGGTCGACCGGATCTCGTTGACGCCGCTCATCGGGGCTGACTCTGGCAGGACGGACGGGAAAGGGCGGCCGCGCGTCATCCGCCCGGCGCCCGCATGGCGCCCTCTTAAGGAGGGATGCCGCGCGAGTCACGGGCGGCCTGCCCCGAAATCTCCTCGGGACGCCGCAACTCGGCCACAAGCACGGCCGTGTTGTCGCCACATCTGTCAAGCGATGGTGAGTCCGTCGCGCCACGACGGCGTGTGGAGAGTCGGGATAACGATGCAGGGCCGCACGGTCGGATCGCCGAGGACCATCGCCGGTAAGCAGGGCCATTTCGGCTCGGGCCGCGCCGACGTGATCGCCGCACAGCCCATGCTGGGCCGCGCCCATGGCAGCCGCCCCGCGCTGTTCCGCTCGCTGCTCACCGTCTCGATGATCGCGGGCGGACTCAGCGCCGCGCTGATCGGATCGGGCGTGGACCTCGCCAAGGTCGGCCTGTCGCCGGCCGTGTCGGTGGCGGAGGCCGCTACCGAGATCCCGATGCCGCGCCCGCGCATCCACACCGTCGCCCTCAGCACCCCGCTGGAGCAGACGCCGCTGCGCGCCGCCGCCAGCTTCGCCCCGGTTCACGACCTCGACACCGAGCTCGGCTCCAACACGGTCGACCGGGTGTCGTACGACTTCCTGCTCTCGGAGAGCGCCGTCGGCGACCCGAACGACATCCTCGAGTTCGGCCCGATGAAGATCCGGCGCCACCTCGTGCAGACGATCGTCCGGGCGGCCCAGGCGGTCCAGACCGATCCGGTGCTGCTGATGGCGGTGGCCGACAAGGAATCGAGTTTCGTCACGGCGGTCCAGGCCAAGACCTCCTCGGCGACGGGCCTCTACCAGTTCATCGAGCGGACCTGGCTCGGCGTGGTGCGCGACTTCGGCGCCAAGTACGGGCTGGAGAAGGAGGCCGCGCTGATCACCTCCGACGCCAACGACCGGCCGGTGATCACCGATCCGGCGGAGCGCGCCCGGGTGCTGGAACTGCGCCGCGACCCGTACCTGTCGGCCCTCATGGCCGGCGAGATGCTGAAGCGCGACGCCGCCCGCATCGCCCTGCGCATCGGCCGCGAGCTGACCCTCGGCGAGGTCTACCTCGCCCACTTCCTCGGGCCGGACGATGCCGAGGAGTTCCTCGCCAACGTCGTCAACAAGCCGGCCGCCGCCGCGGCGGCGCTGCTCCCGGGCCCCGCCCGCGCCAACCGCTCGATCTTCTTCGCAGCCGGGCGCTTCGTCGGGCGCGGCCGCCACCGCAAGCCCCTGAGCCTGTCGGTCGCGCAGGTGCACGAGAAGTTCGAGGCGATGATGAGCACCCGCGGGACGCGCTATCAGAACGTCCGCCAGGTCTCCGGAATCATGGCCTATGCCGACGCCGACGCCGGCCTCGTCACGCAGTAACGGCCCTGTGACGCCGGGCGGGATTCCGAACCCCCGGCGCAACCAGCGGCGGATTGCCGACTTTCCTCCTGTGAGCGCCGAGTCCTCGAGCGGCGCGGAAGTCGACTTCGGGGGGAGTCCTTGAAAAAGCACCAGACGAGCGCACCCCTGCCGCTCACCGATACGCTGTCACCGGGTATTCCGCTCGACCAGATCGGTCAGACACTGGCGTCGTTCTACGATAATCTCGTCACCGAGGGCGTGCCGGAGCACCTCGCCGCCCTGGTCCGCCGCGTCCGGCAGAGCGAGGACGACGAGACCGCCCGGAGCGGGCCAGACGTCGCGGTGCCCGAGGCCGATCCGCCGCGCCTCGCCCTCGTCGTCGAGGATGATCCTGAGATCCGCGCCCTGGCCGAAACCCTCCTGGAAGAGACCGAGCTCGACGTGGTCGGCTGCGACAGCGCCGAGGCCGCCCTGTCGGTCCTCCAGGCGCGCGGCGGCGACGTCGCGCTGGTCTTCGCCGATGTCCGGCTGGCCGGACAGATGGACGGCCTTCAGCTGGCGCGCGCCGTGGCGACGCTGTGGCCGCGGGCCCGGCTGGTGATCACCTCCGGCCATGGCCTGCCGCGCCCCGAGCTGCCGGCCGAGGCGGTCTTCATCGCGAAGCCCTGGCGCCCCCTCGACGTGCTCGTCGAGGCGGAGCGCGCCGCGGCCGATCCGGCTCCCCCGGTGGTCTGAGGCGCTCCGCGCGGACGGGCCCGGCCCTTGCATCGCCGGTGAGCGTGTCGGCGCGAGCCCGGAGCCTGCGACCTTGCCGATCCTCTCCGTCCGCCACCGCACGGTCTACCGATACCGGCGTCCGGTCGCCTTCGGCGAGCACCGGATCATGTTCCGGCCGCGCGACAGCTACGACCAGCGGCTGATCGCGGCGACCCTCGACATCACCCCGGAGCCGGCCTCGCTGCGCTGGCTGTTCGACGTGTTCGGCAACTGCGTGGCGGTCGCGACCTTCGACACCCGGGCCGAGACCCTGACGTTCGACTGCGGCATCACCCTCGACCACGCACCGGAGCACGCGCCGGTCTTCCCGCTGGCGCCGCACGCGACCCACTACCCGTTCGGCTACGGGGCCGAGGACATGCCGGACCTCGCCCGGTCCATCGAGCGGCAGTGGCCGGACCCGCGGCACGAGGTCGATGCCTGGGCGCGGAGCTTCCTGCCGCCCGAGGGCCGGATCCCGACGCAGGAGCTGCTCGCCGCGATGACGCGCAGCGTGCGGGCGAACTTCACCTACCTCGCCCGCTCCGAGAAAGGCGTGCAGGACCCGCTGACGACCCTGCGCACCAAGCTCGGCTCGTGCCGGGACTTCGCGGTGCTGATGATGGAGGGCGTCCGGGCACTCGGCATGGCCGCCCGCTTCGTCTCCGGATACCTCTACAACCCGCGCAACGACCGTGCGCGCCACGTCGGCGGCGGCTCCACCCACGCGTGGCTGCAGGTATACCTGCCGGGCGCCGGCTGGGTCGAGTTCGACCCGACCAACGGCATCGTGGGCAATCGCGACCTGATCCGCGTGGCCGTGACCCGCGACCCCGCGCAGGCGGTGCCGCTGCACGGCTCCTTCTTCGGCCTCGCCAGCGACGATCTCGGCATGCGCGTCGACGTCGACGTGGTGGAGCTGCCCGCCGACGGGCCGGCGGCCCGAACCGTGCAGGGGCCGCACACGTCCCTGGCGCGTTGAGTCCCCTCGAGCACCGGGACCCGGAACGAGCGTGCGTGGCGACCCCGCGCGGAAGGCGACAGAGCAAGGTGGCCGCGATGAAGATCAGGACCGGTTTCGATATTGCCTTCACGCTGTCGCAGCCGACGCCGATGATCCTGATGCTGAGCGTCCATCCCGCGCGGACCGGGGACGTGCTGACCCCGCAGGCGATCCGGTTCGACCCGCCGGTCGAGGCGCGCGAGTACCGGGACGTCTTCGACAACATCTGCCACCGCATCGTCGCGCCGCCGGGCCAGCTGACGATCGCGGCCGATTTCACGGTTCAGGATTCGGGCCAGCCGGACCCGGTCGTGCCTGAGGCCCGGCAGATCCCCGTCCAAGACCTTCCTGACGACGTCCTGATCTTCCTCCTGGGCTCGCGCTACTGCGACACCGACAAGCTCTCGCAGACCGCGTGGTCCCTGTTCGGCGGCACCCCGGAGGGCTGGGCACGGGTCCAGGCGATCGTCGACTACACGCACGAGCGGATCCGCTTCGACTATCAGCGCGCCGACGCCACCCGGAGCGCGCACGATGCCTTCATGCAGCGCGTCGGCGTGTGCCGGGACTTCGCGCATCTGGCGATCACCCTGTGCCGGTGCATGA
>NZ_JBQEPK010000031.1:0-68260 GCF_052045615.1 Methylobacterium sp. 22177 | reverse complement strand
GTCGCACCGACGTAGGGCTGGCCCGGGGTGTAGGTCACCCGGAACGGCTCGTAGTCCATGCAGACGTGGTTGGTGGGGACGTAGAACAGGTTGGTCTTCGGGGAGAAGGCCGCGGGCTGCTCGTCCTTCGACCCGAGGGCCGCCGGGCAGATGCCCTTGGAGTTCACGTCCTCGCCGTTCTGCTCGGTCGAGTATTTCGCCTGGACGAGCGGGCGGCCATAGTTCTTGGAGCCCTTGTCCATGTCGACCTTGGACGCCCAATTGACGGCCGGGTCGAACTTTTCGGCCACCAGCAGCTCGCCCGTGTCGCGGTTCAGCGTGTAGCCGAAGCCGTTACGGTCGAAGTGGGTCAGGAGCGGGGTCTCCTTGCCGTCGACCTTTTGATCCGTGAGGATCATCTCGTTGATGCCGTCGTAGTCCCACTCATCGTGCGGGGTCATCTGGTAGACCCACTTGGCCATGCCGGTGTCCGGGTTACGCGCCCAAATGGTCATCGACCACTTGTTGTCGCCCGGACGCTGCTTCGGGTTCCAGGTCGAGGGGTTGCCCGAGCCGTAGTACACGAGGTTCAGCTTGGGGTCGTAGGAGTACCAGCCCCAGGTGCAGCCGCCGCCGGTCTTCCACTGATCGCCTTCCCAGGTCTTCAGCGAGGAGTCCTTGCCGATGGGCTTTCCGAGCGAGGTGGTCTTCTCCGGGTCGACCAGGAGCTGGTCGTCCGGGCCTTCCGAGTAGCCGCGCCACACGCGCTTGCCGGTCTTCAGGTCGTAGGCGGTGATGGAGCACTGCACGCCGAACTCGCCGCCGGAGATGCCGACGAGGACCTTGTCCTTCACGGGGAGGACGGTGGCGGTGTTGGTCGCGCCCTTGCCCGGGTCGCCGTTCTTCACCGACCAGTTCACCTTGCCGGTCTTGGCGTCTAGCGACACGACGGTGGTGTCGGCCTGGTGCAGGATGAGGGCGCCGTCGGCGTAGGCAAGGCCGCGGTTGACCGTGTCACAGCACATGACCGGGATCACGGACGGATCCTGCTTCGGCTCGTACTTCCAGAGGATCTTCGCCTCGTGGTCGAGGTCGAGGGCGTACACGATGTTCGGGAACGGCGTGTGCACGTACATCACGTTGCCGACGACGAGCGGCGAGCCCTCGTGGCCGCGCAGCACGCCGGTCGAGAACGTCCAGGCGACCTGCAGGTCCTTGACGTTCTTGGCGTTGATCTGGTCGAGCTTCGAGTAACGCGTATTCGCGTAGTCCACCGTCTGAAGAACCTGTTCCGCCGGGTTGGCGATGCCCTTCATGACGCTTTCATTGGCCAGCGCCGGCGCGGCGACGGCCGCGACACCTGCGCCGAGCGCAAGGAGATGTACCGCTCTCATGGGTTCCTCCGACAAGTCTTGAGAGTTCTCGCGGCGCGCGACGAGAGTGGCGTCGCTCGGACTCCGACCTGACTGTTTGCGACAGGGATGGACGCCTCGGTAGCGGGCATAGTGGACTTCGAGGAGATCTACTGATCCCCTAGCCAGGAACCGCCATCCCTGAGGCGGCTCCCTCGAAACCGAGGCTTGCCCGGACCTTAAGAGATTTTTGAGCGCCGTCAACTCGCTGTTCCGCGCCTGTGGGCACACGGTGAAAGCTTCTTTTCGGGTGACACAGGCCCCGCCGATGTCATGCTTTTGCGAAAAGAAATGTTGCGACGCACAAGCGTTCTTCGGTCGTCTCGCCCCGATCTCACGGGCACGTGTGCGTGTCCCATGCAGACCTTGCACACGAACGAGCTTTGCTGGGCTTGAGCATGCGTCGTTCGCGCGGACGAGGGTCGCAGGGGCATCGGGCGCCCGCGGCGGAGGCCCCCCGCTTGATCGCACTGCGAGACGCTTCGGTGGCTCTTCGTTGCCGAATTTTCCCAAAATGCGGCCGTGCGCCCAGTCGCCGCATCCGATTTTTTTGAGGATCCCCTCCCGTTCGGTAGGGTTCGCGCGCGACAAATTGCCGAATCGTCCCGTTCTTAAGAATCGCTGCCGGGACGCGCGCACCGATCCGTGACGCCGTCCGGGATCCCGCGGAAGATCCCCGGCGGCGTCAGAGCGCCCCGACCGGCCCGGTGCTCTCGAAGTCGGCGACGTCGCCGATCAGATCGGTCACGGAGATGTTGAGGCGACGGCCACTGGACAGGCGGAGTTGGGCATCCGGCTCGAGCCAGACCGGTCGCAGGCCCGCGTAGCTGCCGTAGAGGTTGCCGTAAGCGACGACGCCGCCCTCGCGCCGCTCGATGACAACCCGGTAGCGGACGCGCACGGACTCGCACCCTTCAGCCGATACGAGACCGCGCCCGGTCAGCGTCTTCAAAATCTCGTTCGGCTCGAACATACGCGGGACGCAGGGGCGGGATTAAGCGGCAATCCAATTGCCATTTAATCCCGGACCTGCGGCGAGTCACGCCCGACCGCGGAGTTTGTGCCGTCAGCGTCGCCCCGGCGTCATCCGTTCACGTCGGCGCCGGCGGCCGCGGGCTCGGCCTCGAGAGGGCGGACCACGATCCGGCCCGACTCGACCGACAGCGCCAGCCGGCCCTGCTTCAGCGCCAGCGCCTTCTCCCCGAACAGCGTCCGACGCCACCCCTGCAGCGCCGGTACCTCGGCGGCATCGTCGTCAGCGACGGCTTCCAGGTCGTCGACCGTGGCGATGATCTTGGGCGCGACGCCCTCGGCCTCGCAGACCGCCTTCAGCAGGACCTTCAGCAGCTCGACGATCGCGCCGTTGCCGCCGCTCCGCCGCACGCGCTCGGGCATCCGGACGGCGCTGGTGTCGCGGGCGAGGCCGCGCTCGACGGCGGCGACGATGTCGGCCCCCGTCCGGGACCGCTCGAAGCCCGCCGGGATCGTCCGCAGGCGCCCGAGCGCCTCGGCGCTCCGCGGCGCCGCCGACGCGATGTCGATGACCGCCTCATCCTTCAGGACGCGCCCGCGCGGGACGTTGCGCGTCTGCGCCTCGCTCTCGCGCCAAGCCGCCACCTCCATCAGCACGGCGATCTCGCGCGGCTTGCGCATCCGGCCGGAGAGGCGGCGCCACGCCTGGGCGGGATCGGCGCGGTAGGTCTCCGGCGAGGTCAGCACCGCCATCTCCTCGTCGAGCCAAGCGCCGCGGTCTGTCCGCAGCAACTCGGCGACGAGGACCTCGTAGATCTTCACCAAGTGGGTGACGTCGGACAGCGCGTAGGTCAGCTGCGCCTCCGACAGCGGCCGCCGCGACCAGTCGGTGAAGCGGGACGACTTGTCGATCTTGGCCTTGGCGACGTCGTTGACGAGCTGCTCGTACGAGACGGAGTCGCCGTAGCCGCAGACCATGGCGGCGACCTGCGTGTCGAAGAACGGGTGCGGCAGGATCCCGCCGATCAGCCAGATGATCTCCAGGTCCTGACGGGCGGAATGGAACACCTTGACGGTGCGCTCGTCGGCCATGAGCGCGATGAACGGATCCAGGTCGATCCCGGGCGCCAGCGGGTCGACCAGGACGGCGGTCCCGTCCGGTGCCGCCATCTGGATCAGGCACAGTTTCGGATAATACGTCGTCTCACGCATGAACTCCGTGTCGACGGTCACGAAGGGCTGCTCGGCGAGACGTGTGCAGATCTGGCGCAGCGCGTCAGTGGTGGTGATCAGGTCCATGCACCGGCTATACGCAACCGCGGCGGACATGGGGAGACGCGGCTTCGCAGGTCCCCATCTTTCGCACTTTCACGCGCGGCTCGGCGACCGCGGTCACGCCACGGCCGCGACCGCCGCCTTCCGGCGCGCCCGGGCCTGCCGGCGGATCCGCAGCGCGTCGGCACGGCGCTGCGCCTCGGCGCGGCCCAGCAGGCGGTCGAGGATGCCAGTCTCGATGCGCTCGCCGGTGGCCCGATCGACGAGACGCCGGATCCGGTCGACGCGGAACCCGCGATAGCCGCCGCGCCGGGCGTCGATGCCGCCGAGCAGCGTCCGGCCGGGACCGAGCCTCAGCTCGCGCGCCTCGAGGGACCGGTTGCTCCAGGCCCCGGTCGCGTCCTCGTAGACGAGGTCGAAACGGCCCTCGAGGGGCAGCGTCCGCCACCCGGCTGGGACGCGTTCGGGCGCCGGCTTAGCGGGCCGCTTCAGATCGAAAAAGACGTTGTCGTTCATGGAGTTCATATGGGGATCGGGAGCCTCTTCCGGTAGGCCGGCGGGCGAGTCGCGCGCGGCTTTCGGCGCCGTTCTGCGCGCCCCGCGCTTGACTTGGGGGGCCTCGCGTGAATGGTGCCGGCCTTCCCACAGAAGAAGCCCGTCATGCACCGTTACCGTTCCCACACCTGCGGGGCGCTCCGCCCGTCCGACGTCGGGCAGAGTGTCCGCCTCTCCGGCTGGTGCCACCGCATCCGCGACCACGGGGGCGTGCTGTTCGTGGATCTGCGGGACCATTACGGCCTGACGCAGTGCGTGATCGATTCCGATTCCCCGGCCTTCAAGGCCGCCGAGACCGTCCGCTCGGAATGGGTCGTGCGGATCGACGGCCGCGTCCGCACGCGACCGGCCGGTACCGAGAATGCCGAGCTGCCGACCGGCGCGGTCGAGGTCTACATCGACGACCTCGAGGTGCTGGGTCCGGCCGGCGAGCTGCCGCTGCCGGTCTTCGGCGACCTCGAGTACCCGGAGGAGACGCGGCTCCGGTACCGCTTCCTCGACCTGCGCCGGGAGAAGCTGCACGCCAACATCATGAAGCGCGGCGCGATCATCGACTCGCTCCGCCGCCGGATGCGCGAGGGCGGCTTCTTCGAGTTCCAGACGCCGATCCTGACCGCGTCGAGCCCGGAAGGCGCGCGCGACTACCTCGTGCCGTCGCGGGTCCATCCCGGCAAGTTCTACGCGCTCCCGCAGGCGCCGCAGCAGTTCAAGCAGCTGACGATGATCGCGGGCTTCGACCGCTACTTCCAGATCGCGCCCTGCTTCCGCGACGAGGATGCCCGCGCCGACCGCTCGCCGGGCGAGTTCTACCAGCTCGACATCGAGATGAGCTTCGTCACCCAGGAGGACGTGTTCCAGGCGGTCGAGCCGGTCCTGCGCGGCGTGTTCGAGGAGTTCGCCGAGGGCAAGCGCGTCACCAAGGAATTCCCGCGGATCACCTACGCGGACTCGATGCTGAAGTACGGCGTCGACAAGCCGGACCTGCGCAATCCGCTGATCATCGCCGACGTCACCGACCTGTTCGCCCGCGAGGACGTGGCCTTCAAGGCGTTCAAGGGCGTGATCGCTTCCGGCGGCGTGGTCCGGGCGATCCCGGCGACCGGTGCGGCGGCGCAGTCGCGCTCGTTCTTCGACAAGCTCAACGACTGGGCCCGTTCGGAGGGCGCGCCGGGGCTCGGCTATGTCGTGTTCGAGGAGGAGAACGGGCAGCTCACCGGCAAGGGGCCGATCGCCAAGTTCATCCCGGCCGAGGTCCAGGCGCTGATCGCCGAGCGGGCCGGTGCCAAGGCGGGCGACGCGGTGTTCTTCTCGGCCGGCGCCGAGGGCAAGGCGGCCGGCCTCGCCGGCAAGGCGCGCATCCGCATCGGCGACGAGCTGGGCCTCTGCGACAAGGACCAGTACGCCTTCTGCTGGATCACCGACTTCCCGATGTACGAGTGGAGCGAGGAAGAGAAGCGGATCGACTTCTCCCACAACCCGTTCTCGATGCCGAACATCGACCGCGAGGCGTTCCTGGCGCTCGACCTCGACGCGCTCTCCAGCGAGGACGAGAACGGCGCGAACACCAAGCGGATCCTGGACATCAAGGCGTTCCAGTACGACATCGTCTGCAACGGCGTGGAGCTGTCGTCGGGCGCGATCCGCAACCACCGTCCGGACGTGATGGAGAAGGCCTTCGCGATCGCCGGCTACGGCCACGAGGTCCTGGAGCAGAAGTTCGGCGGCATGCTGAACGCCCTGCGCATGGGCGCCCCGCCGCACGGCGGCATCGCGCCGGGTGTGGACCGCATCGTCATGCTCCTGTGCAACGAGCCGAACATCCGCGAGGTGGTGCTGTTCCCGATGAACCAGCGCGCCGAGGACCTGATGATGGGCGCGCCCTCCGAGGCGACGCCCAAGCAGCTGCGCGAGCTGCACATCCGGCTCAACCTGCCCGAGAAGAAGGCCTGAGGCGGCGCGAACCGCCGCCCGGTGCCGAGTCTCGTCGCGATCGTCGTCGCGCATGACAGCGCCGACGTGCTGCCCGGCTGCCTCGCGGCGCTGGCCGGGCAGCACGTGCCGGCGATCGTGGTCGACAATGCCAGCCGGGACGCCTCCGCGTCCGTCGCGGAGGCCGCGGGCGCGCAGGTGATCCGCAACGCCCGCAACGAGGGCTACGGTCGCGCCAACAACCGGGGCGTCCGCGCGGCCGAGACGGCGGAGCACGTCCTCATCGTCAACCCGGACGTCGAGCTGCGGCCGGGCGCCGTTGATGCCCTGCTGGAGGCGGCCCGATCCTGGCCGGACGCGGGCCTGCTCGCCCCGCGCCTCGTCGAGCCCGACGGGCGCTTCTTCTTCCAGGCGCGGTCCCTGCTCGCGCCCTACCTGACCAATCCCGCCGGCCGGCTCGCGCTCCCGCAGGGCGATGCCTGCGCGCCGTTTCTCTCCGGGGCCTGCTTGCTGATGCCGCGCGCCCTGTTCCTCGACCTCGGCGGCTTCGACGAGAACATCTTCCTGTTCTACGAGGACGACGACCTGTGCCGGCGCGTGGCCGATCGCGGTCGTGCGCTGATCCATGTCCACCGCGCCGAAGCGCTGCACGAGCGCGGCCGGTCGTCGGCGCCCGAGCCGGGACGGGTGTTTCGCGCGCGCTGGCATCAGGCGTGGTCGCGCGCCTATGTCAGCCGGAAATACGGCCTCGCGGACCCGAGCCTCGCCGCGCTGGCGGCCAATGTGCCGAAGGCGCTGCTGTCCGGGCTGGTCCTGCGTCGGGCGGGACTGGAGCGCTACGGCGGCTCGGCCGCCGGCGCCCTCGCCTTCCTGCGGGGCCGGACCGCGCTGGCCCGCGAGGGGCTGACCGGATGAGCGCGCCGACGATCGCGACCGCGCTGGAACGCGGGCGCAACGGCTTCACCGGCTTGCGGCTGCTGCTGGCTCTCGCCGTCGTGGTGTCCCACGCGTTCAGCGTCGCGACCGGCGCGGCCGGCGACGAGCCCCTCGCCCGGCTCACCGGCTACACGCTGGGCGAGCACGCGGTGAACGGCTTCTTCGCCGTGTCGGGATTCCTGGTCACGATGAGCTGCGACCGCCGCGGCATCCGGGACTACGCCCTCGCCCGGACCTTGCGGATCCTGCCCGGACTGGTCGCCGCGACCCTCGTTGTGTCGCTGGGTCTCGGGGCGGCGCTGACGCGCCTGCCGGTCGCCGAGTACCTGCGCGATCCGGCCCTATGGTCGTTCATCCGCGGGACGCTGACGACCTTCAAGAGCAACGCCGCCCTCCCCGGCGTCTTCGAAGCCAATCCCTACCGGGCGCCGCTCGGCACGGTCTGGACGCTGAAATACGAGGTGCTGTGCTACCTCGGCGTTCTCGCGGCCGCCCTGTCCGGCCTGCTCCGGCGCCGGTGGTCGGCCCCCCTGATCGTGGCCGGACTGGCACTCGCCCTGTCGATCGCCTGCGGCCTCCGCGGTCCCGACCTACCCAAGGGCACCGAGACGGCGCTGCGCCTGCCGCTGATCTTCGCGGCCGGCGCGTGCCTCTACCTGTGGCGCGACCGCCTGCGGGTCTCGGCCGCCGCCCTCGCCTGTCTGGTCTTCGGCGCCTTCGCCCTCGCGCGAACGCCGGCCTACCCGGCCCTGCTGTTCCTCGCCGAGGCCTACGGCGTGGTCTGGCTAGCCCTCGGCCCCCTCGCGCGCGGCCTGTGCGACCCGTCGGCCGATCTCTCCTACGGGATCTATCTCTACGGCTGGCCGATCCAGCAGAGCTTGAACGCGCTGTGGCCCGCTGCCTCCGGGCCCGCGCTCCTGGCGCCGGCCCTCGCCCTCACCCTGCCGGTCGCGGCCCTGTCCTGGTACGGGGTCGAGCGGCCGGCCCTGGCGCTCAAGGCGCGGGCGCTCGGGCGGCGCCGCCTCGGCACGATCGAGCCGGCCGGCCCATGACCGCCGACAGCTCGCTCCCGCCGCTCGAGGCGCTGGGTCTCGCGGCGCGGATGCTGGAGGCGCAGGGCTTCGCGATCGTCGCCCGGAACGAGCGCGGCGACAGCCTGTACCTGCGGCGACCGGACTGCGCCTGGCACCTGCGCGTCTCGAACCACGCGCGCACCGCGAAGCAGCGTGCCCGCCGCTCCGACATCCTCGCGAGCCTCGTCATCGACGGGCCGCGCTCGCCGGATCGGGTCGGGAAGCTCGTCCGGGAGGCCGTCCGGAACTTCGAGGCCGCGCTGGCGCGGGTGGCGGATCAGGCGTCCGCGGCGGGGTCGCGGAAATAGGGCTCCACGGTGCCCTTCAGCTTCACCGTCATCGGATTGCCGGCCCGGTCGAGAGCCTTGCCGGCCGAGAGCCGGACCCAGCCCTCGCTCACGCAGTATTCCTCGACGTTGGTCTTCTCGACGCCCTTGAACCGGACACCGACCCCGCGCTCCAGCACCTTCTCGTCGTAGAACGGGCTGTTCGGGTTGGAGGCGAGGCGGTCAGGGGGGGTGTCGGTCATCGTCCGGATCTCGGATGGTCTTCGTGATGGGCCCCGCCGGTACGGGAAACCGCGCCGGCGCGCAACGCCGCGAGCAGGTCCGTGATCCGCCCGCTCTGGAGCAGCGGCACGAGCCGCGTCACCGCATCGTGCGGCAGGTCCCACCACGCCGACCCCACGAGCGCCTCGGCGGTCGCCGCGTCGAAGCGGCGGCGCACGACCCGGGCCGGGTTGCCGGCTACGACGGTGTAGGCCGGCACGTCGCGGGTCACCACGGCGCGGGCGGCCACCACGGCGCCGTGGCCGACCGTCACGCCCGACAGGATCATGCAGCCTGATCCCAGCCAGACATCGTTGCCGATCACCACGTCACCCCGGGAGGCGTGGTAATCCTCCGGCGCATCGGCGTCCGGGAACAGGCCGCGCATCGCGGCGAACGGGTAGGTCGACGCCCAGTCGAGGCGATGATCGCCGCCGAGCAGGATCTCGACCTTGTCGGCGATGGAACAATAGCGGCCGATCGTCAGCCGCCGTCCGCTCTCCGGGAAGCGGACTTTTGGACGCCCGTACGAATAAGCGCCTATGGAGAAGCCGTAGGTCCTCGCCAGCTTGGCAAGGTGGATCCGGGTCTCGTTGTGCGGGTTGCGCCCCCTGCGCAGCCGGTGCAACAGACCGGTCATGACGCGAGCCTGCGCGATGTGCGGCCGCGTCGTCCTCGGTGAAGAAGGTGAGCGGGAGCGTGGGCGATGGCCGATAACATGTCCGAGGACCTCAAGGCCGGGGCGCTCGTCTACCACCGCCTGCCCAAGCCCGGGAAGCTGGAGATCCAGGCGACCAAGCCGCTCGGCAACCAGCGCGACCTCGCCCTGGCCTACTCGCCCGGCGTCGCCGCCGCCTGCATGGCGATCCACGACGACCCGCAGCAGGCCGCCGAGCTCACGATCCGCCAGAACCTCGTGGCGGTGCTCTCCAACGGCACGGCCGTGCTGGGCCTGGGCGATATCGGCCCGCTGGCCTCGAAGCCCGTGATGGAGGGCAAGGCCGTCCTGTTCAAGAAATTCGCCGGCATCGACGTCTTCGACATCGAGGTCGACCAGAAGAACGTGTCCAAGCTCGTCGACGTGGTCTGCGCCCTCGAGCCGACCTTCGGCGGCATCAACCTGGAGGACATCAAGGCGCCCGAGTGCTTCGAGGTCGAGGAGCAGTGCCGGGCCCGGATGAACATCCCGGTCTTCCACGACGATCAGCACGGCACAGCGATCATCGTGGCGGCGGCCGTCCTCAACGGCCTGGAACTCGCCGGCAAGAACCTGTCCGACGTCCGGATCGTCACGTCCGGTGCCGGCGCGGCGGCCCTCGCCTGCCTCAACCTGCTCGTGTCGCTCGGCGCGACCCGCGAGAACATCACGGTCACCGACATCAAGGGCGTCGTCTACAAGGGCCGCCCCGAGCTGATGGACCGCTGGAAGGACGTCTACGCGCAGGAGACCGACAAGCGGACGCTCGCCGAGGTGATCCCGGGGGCGGATGTGTTCATCGGCCTCTCGGCCGGCGGCGTGCTCAAGCCCGAGTACCTGAAGGAGATGGCCGAGAAGCCGCTGATCATGGCGCTCGCCAACCCCTATCCGGAGATCATGCCGGACCTGGCCGAGAAGGAGCGGCCGGACGCGATGATCTGCACCGGCCGGTCGGACTTCCCGAACCAGGTCAACAACGTCCTGTGCTTCCCCTACATCTTCCGCGGCGCGCTCGATGTCGGGGCCCACAAGATCAACGAGGAGATGAAGAAGGCGGCCGTGAAGGCGATCGCGGGCCTGGCCCACGAGACGACCTCCGACGTGGTCGCCCGCGCCTACGGCGGCGAGGCCCGGCCGTTCGGGCCGAAATCCCTGATCCCGAGCCCGTTCGACCCGCGCCTGATCCTGCGCATCGCCCCGGCCGTGGCCAAGGCCGCGATGGATTCGGGCGTCGCCGGCCGGCCGCTCCCGGATCTCGACGCCTACGTCGAGAGCCTCGACCGGTTCGTGCACCGGTCCGGCCTGATCATGAAGCCCCTGTTCTCGAAGGCGAAGGCCGAGCCCAAGCGCGTGATCTACGCCGAGGGCGAGGACGAGCGCGTGCTCCGCGCCGTCCAGGCGATCGTCGAGGACAAGGTCGCCTTCCCGATCCTGGTCGGCCGGCCACGGGTCGTGGAGACCCGGCTGAAGCGCTTCGGCCTGTCGATCGAGCACGGCCGCGACTTCGAGCTGATCGATCCCGAGGACGATCCCCGCTACCGCGCCTACGTGCAGACCTATCTGGAGGTGGCGGGTCGCCGGGGCATCACCCCCGACGCGGCGCGCACCCTGGTGCGCACCAACAGCACGGTGATCGGCGCCATCGCGGTCCGCCGCGGCGAGGCCGACGCGCTGATCTGCGGCCTCGAGGGCCGGTTCGAGACGCGGCTGCGCATCATCCGCGACGTGATCGGGCTCGCCCCCGGCGTGGAGCAGTGCGCCGCGATGAGCCTCGTCGTGACGCATAACGGCGCCTACTTCCTGGCCGACACCCACGTCCGCCAGAACCCGACCGCCGAGGAGATCGCCGACGTGGCGCAGGCCTGCGCCAGCCATGTCAGCCGCTTCGGGATGACGCCGAAGATCGCGCTGCTCAGCCACTCGGATTTCGGCCAGTCGGATTCGCCCTCCGCGATGAAGATGCGCGACGCCCTCGCGCTCCTGCACGCGCGGGATCCCGAGCTGCAGGTCGACGGCGAGATGCAGGCGGATTCGGCCCTCAACGAGATGGTGCGCGAGCGCGTGCTGCCCGGCTCCCGCCTCAAGGGCGCGGCCAACGTCCTGATCTTCCCGAACCTCGACGCGGCCAACATCGCCTTCCAGTTCGCGAAGGTGCTGGCGGACGCCCTGCCGGTCGGCCCACTCCTGATCGGTCCGGCCAAGCCCGCCCACATCCTGACGCCGTCGGTGACGGCGCGCGGCATCGTCAATGTCACGGCCGCCGCCGTGGTCGAGGCCCAGGCGGACGAGGCCGCCCCGCGAGCCGAGGAGCGCGGTGTCGGCATGATCTCGGAATGAGGCGTGCCCGTCGGCGGCCGCGAGCGTGGCCGTCGATTTGCTTTCCGGTCCCGGTGCCACGAAATCACCGGGAGACGACGCGATGTGCGCGGGCGACGATCCAACCTGCCACGCCTTCGAGGAGCACCGCCGCCGGTTCCGGCGGGATCTGGAGCCTGAGCGGCGCGCCTTCCTGAAGAGCGGCTTCGCGGCGACCGGCGCCGCCGCTGCGGCCCTCGCGGCCGGCGGCCCGTCGCTGGTGAGCCCGGCCCTGGCCCAGGCGAGCGGGGCCAAGATCGCCGCCACGGCGCATTACCACCTGCCGGCGAATGCCGAGACCGTCCACTGGGGCTTCTTCAGCCGCAGCCTCAAGCCCAAGGTCGAGATCGGTTCGGGCGATTTCGTCACGATCGAGACGCTCACGCATCAGGCGAGCGACGACGCCGAGCGGATGATCCAGGGCGATCCGGGCGCCGAGAGTGTCTATCTCTGGACGAAGGACAAGATGGGCGTCTCGCCCCGCGGTGCCGGCGCCATGGACGCCAAGATCGGCCCCGGCGGCGGCCTCGGCGTGCATATCTGCACCGGCCCGGTGGCGATCCGCGGCGCCGAGCCCGGCGATGTCCTGGAGGTGCGCATCCTCGACGTCGCTCCCCGCCCCTGCGCCAATCCCAAGTACAAGGGACTGGCCTTCGGCAGCAACGCGGCGGCGTGGTGGGGCTACCACTACAACGACCTGATCACCGGCGATAAGCCCCGGGAGGTCGTGACCATCTACGAGGTCGACGCCACCGGCGAGCGCGACTGGGCCCGGGCGGTCTACAGTTTCCGCTGGCCGGGCGTCACCGACCCGTTCGGCGTCTCTCACCCGACCATCGACTATCCCGGCCTGCCGGTCGATCATTCCAAGACGCAGAAGACCTTCGAGGTCCTCAAGGGCATCCGTGTGCCGATCCGGCCGCATTTCGGCACGATGGGCGTCGCGCCCGCCGAGGCCGACCGGGTCAACACGATCCCGCCGAGCTACACCGGCGGCAACATCGACAACTGGCGGATCGGCAAGGGCGCGACGCTGTACTACCCGGTGGCGGTGCCGGGCGCCCTGTTCTCGGTGGGCGACCCCCACGCCAGCCAGGGCGATTCCGAGTTGTGCGGCACCGCGATCGAGTGCTCGCTCACCGGAACCTTCCAGTTCATCCTGCACAAGAAGGCCGACCTGCCCGGCACGCCGCTGGAGGCCCTCGACTTCCCGATGATCGAGACCCGGGACGACTGGGTGCTGTCCGGCTTCAGCTACCCGAACTACCTGCGCGACCTCGGTCCGGACGCCCAGAGCGCGATCTTCCAGAAGTCCTCCATCGACCTCGCCATGCGCGACGCCTTCCGGAAGATGCGCCAGTTCCTGATGCACGCGAAGGGCCTCACCGAGGACGAGGCCATCTCGCTGATGTCGGTGGCGGTCGATTTCGGGATCACGCAGGTCGTGGACGGCAACTGGGGCGTCCACGCCGTGGTCAGGAAGGCGATCTTCTCGGATCGCGTCGCCTGACGTCGGGCCGGATCACGCGGCCTTCGCGGTTCCGGCCATCGTCATCAGGCCGGTGATGACCCGGTAGGTCTCGACCCAGGCCTCCCGGAGTTCCGGCGTGAAGTCCGGGCCGAGCTCCTGTTCCAGCGTCCAGATCAGGGCCGCGCCGACCGGCTCGTAGTGCGCCTGCAGCGCGCCGTAGCCGGCGTGCCGGTCCCCGAGATCGCGCACGGTCGCGACCAGGGCCTCGGGCTTGTCGAGGTTGGACACCGCCAGCGCCAGCATGGCGACGAGCTTCCGCTTCTGCGCGGTCATGTCGTCCGGGAAGAGCGACCGGACCTGCGGCGCGATGTCGAACAGGCGTCCGTAGAACAGGTCCGCCACGGCATCGCCCAGCGTCTGCACCGTCTCGAAACTGTCCCGGACCAGCGCGACCTGCGCGGCGGAGACCGCGTAGGAAACGCGGACGCTCGCCAGAAACCGCCCGACCTCCGCGGTCAGGCGGTCGGACTGGTCCGACAGGGCGGAGGCCGCGTCGAGAACCTGGCCGGCGGCCAGACCGGTGCTCTCGGCCGCCTGCGCGACCCCGGTGATGGTGGTGGTGACCTCGCCGGTGCCGACAGCCGCCTCCCCGACATTGCGGACGATCTCCTGGGTTGCCGCACCCTGTTCCTCGACGGCCGCCGCGATCGAGGCCGCCACGCCGTTGATCTCGCGGATCCGCGCGGTGATCGCCGCGATGGCCTCCACCGCTTGACCGGTGGAGGCCTGCACCTGCGCGATCTGTCCGGAGATCTCGTCGGTGGCCTTGGCGGTCTGCTCGGCCAGCGCCTTCACCTCGGAAGCCACGACCGCGAAGCCGCGGCCGGCGACGCCCGCGCGCGCTGCCTCGATGGTCGCGTTGAGCGCCAGCAGATTGGTCTGCTCGGCGATCGATGAGATGAGCCCCACGACGGCGCCGATCTTGTTCACGGCGCTGTTCAGGTCCTGCACGCGCGCGGCGGTCCGATCGGCCTCGGCCGCGGCCTGCCGTGCGAGAGCCGCCGAGCCGTCAGCCTGCCGCCCGATCTCCTGCACGGAGGTGCCGAGCTCCTCGGCGGCCGCCGCCACGGTGTTGACGTTGCTGGAGGCTCGTTCGGCGGCGGTCGCGACCGTCGTCGACTGTCCCGCCGTCCGTGTGGCCGTCGCCGTCATCGACCGTGCCGTGACCTGCAGCGCGGTGGCCGAGGCCGCGACCTGGCCGATCATGCCCCCGACCGCCTGCTCGAACCGTTGCGCCATCTGGCGCAGGCTGTCCCGCCGCTGGTCGTCGGCGTCCAAACGCGCCCGCTCGGCCTCGCCTTCGAGCTCGCGTGTGCGGATCAGATTGTCCCGGAACGCCTGCACGGCCACCATGATCGGCGCGAACTCGTTCCGGTAGGCCTGCACCGGGAGTGCGACGGCGGTCTCACCCCCGGTCAGCGCGCGCATCGCCGTGGCGATGATCCGGATCGGCCGCAATACGCCCTCGAACAGGGCGACGAGACCGAGGCCGACGAGCAGCAGGACGGCCAGCAGCGCCGCGGCGTTGTGCAGGAGAACCCGGTCCGCTGCCGCAGCGAGGGTCTCGGCCCGTCCCACCATCTCGTCGAGGGCGGCATCGGCCAGATCGACGATCGTCATCTGCTCGAGGGTGTTCCGTTTGCGGATGTCCTGGAACGTGTAGGGGGACGCCCGCTGCTGACTCAGGGCATCGAAGACCGCCCTCGCCGCTTCCGCCGCCTCGCCCTCGAAATTGCTGCGCTTGGCTCTCTCGAACGCCGCGCGCGTGGCGTCCGAGAGTTGGGCTGCGGCCTCGCTGGTGCTCGACCAAGCCGACTGGAGCCGCGCCCGCTCCTCGGCGGCAGCCACGGTCTCGGGCAGCGACCACGACGTTCCGGCGGCCAGCGACGTCTGGACGCGCAGGGCAACGTTGCCGATCGCGACGCGGGTCGACCAGGCTGACCGCTTGAGGACGAGGTAGCGCTGCAGGATCGCGTCGGAGCGCGGAATGGCCGAATCCACGGCATCCGTGGTCGCCGTCAGCGCGTCGAGGAGATCTTGGAAAGCCGCCAGCACGGCGGGTAACAGCGCCGGGTCCCGCTTCGGCTTCGCGACGCGCAGAGCCTCATCGATGCGGGGGCGGAGCCGGTTCGCGGCGTCCTGCGCCGCGTTCAGCCTCGCCAACGTCGCCGACACGGCGGGCAGATCCTGGTTCTGCAACAGGTCCTGAAGGCTCTTGAAGCCCGCGATCATCGCCTCCCGGTTCACCGCGTAGGCTCTCAGGCCCTCCGCGTCGGCGGCCGCGTCTCCGCCCAAGGCGAGGGCTGCCCCCCGCTCGAGACGCGCTGGGAGGATCGTCTTGAGGAGTTGGCGGCTCGCGCGAGTCAACGTGACCGCAGACTGGGCCTGCTGCGTCTGGTGCCGCGCATCGATCAGAGAATTTCCCGCATATCCCAGTAACATCAGCGCCATTGCGAATATCGTCGTGCACATAGCGGCACGAATTGAGAGATAGCTAAGCAATCTCATTGCGCGAACGCTCCAGCGTGCGAGTTCGGTCAGTTGTCCGGTCGCATCATAGGGCGAAGTTCGCGCACAATCACGCTGTGTGCCGACAGAATCTTAAAGTATACTGAACTTGATTACTTTGAAAATGGCGTTGCTATTCTTGGAAACTGTATAAAACCATCATCAACAATCAGAAAAATTACTTGAGAAATTAAATAGGTGTTACGGCGCCTTTATCTATCCGCCGGTGGGCGGACGACACTGGGGACGCGCGGTGTCCACCTTCGCGACTGTCACGATGCCGTCGTCGGCCCCTGCGGGCACGGCGCGCGCTCGGCAAGCCGGCTCTCGAACGCGAGAGCGGAACGCGGCGTCGAGCGAGATCATCCCTGCACCGGCGGCCATGGGCCGCCGTGCAACGCCGAATCCACGTCTCACTGCTCTCGGGGCGCCGGTGCCGCGAGGCGCGGTTCAGGCGGCGGCGCCCGTGATCTCGACACGCCCATCGAGGCCGACAACGCGCCCGAGGCCGCGAACACGGTTCAACAGGCGATCCCCGCTCAGGGCCTCCCACTCCTGCGGCAGACGCAGCACCACGCGGCCATCCTCGACGGTGAGCGGCGCCCGTCCGAGCGCGCCGTCCATGCCGGCCGAGATCGGGAAGGCGATCCGGAGCAGCGCGCCCAGGAGGCGCGCGCGCTCGAACAGGCGCGGACCGGCCACGCTGCGGAGCATCGCGTTCGCCTTCTCAGGCGCCAAGCCGATGTGTTTCAGGGACACCGCCAGGGCGAGATAGGCCCGCCCCGGATGATCCACGCCCACGAAGGCGGCGTTCTGGATCACCGCGATGCTCTGCTCGCCGCGGTAATCCGGATGCGCCCGCCAGCCGACATCCGACAGCAGGCAGCCCGCGTGGCGCAGGCGGCGCTCGTCGGCGGTCTCGTGGCCGTCCAGGGTCGCGACGAACCGATCCGTCCAGGCGATCAACTCCTCGCCGTGGCGCGGCGAGCGCGCGCGCAGGACGTTAAATTCCGACGCCGAGGCCAGCAGCGGATCGACCAGCCTTGTGTCCCGGTCGAGCTGCTCGAACAGCAGGCCCTCGCGGACGCCCGATGCCGAGATTGCCACCTCGCGCGGGCGCCCGACCCGGATGATCTCCTCCAGCACGACGGCTCCGTAGGCGAGCAGCGGGCGCCGCGCCTCCGAGATCGCGTCGACGTCCTGCAGCAGCGCCACGTCGGTCTGCTCGACGACCTGCAGGAAGCTGAGCTCGTCGGTGGGCTCCACCGCGTAGCCGTGCATCACGTGGACGGGGTAGCCGCGGGCCGCCTGGTGGAGCCGCGCGATCGCCCGCCACGTGCCGCCGACCGCGTAGAAGGTCCGCCCGCGCAGGGTCTCGAGCTGCGGGGCGGCCTTGCGCATGTACTCGCGGACGATCTTGGCGGCCTTCTTGACCGAGCCGCCGGACAGGTCCTGCAGGGCGAGACCGCCGAGGGGCATGGTCACCCCCTGGCCGACGACGGCCCCGCGGACGTCCACGAGTTCGAGGGAGCCGCCGCCCATGTCGCCCACCACGCCGTTCGGCGCGTGGAAGCCCGAGACCACGCCGAGCGCGGACAGCTCTGCCTCCCGCCGTCCGGAGAGCAGCTGGATCTCCTGACCGCAGGCCTCCTCGGCGGCGCGGAGGAAGCCGGGACCGTTCTCGGCGTCCCGCGCCGCCGCGGTGGCGAGCACGAAGACCTGCCTGACGCGCATCGTCTGGCACAGCACCCGGAATCGACCCAGGGCGGCGAGTGCGCGGGCCACCGCCTCCTCGTTCAGCCGGCCGGTCGTCAGGACATTGCGGCCCAGGCCGCAGAGCACTTTCTCGTTGTAGAGCGGCGTCGGCGCCCGGGTCAGTCCGTCATACGCGACGAGGCGGACCGAGTTGGAGCCGATATCGATGATCGCCACCGGATGGTGCGCGGCGCGGTCGATCGCCTCCGCGTCCCGCGCGAGGGTGAGATTGGCAAGAGGGCTGCCCAAACGTCCGAGTCCTTCATCAGCCCGGCGTACCTGCCGGCGCGCCGTGCGGGAGGTTTAACCCAGCGACGGCGCGCGGCGAAACTCAGCTGCGTTGCGCGCGTCGGCTGAGGGCCCGCGGGCTCGACTTCTTCGAGGCCTTGCCGCGTCCCGAGAGGCTGGGATTGGTCATGAAATACTTGTGGGCATTGAACGGCTCCTCGCCCTCGGCGGGCTGGATCCGTTCGCAGCCGCCCGAGGCGAGGAGCCGCCAGCTCTGACGGTTGTCGAGAAGGTTGGCCAGCATGATCTGGTCGAGCACCTGCTGATGCACCGTCGGGTTCGTGATCGGCAGCAGCGCCTCGACACGGCGGTCGAGGTTCCGGCTCATCAGGTCGGCCGAGGAGATGTAGACCGTGGCCTTGGGGTGCGGCAGCCCGACGCCGTTGCCGAAGGCGTAGATGCGCCCGTGCTCGAGGAAGCGCCCGACGATCGACTTCACCCGGATCGTCTCCGACAGGCCGGGGATGCCCGGGCGCAGGCAGCAGATGCCCCGGACCACGCAGTCGATCTGAACGCCGGCTCCCGAGGCGTCGTAGAGCGCGTCGATGATCTGGCCGTCGACTAGGGAGTTGCACTTGATCCAGATCGCGGCCGGGCGCCCGGCCTTCGCGTGGGCCACCTCCGCCTCGATATGCTCCAGGAGGCGGTTCTTCAGCGTCAGCGGCGAGACCGCCATGCGCTCCAGTTCGGCCGGCTCGGCGTAGCCGGTGATGAAGTTGAAGATGCGCGACACGTCCCGCGCGATCGCGGGATCCGCCGTGAAGAACGATAGGTCCGTGTAGATGCGCGCGGTGATCGGGTGGTAGTTGCCGGTGCCGACGTGGCAGTAGGTGACGAGCTTGTCGCCCTCCCGTCGGACCACCAGCGACAGCTTGGCGTGCGTCTTGAGCTCGACGAAGCCGAACACGACCTGCGCGCCCGCCTTCTCGAGGTTGCGCGCCCAGCGGATGTTGGCTTCCTCGTCGAACCGCGCCTTCAGCTCCACGAGGGCGGTCACGGATTTGCCGAGCTCGGCGGCCTCGGCGAGGGCCGCGACGATCGGAGAGTTCGACGAGGTGCGGTAGAGCGTCTGCTTGATCGCGACGACGTTAGGGTCGCGCGCGGCCTGGGCCAGGAACTGCACCACCGAGTCGAAGGATTCGTAGGGGTGGTGGACGATGAAGTCCTTCTGGCGGATCGCCGCGAAGACGTCGCCGCCGCTCTCGCGGATGCGCTCGGGGAAGCGCGGGTTGTAGGGCTTGAACTTCAGGTCGGGCCTGTCGATGCCGACGACCTGGGACAGCTCGTTCAGGGCCAGCATGCCCTCCACGAGGAAGATCGCGTCCGCGGCGATCTCGAGCTCGTCGGCGACGAAGCTGCGCAGATCTTCCGACATGCCCGCCTCCACCTCGAGGCGGATCACGACGCCGCGGCGGCGCTGCTTTAGCGCGGTCTCGAAATGCAGGACGAGGTCTTCGGCCTCCTCCTCGATCTCCAGGTCGGAGTCGCGGACCACGCGGAACGCGCCGCTGCCCTTCACGAGGTAGCCCGGGAAGAGCCGGCCGGTGAACATCCCGATCACCTGCTCGATCGGCATCAACCGCGCCGCGGTCTCGCTCTCGGTCACCGGCAGGCGCACGAAGCGGTCGATGACGCCGGGCAGGCGGATGAGCGCGCGCAGCAGCCTTCCGTCCTTCGGCCGAACCAGCATCAGCGCGATGGTGGTGCCGAGATTCGGGATGAACGGGAACGGGTGGGCCGGATCGATCGCCAGCGGCGTCAGGACCGGGAAGACGTGGTTGAGGAAGTACTCCTCCAGCCACGCCGCCTGCTCGGCCGTGAGGGCGGCGGGCTCGACGATGTCGATGTCGGCCGCGTGCAGCTCCTCGCGCAGCTCCCGCCAGCGGGCCTGCTGGTCGGCGGCGAGGCGCGAGACCTCGGCGCCGATCCGGACCAGCTGCTCGGACGGCGACAGGCCGTCCTGCGACGGCACCGTGATCCCGGCCCGGACCTGATCGATCAGGCCGGCGACGCGGACCATGAAGAACTCGTCGAGGTTGTTGGCCGAGATCGACAGGAAGCGGAGGCGCTCCAGGAGCGGGTGGTTCGGATTCGACGCCTCCTCCAGCACGCGCCGATTGAACTGCAGCCAGGACAGCTCGCGGTTCACGAACCGCTCCGGCGTGTGACGCAGGGACCGCCCCGCTTCCAGAACCGACTCACGGGCCGCCCCGACCGACGGCTCCGCCGGGGCCGCGGCGGCCGGCCACTCGTCGTTGGCGTCGGCCGCCGGCGCGGCCGCCGTGCCGGCCGGGTCGACCGGCACGCGCCGGGCCACCGGCGCGCGCCGCGTCGCCGGATTGGCCGCCGCGCGCCGACGGGGCTCGGCGGCCTCGTCGGCGGCGTCGCGGTCCACGGGCTTCTGCGTCGATTCCATCCCGGATCCCTGTCTCTGCTCCTCGCGGCGGCGGAGCGTGTATCACCCTAGACGGGCGGCCTTCACGACGGTTTCGTGACGACTGCCGCATTCCGCGCTCAGCCGGTCGGGTCGGGCTCGTCCTCCAGCCCCATGCGCCGCAGGACGGCCAGCGCGAGCGGCCGGCTGATCCGCCGACCGCGCCCGAGGGCGTCGCGGTCGAGCTCGGCGACGACGTCCCGGGCGCGACCCAGCGACCGGTCGATCCGCAGGGCCAGCGCGTCGATGACGCCGAGATCGACGACCAGCTGCCGGTCCACGAACAGCTTGACCAGCACGGCGCGTAGCAGGGCGTCGTCCGGCGCCTCGATGGCGCTGCGCGGGGCGAGGCGAAGCCGCGAGCGCAGGTCCGGCGTCGCGAGTCCCAGGGCGTCGATGCCCGTGGCGCTGGTCAGCAGGACCGGGCAGCGTCGCTCGCGCGCCCGGTTGAGCAGGTGGAACAGCGCCGCCTCGTCGAGCCGCTCCGCCCGGTCGATGTCCTCGACGACCAGCGCCCCGTTGGAGACGAGGTGCTGGACCGCGTCGCCGCCCAGCTCGGCGGCCGGGAGGGTCCAGGCGTGGGCGCGCTCGGCCCAGATCGCCGCGAGGTGGCTCTTGCCGCTGCCCGAGGGTCCGGTGAGGACCAGGACGCTGTCCGGCCAGTCCGGCCACGCCTCGATCAGCGCGTAGGCCGCCTCGTTGGCCGGTCCCACGAGGAAATCCTCCCGCCCGAAGCGAGGGTCGAGCGGCAGGTCGAAGGCCAGCTGCCGGGGTGGGGCGTTCTCGCGCATGTGCCGCTCAGGATCATCCCGCGCCCGCGGAGGTCAAGGCCGAAGGGGTCTTGCCGTCGTGCTCGATCAGGATCGGCTGGCCCGCGTGGTAGAGGCGGCTCTCCAGGTAGCGGGCCAGGGCGAACCGGACCAGAACGCCGATCGAGGCCGCGATCGGGACGGCGAGCAGCAGCCCAACGAAGCCGAACAGCGTCCCGAAGGCCAGCAGCGCGAACATCAACCAGACCGGGTGCAGCCCGGTGGAATCACCGACGAGCTTCGGCGAGATGACGTTCCCCTCCAGGAACTGGCCGACGAGGAACACGCCGACGGTCAGGCCGAGGTGCAGCCAGTCGGCGGAGGGCCAGAACTGAACCAGCGCGACGCCCACCGAGAGCAGGAAGCCGGTGAGCGTGCCGACGTAGGGGATGAAGGTGAGGAACCCCGCGATCAGGCCGATCAGCACGCCGAAGTTGAGGCCGACGAGCCAGAGGCCGATGGCGTAGAAGCTGCCCAGGATGAGGCAGACCAGCGTCTGTCCGCGCACGTATCCGGTGACCGCCCCGTCGATCTGGCGCGCCAGCTCGCGCACCGTCGCCCGGTGCCGGGGCGGTACCCAGCCGTCGATCGCAGCGACCATCCGGTCCCAGTCGACGAGGATGTAGAAGGCGACGACCGGCGTCACGACGAGCAGCGAGGCGATCGAGATCAGCGCCTGGCTGCCCGACCAGAGCGACTTCAGGAAGGCCAGGAGCCACGTCCCGGCCTGGGTGGCGAGCGTGCCGACGGAGGATTGCAGCTCGTTGAGGACGTTCGCGCCGCCGACGCGCTCGAGCAGGGTCCCGGACCGCTCGGCGATGATCGCCTGGAGCCGCGACACCATCCCGGGCAGCGCGTTGACGAGCGCCACGACCTGGTTGGCCGTGAGCGGGATCAGGATCAGCAGCGTCACGACGAGGGCGACGACGAACAGCGCCAGGATCAGCAGGCTCGCCGCCAGACGCCCGAGGCCGAGCCGCTCCAGCCGGTCGGCCAGGGGGTCGAGGAGATAGGCGAGCGTGATGCCGGCCACGAAGGGCAGCATCACCTCCCGGAGGAGGTAGACGATCAACCCGAGGGCGACGACAGCGGCCAGCCCGATCACAGCCCGTGCGCGCACGATGACGCTCCCCCCGCAGCACACCACGCCAGCGGGCAGAGTGGGTATGCGAGGCGCGCCGATCAAGGCGCCGCCGTGCCGACTCGCGCGCCGCGCGCGAAGTCGCTAGAGCGGGGCCTGGATAGAACGAGGTGGCGCGGGCATGACGGCCAAGGACGGCAACGAGCCGAAGACGGGGCTGACCTACGCGGCGGCGGGCGTCGATATCGATGCCGGCAACGCCATGGTCGAGACGATCAAGCCGCTGGTGCGGTCGACCCGGCGGCCGGGTGCCGACGCCGAGATCGGCGGTTTCGGCGGCCTGTTCGACCTGAAGGCCGCGGGCTTCCGCGACCCGATCCTGGTCGCGGCCAACGACGGCGTCGGCACCAAGGTCAAGATCGCCATCGAGACCGGCCGGCACGACACGATCGGCATCGACCTCGTGGCCATGTGCGTGAACGACATCATCGTCCAGGGCGCCGAACCGCTGTTCTTCCTCGACTACTACGCCACCGGCAAGCTGGTGCCGGGCGTCGGCGCCGACATCGTGCGCGGCATCGCCGAGGGCTGCCGGCAGGCCGGCTGCGCGCTGATCGGCGGCGAGACCGCCGAGATGCCGGGCCTCTACGACGGGTCCGACTACGATCTCGCGGGCTTCTCGGTCGGCGCCGCCGAGCGCGGCGCGCTGCTGCCGCGGCCCGGCATCCGGCCCGGCGACGTCGTGCTCGGCCTGCCCTCCTCGGGCGTCCATTCCAACGGCTTCTCGCTGGTGCGCCGGATCGTCGCGAAGACCGGCCTCGGCTGGGACGCGCCGGCGCCGTTCGCCCCGGGCCGGAGTCTCGGCGACGAGCTGCTGGAGCCGACCCGGATCTACGTGAAGCCGCTCCTCGCGGCTCTGGGGGCCACCGACGGGATCCGGGCGCTCGCCCACATCACGGGCGGCGGCTTCCCCGACAATCTCCCGCGGGTCCTGCCGGACGATGTCGGCATCGCCGTCGACCTCGACGCCGTGACTCCGCCGCCGGTCTTCGGCTGGCTCGCCCGCGAGGGCGGCGTCGCCGAGGCCGAGATGCTGCGCACCTTCAACTGCGGGATCGGCATGGTGGTGATCGCCGCCGCTGACGCGGTCGACGACGTCGACGAGGCGTTGACCCGGGCCGGCGAGACCCCGGTCCGCCTCGGGCGGATCACGGCGCGCGGGCCCGAGCCGGTCACCTTCGCCGGCCGCCTCGCCCTCTGATGGCGGCCGCCCGCAAGACCCGCGTCGCCGTCCTGATCTCGGGGCGCGGTTCGAACATGGTCGCGCTGCTCGAGGCCGCGAAGGATCCCGCCTTCCCGGCCGAGATCGTGCTGGTCCTGTCGAACCGCCCGGAGGCCGCCGGCCTCGCCCGGGCGGCCGCGGCTGGCATCCCGACGCAGGCGATCGATCACCGGGCCTTCGCCGACCGGGCCGGCTTCGACGCCGCCCTCGACGCGGCGCTGCGGGCGGCCGAGATCGACCTCGTCTGCCTCGCGGGTTTCATGCGGATCCTCACGACGGAGTTCGTGGCGTCCTGGGCCGGCCGGATGCTCAACATCCACCCGTCGCTCCTGCCCCTGTTCAAGGGCACGCACACCCACCGGCAGGCGCTGGACGCGGGCGTGCGCCTGCACGGCTGCACGGTCCACTTCGTCGTGCCGGAGCTCGATGCCGGCCCGATCGTCGCCCAGGCCGCGATCCCCGTCCGCCAGGACGACGATCCCGACAGCCTCGCCGACCGGGTGATCGTGCAGGAGCGCCGCCTCTACCCGGCGGTGCTCGCCCTCGTGGCGGGCGGCCGCGCCCGCCTGGAGGGCGAGCGCGTGGTCATCGCCGACGCGGCGCCGGACGGCGCGCTGTTCAGCGTCTAGCGGGCGGCAGCACGGGCGTTTCCGTCCTGGCGCGCGGGGCGAAGCTATCCGGTAACGCCACGCTCGCCGACGTCTTGCTCAACGGGTTGCTGCGCTCCGCGCGCCAGGACGGTGCGCGGAGCCGGGAGCCTTCGGGCGCTCAGACCGGGCGCTGCAGCTTGCAGCTGTCCAGGGCCGAGAGCGCCTTGGCGCGGGCGGTGTCGTTGAAGTAGCCGGTGGTCCGGTAGGCCTCGATCTCGGAGGCGTCGAGGCTGCGCAGGGTCTGACGGGCGTAGCAGCCGCAGGGGCGCTCGAGGGACGCCTCGGTGGCGCTGGTCATGCGCGCCTGGACGACGGTGCAGGCGTGGCGCACGCGGCCTTCGAGATTGGTCTTGCTGGCGGTCTTGAGGGCCGGGTCGGGCTCGTACTGCTGGAACGGGGCCGAGGATCCGCCCGCGAGGGCGGCGGTCGCGCCGAGGGCGATCAGGCCGGTCGCGATCAGCAGGGGCAGGCGGCGCATCGTCATGGTCGGGGTCGTCCGGGGGCTGAGATTGGCTAAGCTCGGCCGTTGGACGCTTCCGGGCTCTGTCCCGTCAAGGACGACCCGGTCACACAGGGCGGCATTCCCGGCGGCGCCGGGTCCGGGGCGCGCGAATGGCGGGCCGGTGTGCCCAACCCGCCACCGCGCCGCGCCTCAGGCGGCGATGTCGGAATCCTTGAAGAACTGCGCGATCTCGAGCTTGGCGTTCTCGGCGCTGTCCGAACCGTGGACGGTGTTCTCACCGACGGACTCGGCGAACTTCTTGCGGATCGTGCCCTCGGCGGCCTGGGCCGGGTTCGTGGCGCCCATGACCTCACGGTACTTGGCGACCGCGTTCTCGCCCTCGAGGACCTGAACCACCACCGGGCCGGAGGTCATGAAGGTCACGAGCTCGCCGAAGAACGGGCGCTCCTTGTGCACCTCGTAGAACTTCTCGGCCTGCTCCTTGGTCATGCGGATGCGGCGCTGGCCGACGATGCGCAGGCCGGCCTCCTCGATGACCGCGTTGACCGCGCCGGTCAGGTTCCGCCGCGTCGCGTCGGGCTTCAGGATCGAGAAGGTGCGCTCGGTGGCCATGGTGCGTCCGGTCTGTCTGTGGAAAAGATCTGCGGCGCGCCGGCGATCCGGACACGCCGCGGCAGCGAGAATTTCGCTTCGGCGCCGGGCTTATAGCGGGCGCCCCCCGGTGTCTCAAGCCGCGCGGCGGGACCGGGCGGGACAAGCGCGGCCGTGGCTCTGCCGCAACACCGCCGAAAAATCGCCCGAATGCGACGGCTCAGTCGCGCACCAACCGACTTCGTCCACCCCTCGGGCGTCCGCGGACGCCCCAACACCGGAGACGAACCATGCGCCTCGCTCTCAGCGCCAGCCTGCTTCTCGCCGGCCTCTCCGCCGCCGCCGCCGACACCGCCAAGGACCCGTCCGGCACGTGGCTCACCGGCGACGGTCGCGCCAAGATCCGGATCGATCGCTGCGGCCCCGGCCAGAAGCTGGTCTGCGGCAAGGTCGTCTGGCTCAAGACGCCGACCTTCGACAACGGCGCCCCGCGCACCGACCTCAAGAATCCCGATCCGAAGAAGCGTGCCCGTCCGGTGATCGGTCTGCAGCTGATCGATGGCCTGAAGCCGGACGACGCGAAGTTCACCGGCGAACTCTACAATATCGAGGAAGGCAAGATCTACACGGTCAGCCTGGAGCGCGAGAACGAGGCCGAGCTCAACGTCTCGGGCTGCATGCTCAAGATCCTGTGCGGGTCGCAGACCTGGACCCGCGTCCCGGACGTGAACCAGCAGGCCGCCAACAAGAACTGATTGCCCGTCAGATCGCCGCGAGGCCGCGCTGCACCGCCGGCCTCGCCAGGATGCTCTCGAGCCAGCGGGCGACGTTCGGCAGGGTGTCGATGGCGACGCCCTGCTTGAAGTTGAGCTTGGCCCAGGTGAACGTCGCGATGTCGGCGATGGAGTACTCGTCGGCCAGGAAGGCGCGGCCCTCGAGCCGCCGCTCCAGCACGCCGTACAGGCGTTTGGCCTCGGCGGTGAACCGGTCGATCGCGTACGGCACCTTCTCGGGCGCGTAGATCTTGAAGTGGTGCGTCTGCCCGAGCATCGGCCCGAATCCCGCCACCTGCCAGAACAGCCACTCGTCGACCTGCACGCGGGCGCGCTCGTCGGCCGGGTAGAACTGTCCGGTCTTCCGGCCGAGATACTGCAGGATCGCGCCCGATTCGAAGACGGAGATTGGCTGTCCGCCGGGCCCGTCCGGGTCGACGATGGCCGGGATCTTGTTGTTGGGCGAGATCGCCAGGAAATCGGGCGCGAACTGCTCGTTCTTGGCGATGTCCACGGGAACGATGCGGTAGGGCAGCCCGCACTCCTCCAGCATGATCGGGATCTTCCAGCCGTTCGGCGTGCTCCATGTGTGGACGTCGATCGGCCGCCCGGACACCGCTGCCATGCTCTGCCTGCTCCTGGACCCGATCGTCGGCGGCGCGGTGGTCCTCCGCCATTTCCAAACAACCCCGGCAGTGAAGACGATTTCCCGGCCGCGCTCAAGGGCAGCGGCCCGGGAGCCCGACGATTCGGCGAAGCTGCGCCGGAGCTGTCGTCGGCCGCCGGGGCGGGCTTGCCGGCCCCGCGCGAGAGCGGCGAGATTGCGGCTCGGGCGTGGTACGTCGCCCGAGGGGGAACATCCGATGATCGATCGTCTCGTCAGGATCGCGGTCCTGTCCGTGCCGCTGCTCGCCGCCTGTCCGGTCCTCGCCAAGGACCCGCCCGCCAAGGACCCGCCCGCCAAGGATACGCCGGCCCGGGACGCGGCGGCCAGGGAGGCACCCGCGAAGGCGCCCGCCGCCGAGGCGCCGGCCGCCAGGACGCCGAGTCCGGGCCAGTCCGCCACCCGCGAACGGCAGAAGACCTGCGGCGCCGAGTGGCGCGCCCTCACCGACGCGCAGAAGGCCGCGCAGGGGCCGAAATGGCCGCAGTTCTGGAGCAAGTGCAACAAGCGCCTGAAAGGTGGCGACAAGGCCTGACCGGCTAGAACCGCGGGGCGTCCCGTTCGTTCAGACATCCGCGGCGCGTTGGCGGGAGACACGAGGCGATGACGGACCCTTCTCCGTCCGGACGGGCGGTGGACAGCGCGCCGCGCCCGGTCCGGCATGGCTGAGGCCCCCGCCGCATCCGCCGCGGATCGCCGCGCCGAACCGTTCGTCGACCGCGTCGTGGCGTTCCTCGATGCCTGGGTGCCGAAGCCGGCCGCCTGGGCCTTCGCGCTGCGGATCTGGATCGCCATGATGCTGGCACTGGCCGCCGCCTTCTGGCTCCAGCTCGACAGCGCCTCGTCCGCCGCCACCTGCGTGGCGATCCTCGCCCAGCCCAAGCGCGGGCAGGCGATCTCGAAGGCGGTCTACCGCCTCCTCGGCACGCTGATCGGCGCCGTGGTGGCGCTCGTCTTCATGGCCCTGTTCGGCCAGGACCGGGTGCTGCTGCTCCTCAGCTTCACCGTGTGGCTCGGCCTCTGCGTCTTCGTCGCCCAGTTCCTGCAAGACACGCGGGCCTACGGCGCGATGCTGTCCGGCTACACCGTGGCGATCATCGCGCTGGGTCAGATCGACGAGCCGCAGGGCACCTTCGACGCCGCCGTGTCCCGCGTCGCCGTGATCGTGCTCGGCATCGTCGTGATCACCTTCATCAACGACGCCCTCGCCTCGCCGAGCACGTGGCGGGCCCTGCTGCCGCAATTGCGCGAAGCCTGGGACGAGACGCGCGGCTACGCCCGCGAGACGCTGGCGGTGGGCGACCTCGGCGCCACGCGCACCGCCGCG
The DNA here is from genome assembly GCF_052045615.1 of Methylobacterium sp. 22177. NCBI lineage: Bacteria > Pseudomonadati > Pseudomonadota > Alphaproteobacteria > Hyphomicrobiales > Methylobacteriaceae > Methylobacterium > Methylobacterium sp. 22177. The sequence continues at coordinate 40,373 of NZ_JBQEPK010000031.1, read as the reverse complement.
CTGATCCGCGCCATCGCGCCGATGCGGGCCGATGCCAGCGCCATCGCGGGCGAACTGGACGACGGCCGGTACCGCGCGGCCGGCGCGCGCAGCTGCATCGCCGCGCTCTACGTGATGGCGGCCGCGATCCGCAGCCTCGGGGCCGCGGCGGCCGGCCTGCGCAACCCGAGCCCGGCCGTCGCGGAGGCGATGGCGATCTGCCGGCGGGTGGCCGACGCACCGGATCCCGACGCCCTCGACCGCGACGACGAGCGCCTGCGCGACCTGATCGACACGGCCATCCGCGACGGGACCCGCCCCCTCGACGAGGTGGTGGTGCTTCAGCGCGCCCTCGACTTCGTCTGCGCCGCGACCTTCGCGCAGGACGGCATTCGTGCCGTCGCCGACGGCCACCGGCCGCTGCGCGACGCCGCGCTGCCGACCCATCGCGACTTCCCGGTCGCCGTGCGCGGTGCCCTGCGGGTGGCCCTGAGCTTCGCGGTGACCGCCGCCACCTTCGTGGCGCTCGGCCTGCCGCAGGCCTCCTTCGCGCTGGTCCAAGTGGCCGCCACCGCGGCGCTCTCGTCGGTCACGCCGGATCCGAAGAAGTTCGCCAACGGGGTCGTCATCGGGATGACCCTCGCCGCCACCTTCGCGGGCATCGCCCGGTTCGCGCTCCTCAACGGTGTCCAGGGCTTCCCGATGCTGGCCATGGTGATGGCCCCCGTGATCTTCTTCGGCTGCTTCCTGTCGCTGAACCCGAAGACCTTCGGCATCGGCTTCATCGTGATCGTCTTCTTCCCCGTGCTGCTCGGGCCCTCGAATCCCCAGTCGTACGATGCGCTGACCTTCCTCCTGAACGCCTTCCTGGTGGTCGTCGCGGCCGTGATCCTGTCGATCGTCGTCCGCCTCATCCTGCCGATCACGCCCGCCCAGCAGCGGGTCTTCGCCCTGGATTCGGCGCGGCGCGCGCTCGCCGACGCCCTCGTCGGCCAGGGGGGCGACGCCACCACCCGCACCAGCCTGAACGCCGACCGGCTGTTCCAGTTCGCGAATTACAGCTCGGGGAGCGGCGCCGTGCGGCGGGCGAACCTGCACCACGCCTTCGCCCTCGCCCGGCTGGAGGCCGCCGCCGCCCGCGCCCACGCGGAGCTGCGCCGCCTCTGGTCGATCGGGGCCCTGCGCGGCGCGATCCCGCGGGCGCGGGACGCCCTGGCGGCCGGCGACGATCGCGGCCTCGAGACGGCGGCGCGCGAGCTGATCCGCGCCGCGTCCGGCCAGGACCGGGCGGTGCGGCTGACGACGGCCCGCGCCGCCAGCGACCTCGTCACAGCGTCGCGAACCATCACCCGCCACCGGCGATTCCTCCATCGCCTCGACGTCGCGCTATTCTGACGGCCGCTTCTTCCGGAATCACCATGCACGAGGACATCCATGTCGGCGGAGTGCTGGTCACGGCCTTCGTCGCTTACGCGCTGGCCGCCTTCGTGATCCTGGTCGTCCTGCGCCTCGTCTTCGCCCGCATCCACTTCAGCCGCTACGTCGCCAACGCCCCGCTCGCCGAGGCCGGCCTCTACGTCTGTGTCCTCGCCCTCCTGATCGCGTTCATCTGATGCCCGACACGACCGCCGACGAGGACGATCCGAAGTCCGCCTCCCGTGACAGCGCCCCCGGGCGGAGCGACCCGCTGCCCGCGGTGCCGCGCCGGGGCCGCGCCGCCAAGGTGTTCCGCCTCGCGGCCACGGGCGCGATCCTGCTGGCGGCGATCGTCGCGGCGGCCTTCGTGTGGGAATTCTACGTGGCGGCGCCCTGGACGCGCGACGGCACGGTCCGGGTGCAGGTCGCCAACATCGCGCCCCAGGTCGCCGGGCAGATCGTCGAGGTCCGGGTTCAGGACAACCAGACCGTCCGCAAGGGCGACGTCCTCTACGTCATCGATCCGGTCGACTTCGAGGTCGCGGTCACCTCGGCGGACGCCGAGGTGAAGAACCGCGAGGCCGACCTGCAGGTGAAGAACGCCCAGTCAGCCCGCCGGCAGGCGCTCACGACCGTGTCGACCTCGATCGAGGAGAAGCAGCAATTCGCCGGCGCCGCGAAGATCGCCGAGGCGTCGCTGGAGAGTGCCCAGGCGCAATTGCGGCAGGCCAAGGTGAACCTCGAGCGCACCCAGGTGAAGTCCACCGTCAACGGCCGGGTGACCAACCTGCTGATGCGCGTCGGCGACTACGCCCGGACCGGCACCTCGAACATCAGCGTAATCGACACCGATTCCTTCTGGATCGACGGCTATTTCGAGGAGACGAAGATGCCCAACATTCACGTCGGCGATCGCGCCGACGTGAAGCTGATGGGCTTCGACCCGCACCTGACCGGCACGGTCCACAGCATCACGCTCGGCATCTCCACGGCGAACGCCGCCGCCAGCACGCAGGGATTGCCGGACGTTAACCCGGTCTACACCTGGGTCCGCCTCGCTCAGCGGGTGCCGGTCCGCATCCGCATCGACCATGTCCCGGCGGGCGTCCCGCTCATCGCCGGCATGACCGCGACGGTGTTCGTCAATGGTGGCCGCGGCCCGGCGCCGAACTGGTTCATGGACCTGCGCGACCGCGTCTCCGCTCTGACCACGCCGGCGGCCGGGCCGGCCCAGGAGGCCGAGCGGCGCTGAACCGTCGCCCGGGCGACCGCGCCCGCAGGCGCGGCGCCGGCGTGGTCGGCCAGGCAACACGTCCGATACGGCCGGCGGCGACGACCTGCGCGGCGGCACGGAAGAGGCCGTCGACCGCAGGATCCGCCGTCCCATCGAGGACGATATGGGCGCCGACAAGTCGCTCGCGCGCGACACAATATTTCGCAGTGCCGCAGGATCGATCCAAGTCCTTGAGCCGGCACGCGCTGCGGCGCGGCGGCGCCGCGAAGTGAAGCAAAAAGGTCCGTTGCCGAGAAAATAGCTATTGACCGACCCGGATGACGGGCGCAGTCTCTCACTGTGCTTGGCGAGAGCGGGCACGGGCCGGCACGAAACCTTGATGAGATCAGGTTTCGCAGCGGTGTCGGTCGCTGGAAGCTGGAGGAGACAGGGATGACTCCACCGCAGCGGAATGCCGCCTAGACGGTCCAGGGACAGGTTCGGCCCGAGACCTAGCGGCGCAACACGGACAGCCGGACGGACGCGGCTCCAGGGGCGCAGAAGCGGCCACGCATGGCACGCCTTCGAATGCGCGAAAGGCCCCACTTCGAGCCGTTCCGCCGCGGTTTCTCGCCGAGGGATTCGAATGCCCCACCTGCCCGGCAGCGCCGCGGCGGGATCTCGTCGTGGTCGAGGCGATGACGGGATCCGTCGAGCCCGCCGGATCCGCCGACTTCGACGTGAGTGCCGTCCGCTCGCGCCCGCGCGGCGAGGTGCGAGCGCGGCGAGCCGCGACGGAGTCCTCTGGCTGGTCGCCCCGTCCCTGTAGCTCCTCCTCGAGGCCCGCTGATGCGGGTGCTTCAGGATGAGGCCACGCGCGGGATGGCCGGTCGCCGCGAAGCGCTCACTCGATCCCGAGCTTCGCCTTGAGCAGCGCGTTCACCGCCGCGGGGTTCGCCTTGCCGCCGGTGGCCTTCATGGTCTGACCGACGAACCACCCGAGCAGGGTCGGCTTCTCCTTGGCCTGCGCGACCTTGTCGGGATTGGCCGCGATGATCTGGTCCACCGCCGCCTCGATGGCGCCCGTGTCGGTCACCTGCTTCATGCCGCGGCTCTCGACGACGGCGCGCGGGTCGCCGCCCTCGGTCCAGACGATCTCGAACAGGTCCTTGGCGATCTTGCCGGAGATCACGCCCTCGCCGATCAGGTCGATGATCGTGCCGAGCTGATCCGCCGAGACCGGGGTCGCTTCGATGGACAGGCCCTCCTTGTTGAGGCGCCCGAACAGCTCGTTGATCACCCAGTTGGCCGCGGCCTTGCCGTCCCGGCCCTTGGCCACCGCCTCGTAGTAGTCGGCGGAGGCGCGCTCGGCGACCAGCACGCCGGCATCGTAGGGCGAGAGGCCGAACGCCGAGACGAACCGCGCCTTCTTGGCGTCCGGCAGTTCGGGCAGCCCCTCGGCGAGGGCGTCGACGTAGGCCTGGTCGAATTCGAGCGGCAGCAGATCCGGATCGGGGAAGTAGCGGTAGTCGTGCGCCTCCTCCTTGGAGCGCATCGAGCGCGTCTCGCCCTTGGTCGGGTCGAACAGGCGCGTCTCCTGGTCGATCGTGCCGCCGTCCTCGAGGATGGCGATCTGGCGCCGCGCCTCGGTCTCGATCGCCTGCCCGATGAAGCGGATCGAGTTGACGTTCTTGATCTCGCAGCGCGTACCCAGCGGCTCGCCGGGGCGGCGCACCGACACGTTCACGTCGGCGCGGAGCGAGCCCTTTTCCATGTCACCGTCGCAGGTGCCGAGATACCGCAGGATCGTGCGCAGCTTGGTGACGTAGGCCTTCGCCTCCTCGGAGGAGCGCAGGTCGGGCCGGGAAACGATCTCCATCAGCGCCACGCCCGACCGGTTGAGGTCGACGAAGCTCCGGGTCGGATCCTGGTCGTGCAGCGACTTGCCGGCATCCTGCTCGAGGTGCAGGCGCTCGATGCCCACGGTGATCGACGCGCCGTCGGCCAAGTCGACCAGGACCTCGCCCTCGCCGACGATCGGGTCCTTGTACTGCGAGATCTGGTAGCCCTGCGGCAGGTCCGGGTAGAAGTAGTTCTTCCGGTCGAACACGGAGCGCAGGTTGATCTTGGCCTTCAGGCCGAGGCCGGTGCGCACCGCCTGGGCGACGCACTCGGCGTTGATCACCGGCAGCATCCCGGGCATCGCGGCATCGACCAGCGAGACGTGGTCGTTCGGCTCGGCCCCGAACTCCGTCGAGGCGCCGGAGAACAGCTTCGCTCGGCTGGACACCTGGGCGTGGATCTCCATGCCGACGATCACCTCCCAGTCGTGGAGGCCGCCCTTGATCAGCTTCTTGGGGTCGACGGGTGCGTTCATGGTCGGTCCGAAAGGCGGCTGGCATTCGAGGCGTCGCCGAGACGGTGGCGTCGTCGCGTGCGTCGAGCGAGAGATTTTCTAGGAGGCCCCTGCCCGCAGGGTCAAGCGCGGCGTCCGACCGCCTGCCGGGCGCCGTAGCCCAGGATCGCCCAGAGCAGGGCCGCGACGGCGCGCACCGGGAAGAAGGTCGGGCCGTCGTGGGTGATCGGCGCCGGCCAGGGAATGCCGGCGGCGCTGACCGCGTAGGAGAACAGCACCGAGAAACCGAGCGCCGCGATCGCCGCGATGAAGACCTTGCCGAACTGGCTGGCGGTCCAGCCGAGATAGACCGCCACCACGATCAGCGCCGGATCGAAGCCGGCCCAGATCCAGACCGTCCAGGGATAGTACGGGACGGTCATGACCACCACGGCTCGGGAAGGACCGTCCGGCCGGCGGAGTCCTCGATCACCTGCGCGACCGCGAACAGCGTCTCCTCATCGAAGGGCCGGCCGATGAGTTGCAGGCCCAGCGGCAGGCCCTGTCCGTCGAGACCGGCCGGCACGGCGATGCCGGGAAGCCCGGCCATGTTCACCGTCACGGTGAACACGTCGTTGAGGTACATCTCCACCGGGTCGGCCGAGGCCTTCTCGCCGATGCCGAAAGCGGCCGACGGCGTCGCCGGCGTCAGGATCGCGTCGACGCCGGACGCGTAGGCGGCCTCGAAGTCGCGCTTGATCAGCGTGCGGATCTTCTGCGCGCGGACATAGTAGGCGTCGTAGTAGCCGGCCGAGAGCACGTAGGTGCCGATCATGATCCGCCGCTTCACCTCGCGGCCGAAGCCGGCGGCGCGGGTGTTCTCGTACATCCCGGCGATGTCCTTGCCGGGCACGCGCAGGCCGTAGCGGACGCCGTCGTAGCGGGCGAGGTTCGAGGAGGCCTCGGCCGGGGCCACGATGTAGTAGGCCGGCAGCGCGTAGGAGGTGTGCGGCAGCGAGATCTCCTTGATCGTCGCGCCGGCCGCCTTCAGCCACGCGGCCCCCTCGTCCCAGAGCTTCTGGATCTCGGCGGGCATCCCGTCGACCCGGTATTCCTTGGGGATGCCGATGGTCAGGCCCTTCACGCCCCGCGACACCGCGGCCTCGAAATCGGGTACCGCGAGGTCGGCGCACGTCGTGTCCCGGGCGTCGGAGCCCGCCATGGAGCCGAGGAGGATGGCGCAGTCGCGCACCGTGCGGGCGATCGGGCCCGCTTGGTCGAGGGAGGAGGCGAAGGCCACCGTGCCCCAGCGCGAGCAGCGCCCGTAGGTCGGCTTGATCCCCACAGTGCCCGTGAAGGCGGCGGGCTGCCGGATGGAGCCACCGGTATCGGTCGCGGTGGCGCCGAGGCAGAGCCGCGCGGCGACCGCCGCGGCGGAGCCGCCGGAGGAGCCGCCGGGCACGATCGGTGCGTCCGATCCCGCGCGCCGCCAGGGCGAGATCACGTTGCCGTAGGCGCTGGTCTCGTTGGACGAGCCCATGGCGAACTCGTCGAGGTTCAGTTTGCCGAGCATCACGGCGCCGTCGCGCCACAGATTGGCGGACACGGCCGATTCGTAGTGCGGCTCGAAGGTCTCGAGGATCTTGGACCCCGCCGTGGTCGTCACGCCGTGCGTACAGAACAGGTCCTTGATGCCGAGGGGAATGCCCTCGAGCGGCCGCGCCTCGCCGGACGCGATCTTCCGGTCGGAGGCCTCGGCCATCGTCAGGGCCCGGTCCGGGGTCTCCCGGATATACGCGTTCAGGACCCGGGCCTTCGCCATGGCGTCGAGATGCGCCTGGGTCAGCTCGCGGGCCGAGATCCGCTTCGCCTTGAGGGCGTCGCGCGCTTCGGCCAGGGTAAGTTCGTTCGGATCCACGCTGTTCACGTCCTCGCGCGCGCCGCGCGCCTGCCCGCCAGAAATCCGGTCCGCAAGGTCCGGGCCGCGCTCGGCCTACTCGACCACCTTCGGGACCAGGAAGTAATTGTCCTCGGTCTCGGGCGCGTTGGCGACGACGTCGGCGGCGCGGCCGCCCTCCGTGACGACGTCCTCGCGCTTCTTCATCGCCATCGGCGTCACCGAGGTCATCGGCTCGACGCCCGCGACGTCGACCGTGCCGAGCTGCTCGACGAAGGCCAGGATGGCGTTCAGCTCGCCCTGCAGGGGCCCGACTTCGTCGTCGGTGACCGCGATCCGCGCCAGATGCGCGATGCGCCGAACCGTCTTCTCGTCGACCGACATGCCGTCCCGTTCGTCCCTTGCCGGGAGCACTTTCCCGAAGTCGGTCGGGCTATAGCATCGGCTCTCGACGGGCCGCAACGCGGGTGGACACCGCCACACGCTCGGGGCCGACGGGCGGCGCGCCGCCCGAGGGCATCGGGTCGAGCCGAGCGGGGCGGCGTGCTGCGGGGCGGGTCAGGTCACGACGTGGTGGGGCGTCACCGACATCTCGATGGTGATTCCCGGTTGCCGGACCGGCTGGATCATGGCTTGGGTGAAGCCCGCGACCAGGACCTCGAAGGCGAGGAGCAGCATCCAGCGGTGCTTGCGCGGCATCGCCCGCCGGCGCCCGTGCGGTGCGGAACAGGAGAGCTGGCCGTTCGTCGACAAGGCGGGCCCCTACAGCGTGGTTTAACGGAACATTAACCTACCTAGACGCGAACGGCTCCGCGCGCACCGGGGGCGATCTGCGGAGGAGCCGAAGCCTGTGGACGGTGGAGCGGGAGCTATGTGGGACAAGGTTTTCGAGGAGCTCGCGCCGGGCTTCGTACCGGACGCGGCCGCCCTCGACCGCGCGGCCGAGGCGCTGGGCTTCGCCCTCCCGGCCTCCTATCGCGACTTCTGCCGGAGCTGCGGCGTCGGCCTCGCGGGGGGACAGTTCCGCGTCGCCGTGCCGGCGCCGTTCGAGGCCTGCGATCTGGTGAGCCAAGCGGCCCTCATCGCCCACAGCGTCGGCGCCGCGGTCGCCATGCTCGAGGACGGCGCGGAGCCGCATCGCTTCGACGTCGAGGGCGGCGATGCCGGTATCGTCGAGCGCGCCTGCTTCTTCGGCACCGGCGAGGATGGCAGCTTCCTGTTCTGGGACGTCACCGGGACCGACGGGGAATACGACGTCTGGCTGCTCGCGCCCGACCTGGAGACGGTGCGGTTCGGCGGCGAGAGCCTCGACGACTTCTTCACCCGGGTCACGGCACCGTCCGCGGCGCTGGTCCTGGGACCGGGTTCGGAGCCCCTCCCCGCCCGCTTCGAGGGCGTCACCGAGGTCACCCTCGCGCGCGCCGCGCAGGCGGAGTCATGAACTTCGACGCGATCCGCGCCTTCGCGGCCGAATCCCGCGGCGGCGCCCGCCTGATCGGCATCGATCTCGGCACCAAAACGATCGGGCTCGCCCTGTCGGATCTCGGCCGCCAGATCGCGACACCGCTTGAGACCATCCGCCGGGTGAAGTTCACCCCCGACGCGCAGCGGCTCGCCGCCCTGTGCCGGCAGCACGCGGTCGGCGGCCTCGTGGTCGGACTGCCGCTCAACATGGACGGCAGCGAGGGGCCGCGGGTGCAGTCGACCCGCGCCTTCATGCGCAACCTCGCGCCGATCCTCCCCCTGCCCCACGTCTTCTTCGACGAGCGCCTCTCGACCGCCGTGGTCACCCGCGCGCTGATCGAGGCCGACGCCTCGCGGGCGCGGCGCGGCCAGCTCGTCGACAAGCTCGCCGCCGCCTACATCCTCCAGGGCTGCCTCGACGTCATGCGCAACCTCGCGGACGCCGACGCGGACGACGACACCGAGGACGGGTCCCTCAGCCGCTGATCAGAGAGACGGTGCCACTGCCGTGGCGCTCGATCCGTCCGTCGAGCTCCAATTCCAGCAGCACGCTCTGCACGATCCGGGCACCGACCCCGGCGCTCCGCGCCAGCTCGTCGGTGCCGACCGGACTCGGGCCGAGCAGCGCGACGATCCGCGCCCGGTCGTCCTGCGGCTCCGGTGGCCGGTCGTCCCGGGCGGGGCACGGGGCGGACGCGCCGGCGCGCCGCTGCGGGAGCGGGTTAAGCGGCGCGTCGTCCGCGTCGAGGGCGATCTCGTCCCAGAAGTCCGGCTGCTCTGCGAGGTCCGGCCGCGCGCGCGCCGGCGTCGCCTCGGCGTCCGGGCCGCGCTCGATGATCGGGCCCAGCACCTCGAGGACGTGGGACACCTCGGCGACCAGGGTGGCGCCCTGGCGGATCAGGTCGTTGGTGCCCTCGGCGCGCGGGTCGAGCGGCGAGCCCGGGACGGCGAAGACCTCCCGATTCTGCTCGAGGGCGTACCGCGCCGTGATCAGCGAGCCGGAGCGCCGGGCGGCCTCCACCACCACGGTCCCGTAGGACAGGCCGGAGATGATCCGGTTGCGCCGAGGAAAGTCGCGCCCGCGGGGCTCCCAGCCCATCGGCATCTCGGCGAGGACGGCGCCGCCCTCCGCCAGGATCGCCTCGACCAGGGCCGCGTGGCTCGCCGGGTAGATCCGGTCCTGACCACCGGCCATGACGGCGACCGTGCCGGTCCGCAGGCTGGCCTTGTGGGCGCGAGCGTCGATACCGCGAGCGAGGCCGGAGACCACCGTCAGGCCGGCTTCGCCGAGACCGCGGGCGAGGCGCTCTGTGAAGGCGAGCCCCGCCGATGAGGCGTTCCGCGAGCCGACGAGGGCGGCGGCGGGCCGGTTGAGGATCGGTGCGCCGCGCAGGGCCAGGAGGGGCGGCGCGGCGTCGACCTGGGCGAGGAGCCGCGGGTACTCCGCCTCGCCGGTGGCGACCAGCCGGCCGCCGAGTCGCGTCAAGGCCGCGACTTCGGCCTCGGCTTCGCCGCGGGTGGGTGGCACGACCCGCCGTCCCTGGCGGCCGGTGAGCTCCGGCAGGGCCTCGAGGGCGGCGGCCGCGCCGCCGAACCGGTTCACGAGCCTCCGGAAGGTGCGGGGGCCGACGCCCTCGGTCCGGATCAGTCGCAGCCAGTCGAGCCGCTGGGCCTCGGTGAGCTGCATCCACCACCCCCAACCCTGCCCGAAGGTCGGCGCGGCGCGCCGGCACTCAGCCCTTCTGGCCGATGCGCCCCTCGGTGCCGGACGCGAGTCGGCGGATGTTGGGCGCGTGCTTCCACCATAGCAGCAGGCCGAGGAGCAGGAACAGCAAGGCCTGTGTCGGGGCACCGAGCGCCCAGAGGACGAGGGGCGTAGCCGCCGAGGCGGCGAGCGCCGCCAGCGACGAGTACCTGAGCGCGAAGGCGAGCCCGAGCCAGATCGCCGCGAACGCCGCGAGGGCAAGCGGGCTGAAGGCGAGCAGTACCCCGATGAAGGTCGCGACGCCCTTGCCGCCCTTGAAGCCCAGCCAGACCGGGAAGAGGTGGCCGAGGAAGGCGCCGAGCCCCGCGGCGAGCGCCGGGCCCTCGCCCAGCTGGCGCGCGATGAGGACGGCCGCCGTGCCCTTGAGGGCGTCGCCCAGCAGCGTCGCCGCGGCGAGGCCCTTGCGGCCGGTGCGCAGCACGTTGGTGGCGCCGATATTGCCGGAGCCGATCGCCCGCACGTCGCCGAGGCCGGCGAACTTCGTGAGGATCAGCCCGAACGGGATCGAGCCCAGGGCGTAGCCGAGGGCGAGACCGCCGAGGGCGGCCGGGGTCGCGAGATCCGGCGGCATCATGCGGCCGCCGCGAGGTCGTCGACCGCGTGGACGATCCGGCCGCCGACCAGCGTCAGCACCGCCGCGCCCTGGAGGCGCGCCTCGTCGAAGGGAGAGTTCTTGGAGCGCGACTTCAGCCGGCGCTTGTCGAGGACGTAGGGGAGGTCGGGATCGATCAGCACCAGGTCGGCGGGGGCGCCCACCGCCAGCCGGCCGGCCTCGCGGCCGAGGATCCGTGCCGGATTGACGGTGAGCGCGGCGACGAGCTTGGGCAACGCGAGGTCGCCGGTGTGGACGAGGCGCATCGCGGCGCCGAGCAGGGTCTCGATGCCGAGCGCCCCGTCCGCCGCCTCGGCGAAGGGCAAGCGCTTGGTCTCCACGTCCTGCGGGTTGTGGTCGGACACGACCACGTCGATCACGCCCTCGCCGAGGGCGCCCACCACCGCCTGCCGGTCGGTCTCGTGGCGCAGGGGCGGCGAGAGCCGGCAGAAGGTGCGGTAATGGCCGATGTCGTTCTCGTTGAGGACGAGGTTGTTCACCGAGACGCCGCAGGTCACCGGCAGGCCGTCCTGCTTGGCCCGGCGGACGATCTCCACCGAATCCGCGCAGGAGATCATCGCCGCGTGGTAGCGGGCGCCGGTCAGCCGCACGAGGCGGATGTCGCGCTCCAGCATCACGGTCTCGGCCTCGCGGGGGATGCCCATCAGCCCGAGGCGCGAGGCGAGCTCGCCCTCGTTCATCACGCCCTCGGCGACGAGGGCGGATTCCTCCACGTGCTGCACGATCAGCGCGTCGAAATCCCGGGCATACGTCAGGGCGCGACGCAGCACCTGGGCATTGGCCACGGCCCGGAGCCCGTCCGTGAAGGCGACCGCGCCGGCCTCCTTGAGCAGGCCGAACTCGGTCATTTCCCGGCCGGCCAGCCCCTTGGTGATGGCGGCCGCCGGCAGGACGTTGACACTCGCCGTGTCGCGGGCTCGCCGGAGCACGAAGTCGACGATGGCCGGCTCGTCGATCACCGGGTTGGTGTCGGGCATGCAGACGAGCGTCGTGACGCCGCCCGCCGCCGCCGCGGCGCTCGCCGAGGCCAGGGTCTCGCGGTGCTCGGCTCCCGGCTCACCCACGAAGGCGCGCATGTCGATCAGCCCCGGGGTCAGCACGCGGCCGGCACAGTCGACGCGCTTCGCATCGGCCGGGGCGCCCGGCGCCGCGCCGGCGGCGATGTCGGCGATGCGGCCGTCCCGCACCAGCACCGCGCCGGCGGTCTCGCGGCCGGTCGCGGGATCGAGGAGGTTGGCGTTCGCCAGAAGGTAGCTGCTCACAGGGGCGCCCTCGCGGAAGAGGCCGGACCGTCGAGGCGCATGGCGAGACCGGCCGCCGCCATGTGCGCCTTCGCCTCGGCGACGCTCGCCTGCCCGAAATGGAAGATGGAGGCCGCCAGCACGGCGCTGGCGCCGCCCTCGGCCACGCCGGCCACGAGGTCGTCGAGGCCGCCGACGCCGCCCGAGGCTATCACCGGCACGGTGACGGCGTCGCTGATCGCGCGCGTGAGGGCGAGGTCGTAGCCGGAGCGGGTCCCGTCCTTGTCCATGGAGGTGACGAGCAGCTCGCCCGCGCCCTTCTCGGCGACGAGGCGCGCGAAGGCCACGGCGTCGATCCCGGTCGGGTCGCGGCCGCCGTGGGTGAAGATCTCCCAGGCGGCCGGCGCGCCGGGGGGCGAGACGCGCTTGGCGTCGATCGCCACCACGATGCACTGCGCGCCGAACTTCTCGGCGGCCCGGGCCACGAGGTCGGGATCCTTCACGGCCGCGGTGTTGATCGCGACCTTGTCGGCGCCGGCGAGCAGCAGCGCGCGCACGTCCTCGACGGTGCGCACGCCGCCGCCGACCGTGAGCGGCATGAAGCAGGCCTCGGCGGTCCGGCTGACGATGTCGAGCAGCGTGCCGCGGGCCTCGCGGCTCGCGGTGATATCGAGGAAGCACAGCTCGTCGGCGCCGGCCGCGTCGTAGACCTTGGCGGCCTCGACGGGATCGCCGGCGTCGCGCAGGCCCTCGAAGCGCACGCCCTTCACGACGCGCCCGTCCTTCACGTCGAGGCAGGGGATGATGCGGGTCTTCAGCACGGGCGGCGTCTCATGTCGCGAGTCTCTGGATATCACGCCACCGGGCCGCGCGCCGCAGCGATCGCGGCCAGGGCCGCCTCCGGATCGATGCGGCCGTCGTAGAGCGCCCGGCCGGTGATCGCGCCCGCGATCAGGGCGCAATCCGGCTTCAGCAGGCGGTGGACGTCGTCGATCGACGCGAGGCCGCCCGAGGCGATCACCGGGATGCGCACGGCCTGGGCGAGCGCCAGGGTCATCTCGACGTTGAGGCCCTTCAGGATCCCGTCGCGGGCGATGTCGGTGTAGATGATGGCCGCGACGCCCGCGTCCTCGAACCGGCGCCCCAGCTCCTCCGCGGTCATGCTTGAGGTCTGCGCCCAGCCCTCGACCGCGACGCGGCCGTCCTTGGCGTCGATGCCGACCGCGATCTTCCCGGGATACTTGCGGGCGGCCTCCCGGACGAAGCCGGGATCGCGCACCGCCGCGGTGCCGATGATCGCCCGGGCGACGCCCTTGCTCAGCCAGCCCTCCAGGGTCTTCATCTCGCGGATCCCGCCGCCGAGCTGGACCGGGATCTTCACCCGCGCGAGGATCGCGTCGACCGCCTCCGCGTTCCGAGGCGCCCCCGCGAAGGCGCCGTCGAGATCGACCACGTGGAGCCAGGAGAAGCCCTGCGCCTCGAAGATCGCGGCCTGCGCGGCCGGATCGTCGCCGAAGACCTTGGCCTGCGCCATGTCCCCCTGGATGAGGCGGACGCAACGCCCCTCTTTCAGGTCGATCGCCGGGTACAGGATCACGGGCGCTTCCGTCCTTCTTGCCTGGGCCGAACGGCGCTCACGGGCGCCAGTTCAGGAAGTTGGCGATGAGCGCGAGGCCCAGCCGCTGGCTCTTCTCGGGGTGGAACTGCGTGCCGGCGACGTTGTCGCGTGCGACGAGGGCGGTGACCGGGCCGCCGTACTCGGCGCGCGCCACCACGTCGTCCGGGCGCTCGGCCTTCAGCGCGTAGCTGTGCACGAAGTACGCGTGCAGCCCGTCCTCGCCGGTGGGAATACCGGCGAGCAGCGGGTGGTCGCGCTCGGTCCGCAGGGTGTTCCAGCCCATATGGGGGACCTTCAGCGCCGGGTCCGACGGCCGGATCGGACCGACGTCGCCGGGGATCCAGCCGAGCCCCGGCGTGGTCGTGTACTCGAGCCCGCGGCTCGCCAGCAGCTGCATCCCGACGCAGATCCCGAGGAACGGGCGGCCGGCCCCGTGGGCGACCTGCGTCATCGCCTCGACCATGCCGGGGACGGCGTCGAGACCGCGGCGGCAATCCGCGAAGGCGCCAACACCGGGCAGCACCACGCGGTCGGCCGCAGCCACCACGTCGGGGTCCGAGGTCAGGCAGATCCGCGCGTCGCGCCCGCTCTCGCGAGCGGCGCGCTCGAAGGCCTTAGCGGCGGAGTGGAGGTTGCCCGACCCGTAATCGATGATCGCGACGGTCTCGGTGCTCATGCGCGTCTCGCCCGGGAACTCACCGGGCGCCTTCCTGGGCGGGGAACAGCCCGATCACCGGCTCGGCCCGCCGGCTGGGGCCGCTCGGGAACGGGGCCCGCGGCGCGGCCGGGCTCGCCTCGAGCCAGCGGTTCAGAGCCCGGGCTTCGGCCTCCTCGGGCGTCGCGGCGACCACCGCGTCGCGCGCCGGCCAGCCGCGCCGCGCCAGCGTCCAGCGGCGCAGGCTCGAAGCCTCGAGGCCGATCAGCCAGCCGGCCAGCAGGGTGACGATCAGGCCGGCGCCGGCCGGCAGCCCGAGGGCGATACCGGCGGCGGCCAGCGCCACGAGCCCGACGAGCACGAGCAGGGCGGCGAGCCAGAGCCGGTGGAACAGGAACCACAGCACCGTGAAGGCGAAGGCCGGCCAGGAGAAGCCGTCCCGCACCAGCAGCGCCCGGTCGAGCCCGAGCGATTCGCCCGGCCGCGCGTCGGCTGGCAGGTGGAGCGTGTAGCTGCGCATCCGCATCGCGAAACTCCGACAGCGTGCGCCGCGACGGCCGCGTGGCCGATCCGGGCGCCCGGCGACAACAGGTCTACAGGGAGCCCTTGGTGGAGGGAACGCGCCCCTCCTCCCGCGGATCGATCGCCACGGCCTTCCGCAAGGCGCGGGCCAGCCCCTTGTAGCAGCTCTCCGCGATGTGGTGAGCGTTGTCGCCGTAGAGGGTCTCCACGTGCAGGGTCAGGCCGGCATTCATCGCGAAGGCCTGGAACCACTCGCGCACCAGCTCGGTGTCGAAGGTCCCGATCTTCTCCACTCGGAAGGTCGTGCGGAACACCAGGAAGGGCCGGCCCGAGATGTCGACGCAGACCCGGGTCAGCGCCTCGTCCATCGGCAGGTGGATGTCGGCGTAGCGCGTGACCCCGCGCTTGTCGCCGAGCGCCTTGGCGAACGCCTGTCCCAGGGCGATGCCGCAATCCTCGGCCGAGTGGTGCTGGTCGATATGCAGGTCGCCGTCGACCTTCACGTCCAGGTCGAACAGGGCGTGCCGCGCCAGCAGATCCAGCATGTGGTCGAGGAAGCCGATCCCGGTGGCGATGTTCGACCGCCCGGTCCCGTCGAGATTGACGGAGACCGCAATGTCGGTCTCCGCGGTCTTCCGGCTGATGGAGGCGCTGCGCATTTCGGTCTGGACTTCGCGTCGGGGGCGGCCAGGGCCGCCCGCGCCTTCTAGAGGGACTCGTCGCCGAATGGAAAGGGCGGCCGGCTAGCCGTTGAGGACCCGCCCCGCCACGGCGTCGAGCTTGGCGAGCAGTGCCGGGTCCCGGACGGCGGGCGCCGTCATGATCGCGCCGGCGAGCGCCCGGTGCGAGCCCGCCGGGCACGGCTCGCGCTCGGCCGGGAAGTCGCGGGCGAGGCGGGCCACGAGGCGCGCCGCCTTGTCGGCGTTGGCGCGGGCGACCGCGATCACCGAGGCGACGTCGACCGCGTCGTGGCCGGGGTGCCAGCAATCGTAGTCGGTCACCATCGCGATCGTCGCGTAGGTGATCTCCGCCTCGCGGGCGAGCTTGGCCTCGGGCATGTTGGTCATGCCGATCACGTCGAAGCCCTGGGCCTTGTAGGCGCGGGACTCGGCGAGGGAGGAGAATTGCGGCCCCTCCATGCAGACATATGTGCCGCCGCGATGGACCGCGATGTCCTCGGCCTTCGCGGCCTGGGCGATCCGCGCCTGCAGGCCGGGGCCGACCGGATGGGCCAGGGACACGTGGGCGACGCAGCCGTCGCCGAAGAACGACGAGGCGCGCCCGTGCGTGCGGTCGACGAACTGGTCGACGAGCACGAAGAGGCCTGGGGGCAGATCCTCGCGGAACGAGCCGCAGGCCGAGAGGGCGACGAGGTCGGTCACCCCGGCCCGTTTCAGGGCGTCGATATTGGCGCGGTAGTTGATGCCCGACGGCGAGAGCCGGTGCCCCCGCCCGTGGCGGGCCAGGAACACGACCTTGGTGTCGCCGATGCGCCCGATCCGCAGGGCGTCCGACGGCTCGCCCCAGGGCGACACCACGCGCTCCTCGCGCACGTCCTCGAGACCCGGCAGGTCGTAGACGCCGGAGCCACCCATGACACCCAGTACCGCTGCGCTCATGCCGGAATCCCTCAACGCGCGACGCCTCGGCAGCGCGGCTTATCCCACCCGGCACCTCATCCTGAGGTGCCGGAGCAATGCGGAGGCCGCGAAGGAGACCTCCCGAAGCCGCTCTGATCCCTGGAGCCCGCCTTCGAGGCCCGCTGACGCGGTCACCTCAGGATGAGGTGGTGCAGGGGACGGGCAGTGTCGGAAGGAGGACCGTCGCGGCGGGCGAGCGGTAGCATGGAGAGCCGACCAAAAAAAAGATGGACCTCCCGAGGGAGGCCCATCCGAACAGCGGACTGATCTGGCCGGCCTCAGTAGGTCTTGTGCAGCTCCGGCTGGAGGCCGTGGACCTCGCCGCCGACATCGGCCCAGATCTTCTTCTTCACGTAGTAGAGCAGCCCCGACAGGATGATCAGGAACAGGATCACCCGAAAGCCCAGGGCCTTGCGGTCCATCATGTGCGGCTCGGCCGCCCACATCAGGAAGGCCGAAACGTCCTTGCCGTACTGGTCGACCGTCTCGGGCACGACCGGCTGGCCCTGATCGTTCTTCGGGTACGAGACCTGCCCGTCGGTGATCGGCGGTGGCATCGCGATGATGTGGCCGGGATAGTACTTGTTGTAGTGGCCGCCCTCCGGCAGCGCGAAGTCCTTCGGCGGATCCTCGTAGCCGTTGATCAGGGCATGGATATAGTCCGGCCCCTGCTCCGAGTAGCCGACGAAGGGCAGCCAGTCGGTCAGGAAGTAGAGCGAGCCGCGGGAGAAGGTCCGCGCCTTGGCGATGACCGAGAAGTCCGGCGGTGCCTTGCCGCCGTTGGCGGCGGCGGCCGCCTGGTCGTTCGGGAACGGCGGCGGGAACGTGTCGGCCGGCCGGCCCGGACGGTCGAACATGTCGCCGGCATCGTTCGGCCCGTCCTTCACCTGGTAGGTCGCGGCCAGCGCCTTGACCTGCCCGGCCGAGAAATGCGGCCCGCCCTCCTGCGCGAGGTTGCGGAAGGAGACCAGCTTCATCGAGTGACAGGCGGAGCAGACTTCCTTGTAGACTTGGAAGCCGCGCTGCAGCTGCGCGGTGTCGAAGCGGCCGAACACGCCGGCAAAGCTCCAGTTCACGCGGGCCGGGATCGGCCCGCCATGCCCTTCCTGGGCAGAGACCGGCACGGCGCCGATCAGCAGGGCCGCCAGGGCGGCCGCGGCGGTCGTCGAGAGGACGCGGGTCATCATCATGGTCCTGTCGTCAGCCCGTCAGCCTTTGGTGGTCGGAGCGGCGGCGGCGCCGGCCGGCATGCCGGACCCGCTCACCTGCTTGCCCGGCCCGGTCACGCTCTCGAGGATCGAGCCCGGCAGCTTCTTCGGCGTCTCGAACAGGCCGCAGAGCGGCATGACGATCAGGAAGTGCGCGAAGTAGTAGGCGGTGCAGACCTGCGCGGCGAGCACGTAGCCGCCCTCCGGGGGCTGCGAGCCGAGCCAGCCGAGGAGCAGCGTGGCGCCGACGAAGACCCAGAAGAACTGGCGGTAGAGCGGCCGGTAGTTGCACGAGCGGATCCGCGACGTGTCGAGCCAGGGCGCGAAGGCCAGGATGATCACCGCCGAGAACATCAGGATCACGCCGCCGAGCTTGCTCGGGACCGCGCGCAGGATCGCGTAGAACGGCAGGAAGTACCATTCCGGCACGATGTGCGCGGGCGTCACCGCCGGGTTCGCCTGGATGTAGTTGTCGGCGTGGCCGAGATAGTTCGGCTGGTAGAACAGGAACCAAGAGAACAGGATCATGAACACGCAGACGGCGAACACGTCCTTGATCGTCGCGTAGGGCGTGAACGGCACCGCATCCTTGCCCGACTTGATCGGGATGCCGACCGGGTTGTTCTGGCCGGTGACGTGCAGCGCCCAGACGTGCAGCACGACGACCCCGGCGATCATCCACGGCAGCAGGTAGTGCAGCGAGAAGAAGCGGTTGACCGTCGGATTGCCGACCGAGTAGCCGCCCCAGAGCAGGGTCTGGATCGTGTCGCCGACCACCGGGATCGCCGCCAGGATGTTGGTGATGACGGTGGCGCCCCAGAAGCTCATCTGGCCCCAGGGCAGCGTGTAGCCGAGGAAGGCCGTCGCCATCATCAGCAGGTAGATCACGACGCCGAGGATGTAGAGCACCTCGCGCGGGGCCTTGTAGGACCCGTAGTAGAGGTTGCGGAACATGTGCAGGTACACGGCGACGAAGAACATCGACGCGCCGTTGGCGTGCGCGTAGCGCAGCAGCCAACCGTAATTCACGTCGCGCATGATCTTCTCGACGGAGGTGAAGGCACCCGTCGCCGAAGGCTCGTAGTGCATCGCCAGCCAGACGCCGGTGACGATCTGGATGCCGAGGAAGGCGATCAGGATCGCCCCGAAGGTCCAGAAGTAGTTCAGGTTGCGGGGAACCGGGAAGGCCACGAACGAGGAGTGCACCAGCCCGACGATGGGCAGGCGCGCCTCGAACCATTTGGCCACGCGGCTCTTGGGGACGTAGGTGCTGGCTGTCGCGCTCATGCTTCCGTCCTCCTCAGGCCGCTTCCTTGCCGCCCTCGCCGATCCGGATCTTGGAATCCGTCTCGAAGGCGTAGGGCGGGATCGGCAGGTTGATGGGCGCCGGTCCGTGGCGCACGCGGCCCACCGCGTCGAACTGCGAGCCGTGGCACGGGCAGGCCCAGCCCTCGAAATTGCCCTGGTGGCCGATCGGCACGCAGCCGAGATGCGTGCAATTGCCGTAGACGACGAGCCACTGGTCGTGGCCGCTCTTGACCCGCGTCGGGAAGGCGGCCGGATCGATCATCGCCGAGAGCGGGACCGCCTTCATGTCGGCCACTTCCTTGGCGGTCAGCTTGCGCACGAAGATCAGCTTGCCGCGCCAGAAGACGTTGACGATCTGGCCGTCCTGGATCGGCGTGAGATCGACCTCGATCGGCGCGCCCGCGGCGATCGTGTCGGCGTCGGGCGCCATGGAAGAGATCAGCGGCCACACGGCGGCCCCCGCCCCGACCGCCAGCCCGGCGCCGGTCGCCAGGAACAGGAAGTCACGGCGGCTGCCGTCATGACCAGAGACCGCGGGAGCGGCGGCTGATGTGTTCGCCAAGGTTCGGAACTCCATGCGTCGGCGTCAGGGCCGCAGGTGCCCTCGTCCCGGCTCGGTCCGGGAACAAAGCATTATGGTTCTAATCTGAGCAATGAGACCGTCTGCCGCCCCCGAGTCAAGCCGCTGTGTGCGGCGCGGCGATAAGGTCGCCCCTCGATCGTAGCGGTATGTTGCCGGCAATCGCGCCAGCGCACCACTCAGGCGACCACGCTGTCGTACCGCGGCGTCCCGTCGTCGAGGAAACCGCCCGACTGGCGCGACCAGAGGCCGGCGTAGACGCCGCCGGCGGCGACCAGCTCGGCATGCGTCCCCTCCTCGATGATCCGGCCGCGGTCGATCACGACCAGTCGGTCGAGGGCCGCGATGGTCGACAGGCGGTGCGCGATCGCCAGCACGGTCTTGCCGGCCATCAGCGTGTCGAGGGAGTCCTGGATCGCCGCCTCGACCTGGCTGTCCAGGGCCGAGGTCGCCTCGTCCAGGATGAGGATCGGCGCGTCCTTCAGCATGACCCGGGCTATGGCGATGCGCTGGCGCTGCCCGCCGGATAGCTTGACGCCGCGCTCGCCGACCTGGGCGTCGTAGCCGCGCCGGCCCTTGTGGTCGACGAGGTCGGCGATGAACGCGTCCGCGTGGGCGAGGCGGGCCGCCCGCTCGATCTCCGCCTGGGTCGCGCCGGGGCGGCCGTAGGCGATGTTGTCGCGGATGGAGCGGTGCAGCAGGGACGTGTCCTGGCTGACCATCGCGATCGCTTCGCGCAGGGATTGCTGCGTCACCGTCGCGATGTCCTGGCCGTCCACCAGGATGCGCCCGCTCTCCACGTCGTAGAGCCGCAGGAGCAGGCCCGCCAGGGTCGACTTGCCCGCGCCGCTGACGCCGACCAGCCCGACCTTCTCGCCCGGACGGATCGTCAGGGAGAAATCCTCGATGACGGTGGCGTCGCCGCGCCCGTAGTGGAAGCCGACCTCCTCGAACCGGATCTCGCCGCCGGTGACGGTCAGCGTCCGCGCGTCCGGCGCGTCGACGAGGCCGTGCGGCCGGGCCATCGTCTGCATGCTCTCCTGGACCACGCCGACGTTCTCGAAGACGCCGCGCACGGTCTGCATGACCCAGCCCGACATGGCGATGAGGCGCAGGACTAGGGCGAGCCCCGCCGAAGCCTCGCCGGTACTCATGCCGCCGTCGCGCCACAGGACGAGGCAGGCGGCGCCGGTGGCGATCAGCAGCGCGCTGTTGAGCAGCCCGAGAAGGCTCGTGGTCAGGGTCACCAGCCGGAACTGGTGGAGGTAGGCGGCGGTGTGGACCTCCACGGCGTCCTGGACGGCGGCCCGCTCCTCGCGATCGCGGGCGAAGAGCTTCACCGTCAGGATATTGGTGTAGCTGTCGACGATGCGGCCGATGAGGGTCGAGCGGGTGTCGGCGGTCTTGTGCGAGCGCGCCCGGGCCCGGGGCACGAACCACGCGGTCAGGGCCGCGTAGGCGGCGATCCAGAGCAGCACCGGGACCGCGAGCCATGGCGAGATCGCGCTGAACAACCCGACCGCGGTGATCGCGTAGATCGCCACGTACAGCAGCGTGTCGATGAAGACGACGGCGAGTTCCCGCACCGCCGGGCCCACCTGGACGACGCGGTTGGCCAGACGCCCCGAGAAGTCGCCCTGGAAATACGAGAGCGCGTGCCCGAGGGTGTAGAGATGCGCCCGCCAGCGAATCTGGCTGGTGGATTGCGGCACGACGAGCTGGTTGGACAGCACCTCGTGGGCCCAGATCGACAGCGGTCGCACCACGGCGATCAGCAGGACCACCAGCCCGAGCTCGACTGCGTGGTCCGACAGCACCGTCGCCCGGTCGGCCGAGCCGAGCAGGTCGATGAACCAGCGCATCACGAGGTAGAGGGAGGCCTCGACCGTGCCGGCGACCACCGCGATGACGAACAGCGCCGCCAGGGCGGCGCGGATCGGGCGCAGGTAGAACCAGGCGAAACCGAGAACCGACCGCGGCGGCATCCGCGCCTCGTCGAAGGGCGCGAAGGGGTCGACGCGGCGTTCAAGCCAATCGAGGAACATGTGTACGGGGGCGTGACGCGGCGGGAGCCCCTCATGTAAGCGCCTCCCGCCGGGTGCCAACCGCGCGGCGTGGTCGCGCCGCCCGGCCTCAGCGGTTGAGGGCGAGCGCCGCGCCGGACTTGGTCAGGGCGCCTTCCAGGCCGCCGCCGCCCTGGCGCAGCCGCGCCGCCACCGAGCCGCCCGGCTGGTAGAGGTAGACCTCGCCGTCGCGGAAGTCCCAGGCCGAGACCCGCGCCAGATCCTTGTTGGCGCAGCCCGAGGCCGTCGCCCGGTAGAGGTCGAGGGCCGGCGTGCTCGAGAGCGTGACCTTGCAGTTCGCCCCGGTGGCGTCCCGGGCATCCCAGCTGCCGACCACCGCGGAGCGGCCGCTCGTGGCGACCGGTGGCGGCGGCGGCGGCGGCGCGACCGGCTCGGCGATCACGGTCGGACCACCGGGCGGCGTCGCGGCCGCCTGGGCGCCGGGCGGGGGCGGCGCGTCGGGGCTCGCGGCGACGCCGGGCGGCGGCGCCAGCGGGGCCGCCGTCACGGTGCCCGACGGCATGGCCGGCACGGTGTCGAGGGACGCCTGGGGCGACGGACCCCGGGTGCGCGGGCCGTCGAGGCGGCTCGAGGCGCAGGCGCCGAGGCTGGCGCTCAGACAGAGAACGGCGAACGTCGACAGGCTCGGGCGCAGCATCGGTCCACTTCGGATCAGGCTTCAGAGCGCGGAGGCGCTTCGACCCTGACTCCGTGCCAATTGCGCTGACCGCAAGGCAGCGCTCTCAGCCCGGGCCGACTCCGCTGCGGAGAGCCGGCCTTTTCAGCCGAGTGTGGCCCTCAGGCCTCATGCCCGGCCGGACTCTGCAATCAGAGCGTGCGCTCGACCATCATCTTCTTGATCTCGGCGATGGCCTTCGCCGGGTTCAGGCTCTTCGGGCAGGTATTGGCGCAGTTCATGATGGTGTGGCAGCGATACAGCCGGAAGGGATCGTGCAGCCCGTCGAGGCGGTGGCCTGTGTTCTCGTCGCGCGAGTCGATCAGCCAGCGATAGGCCTGAAGCAGGGCCGCGGGGCCGAGGAACTTGTCGCCGTTCCACCAGTAGCTCGGGCACGACGTGGTGCAGCACGCGCACAGGATGCACTCGTAGAGGCCGTCGAGGCGGGACCGGTCCTCCGGCGTCTGGCGCCACTCCTTCTCGGGCGCGGGCGTCTCCGTCTGGAGCCAGGGCTCGATGGCGGCGTGCTGGGCGTAGAAATTCGTCAGGTCCGGCACGAGGTCCTTCAGGACCGGCATGTGCGGCAGCGGGTAGATGCGGATCGCCCCGTCCTTGTCCTTGCGGGTCATGACCGGCAGGGCGTTGTCGGGGCTCTTGCACTCGTCGATGCCCATCGTACAGGCGAGCGCGTTCTGCCCCTCGATGTTCATCGCGCAGGAGCCGCAGATGCCCTCGCGGCAGGAGCGGCGGAAGACCAGCGTCGAGTCGACCTTGTTCTTGATCCACAGCAGCGCGTCCAGGACCATCGGGCCGCAATCCTCACGGTCGACCTGGTAGGTGTCGATCCGCGGATTGGCCCCGTCGTCCGGGTTCCACCGGTAGATCTTGAAGGTCTGCAGGTTCCTGGCGCCGGGCGGGGCCGGCCAGGACTTGCCCTGCGTGATCTGGGAGTTCTTCGGAAGGTTGAACTGAGCCATGGTTCTCGACGGCTTCCGCTAGAGCAGGACGCGGCGGCCGGAGGGGCAAGGCCCCGCCGCCGCAGTCGTGGTGCAGAGTTGCAGATCAGTACACGCGCGCTTTCGGCTCGATGTACTGGATCTCGTTCGACATCGTGTAGGTGTGGACCGGCCGGTAGTCGATGTTTACCTGATGCCGGCTCTCGTCGAGCCAGGACAGCGTGTGCTTCATCCAGTCCTTGTCGTCGCGGTCCGGGAAGTCCTCGCGCGCGTGGGCGCCGCGCGATTCGGTGCGGTTGGCGGCCGATTCCATCGTTACCACCGCCTGACCGATCAGGTTGTCGAACTCCAGGGTCTCGAGGAGATCGGTGTTCCAGACCAGCGACCGGTCGGTGACCTTCACGTCGGCGGCGGCGTTCCAGACCTTGTGGATCAGGCCCTTGCCCTCCTCCAGCACCTCGCCGGTGCGGAACACGGCGCAGTTGTTCTGCATCGTCTTCTGCATCTCGGCGCGGAGCTCGGCTGTCGGCGTCGAGCCGTTGGCGTAGCGGAACCGGTCCAGGCGCTCGAGCGCCTTGTCGGTCGCGCCCTTCGGCAGCTCCATGGCCCGGCCGTTCGGCTCGACGATCTCGGCGCAGCGCTTGCCGGCGGCGCGGCCGAAGACCACGAGGTCGATCAGCGAGTTCGAGCCGAGGCGGTTGGCGCCGTGGACCGAGACGCAGGCCGCCTCGCCGATCGCCATCAGGCCCGGAACCACCGTGTCGGGGTTGCCGTCGCGCAGCGTCAGCACCTCGCCGTGATAGTTCGTGGGGATGCCGCCCATGTTGTAGTGGACGGTCGGGATGACCGGGATCGGTTCCTTGGTCACGTCGACGCCCGCGAAGATCCGCGCGGATTCCGAGATGCCCGGCAGGCGCTCGTGCAGGATCTTCGGGTCCAGGTGGTCGAGGTGCAGGTAGATGTGGTCCTTGTTCCTGCCGACGCCGCGGCCGTCGCGGATCTCCATGGTCATGGAGCGCGAGACGACGTCGCGCGAGGCGAGGTCCTTCGCCGACGGCGCGTAGCGCTCCATGAAGCGCTCGCCCTCGGAATTGGTGAGGTAGCCGCCCTCGCCGCGGGAGCCTTCCGTGATCAGGCAGCCCGCGCCGTAGATGCCGGTCGGGTGGAACTGCACGAACTCCATGTCCTGCAGCGGCAGGCCGGCGCGCAGCACCATGGCGTTGCCGTCGCCCGTGCAGGTATGGGCGGAGGTCGCCGAGAAGTAGGCGCGGCCGTAGCCGCCGGTCGCCAGGATGGTCATCTGGGCGCGGAAGCGGTGGATCTCGCCGGTGGCCTGATCGAGCGCGATCACGCCGCGGCAGCGGCCCTCGTCGTCCATGATCAGGTCAAGGGCGAAGTACTCGATGAAGAAGTCGGTCTGGTTCTTCACCGCCTGCCCGTAGAGGGTGTGCAGCATGGCGTGACCGGTGCGGTCGGCTGCCGCGCAGGTGCGCTGGGCGGTGCCCTTGCCGTAGTCCGTGGTCATGCCGCCGAACGGGCGCTGGTAGATCTTGCCTTCCTCCGTGCGGGAGAAGGGCACGCCCCAGTGCTCCAACTCGTAGACGGCGGCGGGCGCGTTGCGCACGAGATACTCGATGGCGTCCTGGTCGCCGAGCCAGTCCGACCCTTTCACCGTGTCGTACATGTGCCAGCGCCAGTCGTCCGGGCCCATGTTGCCGAGGGAGGCCGAGATGCCGCCCTGCGCTGCCACCGTGTGGGAGCGGGTCGGGAACACCTTGGTGATGCAGGCGGTGCGCAGGCCCGCCTCCGAGCAGCCGACCGTGGCGCGCAGGCCGGCGCCGCCCGCGCCGACGATCACGACGTCGAAGGCGTGATCGTGGATGGTGTAGGCAGGCCCGCTGCCGTTGGTGCCGTTGGCGGCCATGTTCGGCTCCTCGAGATCGTTGTTGGCGGGGTCAGGCCGGCTGTCCGAAGCCGATGCGCAGGACCGCGTAGAGGCAGGCGACGGCCACGACGACCGCGTAAGCGTTGTTGGCGAACACCGCCGCGATCTTCGTCGCCGGCGCGTGCACGTAGTCCTCGATGATCACCTGCATGCCGAGGCGCATGTGGACCGTCACCGACAGCAGCGCCAGGATCAGGAGGATCGAGACCAGGGGGGTCGCGACGAGGAGCCGCGCCTCCGCGTAGCCGCGGCCCGCCATCTTGGCGATGATCACCACGAAGCTCAGCATCAGCACGACGTTGGCGACGGCGGTCAGCCGCTGCAGCCACCAGTGGTCGGCGCCGTGATGGGAGACGCCGAGGCCGCGCACCCGTGCGCGCGGGGTGCGGATCGAGACGCGCGTGTCCTGCCGGACCTCTTCCTTAGCCATGTCGGCCTCCTCAGCGGACCAGAAGGGCGACCGCCCAGATGACGAGGGTGAGGGCCACCGAGCCGATCAGCGTCAGCCGGGCCATCGAGAGACGCTTGTCGCGGTCGAACCCGACGCCGGTATCCCAGATCAGGTGCCGGATGCCGCCGAGCATGTGGTGCATCAGGATCCACGTGTAGACGAACAGGATCAGGCGCCCGAAGATCGAGCCGAAGAAGCCGGCCACGTAAGAGTAGCCCACCGGGCCCGAAGCCAGAGCCACGAGCCAGATCGCGACCAGAGCAGTCCCGCCATAGAGCGCGGTTCCGGTGATGCGGTGGAACACCGACATCGCCATCGTCCAGGTCCAGCGATAGATCTGGAGATGCGGCGACATCGGCTGTGCCACTGTCGGGCGGGCGGTGGGTGCCATCGGGTTGAAGCCTCGCAGCTGCGAACTGGACCGTCTCTAATCTGGTAGCGCTAGTGGCTGAGCGGGCAACCCGCAATCCGCCATGGTGCGGCGCAATGTGCCGTCCGGGGCGACACTTTGCCGATTCTGTCACTTTAGCTGTCCCAGGATGCGCCACCACGCGTAGTCGAGCGGCGCCGCCACCAGCAGCGACAGCACCCCGAAGCTCAGGGTCAGTCGCGTCGCGTCCCGGAGGCGGACCCGCCCGAGTTCGCTCGCGAACACGATCGGGGGCGCCTGATAGGGGAAGAACACGGTCGAGTAGCCGATCACCTGCAGCGAGACGACCGCCAAGGGTGACAGGCCGCTCGCCTCCGTCATCTCGCCCGCCAGAGCCGTGTAGAGGGCTGGGGCGCCGTTGGCAGTGACGAGGAGGGTCAGCACCGTGGCGATGCCTGTGAGCACCGCGAAGTTCTGCGTCGGCGCGTCGTGCGCCAGCGGCGCCACCGTCAGAAGCAGATGGCCGAGGCGCTCGCCCAGCCCGGTCTCATTGACCAGAGCGACGAGGCCGAGGAGCGCCGCGATGTAGAAGCAGGTCCGCAGATTCACCTGCTGGAACGCCTCCGGCGGAAGCACGCCGATCCGGGGCAGCAGGCAGACCACCGCGGCGGCGAGGCCGACCCAGGCGGGCGCGAGGCCGTGCAGGCTGTCGGTCATCCAGAGGATCAAGGTGCAGGCGAGGATCACCGCGAGGCGCCGCTCGGGCGCCGAGAGCGGCGGCCGCTCGGCCAGCGACGGAGCGGCCGAGGCGAGGTCGTCGGGGAATAACCGGACGATCAGCGCGACCAGCAGCACGCCCTTCGCAAGGGCCAGGACCGGGGCGTGCAGGAGGAAGTAGGAGAGGTAGGAGAGATGCAGGCCGAGCAGGTGCTCCGCCGAGCCGGCCATGACGAGGTTCGGGACGTTGGCGGGAAGGATCGCCGCCGACAGGATCGGCGTGGCGAGGCCGACGGCCAGGACCGCGCCGGTACGCCCAGGGCGCCCGGCCGCGAGCCCGAAGGCGTCGCAGAGTGCCAGGGTCACCGGGATCATCAGGGCGATGCGGCCCAGATTCGACGGCATGACGAAGGCGATGAGGAAGCTCAGCGTCACCAGCCCGGCGATGAAGCGCCCGTAGGAACCCGAGAGCCGCAGCGCGAGCGTCCGCGCCATCCGGGCGCCGAGGCCGGTTCGGGTCATGCCCTGCCCGACCACCATGCCGGACAGGACGAGCCAGAAGGCGGAGGACGAGAAGCCCGAGAACACCGTGGCGGCAGAGCCGAGCCGCAGCAGCATCGCCATCCCGAAGAAGGCGAGCGCCGTGACGATCTCGGGCAGCAGCGCGGTCGACCAGAGGCCCATGCACAGCACGAGCAGCGCCGCCGTCGCCGCAACCAATCCCTCGCCGCTCACCGCGATCGTCCCCGCACCACGCTACACCGGAGGCGGCATCGTCACCGGATTGGAACGGTTCGCAATTCGGGAGATGTTGAGCAAGCCTTCGTGGACGGCGAAGGCTGTGGGCGCCACCGCTTCCTCGGTCGGCAGGGAGGGGTTTGCTCGGCACGGCTCTATCGGCAGGCGAACGCGGCCCGCTTCACATCGCGGCCGCGCAGCGGGATCCGGGCGCCTCGGAAGCCGGCGGAGACACGTGCGGCATCGACAGGGGTTCTCGGATCTGCGTCCCGCAGTCGACGCTCCGGGATGCCGGCGCGGAGCGTACCGTCACCCGCGGCATGACGGGCACGGGTGTCCCCGAACGGTATCGC
This sequence comes from Methylobacterium sp. 22177, assembly GCF_052045615.1. Taxonomy (NCBI): domain Bacteria; kingdom Pseudomonadati; phylum Pseudomonadota; class Alphaproteobacteria; order Hyphomicrobiales; family Methylobacteriaceae; genus Methylobacterium; species Methylobacterium sp. 22177. Next base: position 12,650 of record NZ_JBQEPK010000031.1, on the reverse strand, counting down.
CAGGCCTCGAGGGCCGGGCGCGGACGCGTCGCTAAGCCGGAGCGCGGGCACCGCGCCCGCGCGGCGGACTCAGTAGCCGTAGCCGTAATAGCTGTCGCAGGCGGCCGGGTCGTAGGCGCCGTAGCCGTAATTGTAGGCGCAGTTGTCGTAGCCGTAGTCGAGACCGCCCAGGCCGTACCCGACGCCGAGGCCGAGCCCGAGGCCGGCGAGTCCGTAGCCGACACCGCGGCCGTAGCGGTGGCCGTAATAGCCGCGGTTGACGAAGCCGCGACCGGCGAGGCCGCGGTTTCCGACCCCGCCGAACCGGCCGGCCTGATTGTATCCGCCGGTCCGGACGCCACCGACGCCGGCCGCGCCGAGCCCCGCACCGCGGAAGCCGCCGCCCGATCCACCGACCCGCGCCCCGCCGACGCCGCCGTTCTGGAAGGCGCCGCCGCCGAAGCCGCCGTTCCGGAAGGCTCCGCCGCCGACCCCGGTCCCGCGGAAGCCGCCGCCGAAACCGCCGCCGTGGAATCCGCCCCCGCCGAAGCCGCCGCCGTGGAATCCGCCCCCGCCGAAGCCGCCGCCGTGGGATCCACCCCCGCCGAGGCCGCGGGCCTCGGCGCCGGACGGCGCGAGAGCCACGGCCGCCAGGAGGGCGGTGGAAACGAGTGCCATACGGGTCATGGGAAATCTCAGCTTGGTGTGTGGTGTCTTAACCTCTCAACACCGCTCACAGAGGCTGTATCCAAGCTTGAGTATTGTTGACGGCGTGGCGGTCGGTCGCTGAGACGGGGCCGTGCACGCCGCGACCCTGCGCTCCTCTCCGGTTTTCGCGAGACTTTACCGGAAGGGCGGTTCGTCGAAGCTTCGCAGCTTGCGCGAGTGGAGACCTTGCCGGTCGGCCCGCAGCACGTCGAGGGCCGCCAGCCCCACCTGGAGATGCTCCGAGACCGCCCGATCGTAGAAGGCGTTGGCGGCGCCTGGCAGCTTGATCTCGCCGTGGAGCGGCTTGTCGGAGACGCAGAGCAGCGCGCCGTAGGGCACGCGCAGGCGGAAGCCCTGGGCGGCGACCGTGCCGCTCTCCATGTCCACCGCGACCGCGCGCGACTGGTTGATCCGACGCCGCTCCTGGCTGAAGCGCAGTTCCCAGTTGCGGTCGTCGTAGGTCACCACCGTGCCGGTGCGCAGGCGCCGCTTGAGCGCGTCGGCCTGCTCGCCCGTCACCGCGGCGGCGGCATCCTGGAGGGCGACCTGCACCTCGGCGAGGGCCGGCACCGGGACGTCCGGCGGCACGAGCTCGTCGAGGATCCGGTCGCGGCGGAGGTAGGCGTGCGCCAGCACGTAGTCGCCGATGGTCTGCGACTGCCGCAGGCCGCCGCAATGGCCGACCATCAGCCAGCAATCCGGGCGCAGGACGGCGAGATGGTCGGTGATCGTCTTCGCGTTCGACGGCCCGACGCCGATATTGACCAGCGTCGTGCCCTGCTGGGTCCCGTCGGCGTCGCGCGCCACCAGGTGGTAGGCCGGCATCTGGTGCCGGTGCCAGGGCGAGGCGGCAATGACCGCCGCGGGGTCGGCATCGGCCGCCTCGGCGCGGGTCACGGACACGCCGCCCGGCAGGACCAGCCGCTCGAACCCCTCCGCGCCCGAGGCGAGCCGCTCCAGCCCGTGGCGGACGAACTGGTCGACGTAGCGGTGATAGTTCGTGAGCAGGATCCAGGGCTGGACGTCGCGCCAGTCGCAGCCGGTGTAATGGACCAGACGCCGAAGCGAGTAATCGACCCGCACCGCGTCGAACAGCGCCAGCGGCAGCGGCTCGCCGGCGATCTGGTCGAATGTCCCGTCGGCGATCTCGTCGCCCACGAGAGACAGGAGCGGGACCGGGAAGTAGGTAGCGAGGTCGGCGCCGTCGACGGTCCGCCCGCGTGCGTCCAGCCCCGCCTCCAGCACGTAGGGGTAGGGAATCTCCTGCGCGCTCAGGCCGACCTCGATGGCGATGCCGTAGTCGGCGATCAGCGGCTCCAGCTGGCGGGTCAGATAGGTCCGGAAAAAGCCCGGATGCGTGACCGTGGTGGCGTAGGTGCCGGCGGCCTGGAGCTTGGCGGTGGCGCGCCTGACCCGCGGCAGCGGTCCGTCCGGGCGGTAGCTGATCCGCAGCTCCGGGTAGCGGAAGGCGAGCCGCTCCGTGGCGTCAGGCGGCGGCCCGCCGGCGAGGTATCGCTCCAGCGCGGTTCGCAGGGCGCCGGCCGCGTCGTCGTAGAGCTCGACGAGCCGGTCGATGGCGGTCCCGGCGTCGGCCACCGCCTGCATCGGCCGCAATTCCCGCTCGATCATGTCGCCTCCGTTCCTGCTGCCGGATCTACACCCCGCGCCATCCGGGGGCGAGATGCGGGGTTGCGGGCCGCGAACACATGGCCGACAAGCCGGCCGGCGCGGAGCGAGGCGGCATGGACGCGGATGAGTTCGGGACCCGTCCCGGTGAAGTGAGGGCCGCGCTGCCCGCGACCTTTGACGCGGGCCTCCACTTCATCGGTCGGCTGCGGACGCCCTGGCTGACGCGGTCCGACTGTCCCAAGAACGGGCTCCAGGCGGACACGGTCTGCACCGTGGAGGTCGATCCCGCCTACGCCCCCGGCCTGCGCAATGTCACGGGCTGCACGCACCTGATCCTGCTCTACTGGATGGACCGGGCGACGCGCGGCCTCGTGGTCCAGCGCCCGCGCCACGCCGACGGCCCTCGCGGCACCTTCTCGTTGCGCTCGCCCGCGCGTCCCAACCCGATCGCCCTGTCCGTCGTGGAACTGCTCGGCCGCGACGGCGACGCGCTCCGCGTGCGCGGGCTCGACTGCCTCGACGGCACGCCGCTCCTCGACATCAAGCCCTACTACGCCACGACGGACGCGCGCCCGGACGCCCAGGTCGACCGGGCCGGGGCCGAGCCGTGAAGCGCGCCGTCCTCCTCGGTCTCGGCGGGCTCGCCCTGCTGGCGATCGGCGGGTTCGCCGGGTGGCGCCTGCACCGGCCGGGGGCCGACGCGCGGGCCTACGCGGAGATGCGCCTGATCGCCGTGCAGGTCAGCCTCGACGAGGCGCCGCCGGACTACGTGTTCTGGGCCGGCGATTCGCAGGTGGAACTGCAGCCCGGAAGCCAGCGGCCCTGCGGCCTCGAGTTCCTCAACGGCGGCATCAGCGGCGCGACCGCGGCCAGCTACGCGGACTACCTCGCGCGCCTGTCCTTCAAGGTGAATCCCCGGCTCGCCGTCCTGACCATCGGGACCAACGACATCCTGGTGAAGAACAACCCGCAACTGCACAAGCCGACGGAACAGTTCGAGGCCGCCGCCGAGACCATCGTCAGGCGGCTCCAGACCTTGAGCCCGCGCGTCGTGGTGACCGCCCTCCCCCCGGTCGGTCGCGAGATCGGCAAGCTGGTCGACGCGGGAGCGGTCGCCGATTACTCGCGTCGATTGCAGAACCTCTGTGGGCGGCTCGGGTGCGTCTTCACGGACCCGTTCGCGGCCCTGCGCGACGGCGACACCGGCTACGCGAAGCCCGGCGCCCTCCGCGACGGGCTGCATCTCGCGGCGTTCCGGCCGGCGATGAAGGCGGTCGAACCGGCGCTCTGCAATCCGTGACGACCGAGCTGGTCGCGCTCCGCCGCGCCTGTGCCGACCGCTCGGCGGCCGCTCACTCCCACTCGATCGTGCCGGGCGGCTTGGAGGTGATGTCGTAGGTCACCCGGTTGATGCCCTTCACCTCGTTGATGATCCGGGTCGCGACCCGGCCCAGGAAGGCCATGTCGAACGGGTAGAAGTCGGCGGTCATGCCATCGACCGAGGTGACGGCGCGCAGCGCGCAGACATGGTCATAGGTGCGGCCGTCGCCCATCACGCCGACAGTCTTCACCGGCAGGATCACCGCGAAGGCCTGCCAGATCGTGTCGTAGAGGCCGGCCTGCCGGATCTCGTCGAGGTAGATCGCGTCGGCCTTGCGCAGGGCTTCCAGCTTCTCACCCGTGATGGTGCCGGGGCAGCGGATCGCCAGGCCCGGGCCCGGGAACGGGTGGCGGCCGACGAAGCCCTCGGGCAGGCCGAGCTCCTTGCCGAGCACCCGGACCTCGTCCTTGAACAGCTCGCGCAGCGGCTCGACGAGCTTCATGTTCATGCGCTCGGGCAGGCCGCCGACATTGTGGTGGCTCTTGATCGTCACCGACGGGCCGCCCGTGAACGACACGCTCTCGATCACGTCGGGGTAGAGCGTGCCCTGCGCGAGGAACTTCGCCCCGCCGATCTTCTTCGATTCGGCCTCGAACACGTCGATGAACAGGCGGCCGATCGTCTTGCGCTTGATTTCCGGGTCGCTGACGCCCTCCAGAGCCGCGAGGAACATCCCCGACGCCTCCACGTGGACCAGCGGGATGTTGTAGTGGTCGCGGAACAAAGCCACGACCTGCTCGGCCTCGCCGAGGCGCAGGAGCCCGTGGTCGACGAACACGCAGGTCAGCTGATCGCCGATCGCCTCGTGGATCAGCACCGCCGCTACGGCCGAATCGACGCCGCCAGACAGACCGCAGATCACCTTCTCGGAGCCGACCTGCTCGCGGATCTTGGCGATGGCCTCCTCGCGGTAGGCGCCCATGGTCCAGTCGCCCGAGCAGCCCGCGACATCGCGCACGAAGTTGCGGATCAGCAGGGCGCCGTGGGGCGTGTGCGCCACCTCCGGGTGGAACTGGACCGCGTAGTAGTTGCGGGCCTCGTCGGCCACCGCCGCGAAGGGGGCGTTCCGAGAGATCGCCACGGTGGTGAAGCCGTCCGGCAGCTTGGTGACGCGGTCACCGTGGCTCATCCAGACCGGGTACTTCTCGCCCTTGTGCCACACGCCCTTGAACAGCGGGCAATCGGCCAGGATCTCGACCTCGGCGCGGCCGAACTCCGCGTGGTGACCGCCCTCGACGGCACCGCCGAGCTGGGCCGCCATAGTCTGCTGGCCGTAGCAGATGCCGAAGACCGGGACGCCGGAATCGAACACGAGCTGCGGCGCGCGGGGCGATGCCTCCACGGTCACCGATTCGGGGCCGCCGGAGAGGATCACGCCCTTGGGCTTCTGCTCGCGGAACGCCGCCTCGGCCTTCGTGAAGGGCACGATCTCACAGTAGACGCCCTCCTCGCGCACCCGGCGGGCGATGAGCTGCGTCACCTGAGAGCCGAAATCGACGATCAGGATCTTGTCGTGGTCGGTGTTCATCGCGGGCGATTATCCGAAGGCCGCGGCGCGTGCAACGCACAAGTCCGGGTTGTCCGACCTTCCGACGTGCCGTCACCGAAGGAATGCCGGACGCCGGTACTCAATCGTGCGCATTTCTGCCGGTCCGGCGCCGCGCGGCGCGGCGCGGCCAGCCGCGCGCGGCGGTCTCGGCTGGCCAAACGCGTCGGCTCTCAGTCGAAGTTGCGGACCTTGGCCGAGCCGCCGAGGCTGATCGCGGGCTTCGCGGCGGCACCGGCGAGGCTCACCTTCTTCTGGCCGGGCGGAGTCTTGGCGCGCAGCTGCGGGGCCGCCTCGGGCGCCGGCCGCGACGGCTTGAGGTGTGCCTGCCCGTGGATCACCGAGCCGATCTCGCCGGCCACGCGGATCAGGTCGTCGCGCTCGCAGGAGCGGGCAACCTTCAGCCCGAGCTTGTGCATGTGGCTCTTGCCGTAGAGGTAGGCGGCGAGCTGCGCGCGCTTGAGCGGCGGAATCTGCTCCAGAATCAGCGGTAGGTCGAAGTCGTCGGCCCGGTACACGGAGCCCAGAACCTCGAGGGTCACCGGGCAATCGACTTCGGGCTCGGCGCCGCTGGTCGGATGCGCTTGCGTCATGGATGCCTCTCGGAGGTCGATGAATCGGGATGGGGCCCGGATGCCCCGGAGCCGGGGTCGAGTTCAACCCCTAACGAAACGGTGAGGTTCGCAATCCTGTCGTCGGCCGGCGCGGGAGTCGGGGCCGGCTCGGGCTTCCAGGCGCCGAGGCAACCGGTGCACACGGACTCGATCACCGCGCGGGCATGGGCCTGCCTGCGGGCCCAGAGCATCTCCCGGGCGACGCGCGCCGCCTCGGCGTCCGACAGCGGGCGGATGCGGATGTAGAGCGGCTCCTCCTGCGCGGCGGCCGGCGCCGGCGACAAGGCGAGGAGCCCGAGGACGGCCATCGCGGGAGCGGCGGCGCGCCACCCGCGCCGCGGCGCCGACCATGCGGGTCCCGCCATGTCTCTCTCTCGCGCCCGGACCGAGCGCGATACGTCGCCCGTCAGGGTAAACCGCGTCTTAACGGGGCGCCGCGGCCGAACGGAACTTCACCCGGCCACACCGGTAGAACCAGGAGAGCGAGCGGGAGACGGCTTGATGCCTCAGATGTTCGACTGGATCTTCTTCGCGATCATGCTGCCGTTCCCGGCCTATCTGGTCTGGGACTTCATGCGGCACCGGTAGGCGGGGGACAGCGGTCCTCACCCGCTGGACGAGGCCGCGGCGCGGACGATAGGCGGGGTCCGCTCGGGCTCACTGCCCGACAGCGCCGCCTGCTCGGCCCGGCGACGCTCCTGCGCGCGCCCGAGCCAGACGCTGTTCACGAGCCATGCCATCGACAGCGGAATCGCGGCGCCGGCCACGCTGGCGCTTCCGAGCCCTATTCCCTGGATGCCGGTGAACGACCAGGCGCCGACCTGATCACCCAGCCGGTAGACCACCGTGTCGATGAAGCTCTTGGCCTTGTAGCGATCCTCCCGCGGGACGACGGTGAACAGGACCTCCCTGACCGGCCGGGCTATGGCGAAGTTGCCGGCCCGACGCAGCACCTGGAACGCCACGATCACGCCGATCGTCGGCCAGAGGGCGAGTGCCGCGAAGCCGAGGATGCTGAAGGCCGGGAGGATCGCCAGAGTCAGGGCGACGCCGATTCGGTTCACGATCCGGCCGGTGAGGAACAGCTGGATCCCTAGGGTGAGGACGTTCACCGCGAGGTCGACGCTGGCGAAGAACGCCGTCTGCGCGCCGCGATCCGGGAAGCTCCGCTTCGCGATGCCCGCCTGCTCGAAATAGAGGAAGGTCGATGTCACCGAGAACAGCAGCAGGAACAGCGAGATGTTGATCAGATAGGGCGACGCGAGGGTCCGGGTGACGCCGGCAAGCACGCTCCCGCCGATCGTCCGATCCTGCCCGTCCGCGACGCCCCCGTGGCTGCCGGGCACCTCGTGCAGCTGCGTCGACAGCGCGGAGAGCCCGCGCATGCAGAACACCGCGACCTCGAGAAGTACCACCGCGCAGAGCATCAGGCCCCAGGTCGGGACATTCTTGGCCAGGATCGCGGTGGTGGCCGAGCCCGCGATGGCGCCGAGCGTCGCGCCGGCCGCGATGAAGCCGAACAGCCGCTTGCCCTGGGCGTTCGAGAACACGTCGACGATCGTCGCCCAAAAGATCGACACCACGAACAGGTTGAAGATCGACAGCCAGACGAAGAACACCCGGCCGATCCACACGCCCCACTCGGGGGGCGCGAGATAGAGCGTCAGCGCGAAGGCGAGGATGTTGGCCGCGAAGAACCGGTAGGTGATCGGCACGAACCGCGCCCGCGGCATCCGCTTCACCAGGTAGGCGAAGGGCAGGTTCAGGGCGAGCATCCCGACCAGGGTAGCGGTGAACAGCCAGGGCAGGTTCTCGATGCCGCCAGCGACGCCCATCTGATCCCGGATGGGGCGCAGGACGTAGTAGGCGGCGAGGATCGAGAAGATGTAGGCCCAGGACCATGCCAGCGCCCGACCCTCCCCGGGCTGAACGTCGATCAGGCGCGCGAGGGTGCCGCGGGCGGGGGCGGATTCAGGCATGGGCCGATCTCACCGAGACGAGCTTCTTCCCCGGACAAGTCTCCCTCGGGGAGACGCGGTCGCACCCCTCGCCGCCGCAGGGCGCGGCGAGGGGTCGGGCGAAGCGTCTATTTCGCCAGTCCGAGTTTCCCGCGCATCTCAGGCGCGGTGACGTCGTGGCCGAAGCCCGGGCTGCCCATGGCGAACTTGTCGGCGTCCTTGAGCGGGCCGACCACCACCGGATCGAATCCGGCGTCGCGGACAAGACCCTCGGCGACCTTCAGCGCCTCCGGGTCGTCCCCGGCGATCGGGATCGCCATCCGACCGCCCGCGCGCCCCTTGCCGCCGTCCGCGCCCTCCTTGGCGAAGACCTTGTAGTTGGCCGCGTTGAAGGCGCGCACGAGCTTGGCGCCGGCGAAGTACTTGGCCGAGGTGGCGCCGATCCCGCTGGCCTGGACCTCGTCGTAGAGCGCGCCGTCGCGCTTCTGCGTGGCATTGCCGGCGTCGAGGACGACCTTGCCCTTGAGGGACGGGCCGATCTCCTTCGCGAGGTCCGGATAGGCCTTGTAGGGGACGGCGATGAAGACCGCGTCCCCGAACGTGATCGCCTCCTCGGGCGTGCCGGCCTTCGCCTTCGGCCCGAGCTCCGAGACCATGGCGGCGAGCTGCTCCGGGTGGCGGGAGGCGAACATCACCTCGTGGCCGTCCCTGACCCAGAGCGTCCCGATCGTGCCACCGATATTCCCGGCCCCGATGACGCCGATCCGGATCTTTTTCGGGCCGTCCTGGGCCAGGGCGGGCACGGCCGCCGGGAGAGCCGCGGCCACGGCCAGTCCGCCCGCGAGGGCGAGCGCCGCGCGGCGCGAGGTGAGATCAGACCGCATCGATGAACGTCTCCATCTGCTTGCGCTGCGCCGCATCCGGGAGCTTGCCCCGCGCGGCGCCGAGGTTGTCCTCGACGTAGGCAGCCTTCGCCATGCCGGGGATCGGGCAGGTCACGGCGGGGTTGCCGAGGACGTATTTCAGGAAGAATTGCGGCCAGCTCGCGCAGCCGAGATCCTTGGCGACCGCCGGCAGCTCCTTGCCCTGGACCGCCTTGAACAGGCGGTCGCGGCCGAAGGGCACGTTGGTCATCACCGCCGTGCCACGATCCGCGGCCAGCGGGAGCACGCGCTCGGCGGCGGCGCGGTTGTCGATGGCGTAGTTGACCTGGATGAAGTCGAGACTCTCGCGCCTCATGACGGCTTCCAGCGCGTCGAGCTGGTTGTCGCGCCAGACCGTGACGCCGACGTATCGGATGCGCTTCTGCGCCTTCAGGTCGCGCAGGGCCGCCAGATTCTCGGTCACGTCGATCAGGTTGTGGACCGCTACCAGATCGAGAGTGTCGACCTTCATTCGCTTGAGCGACCGGTCGAATTCCGCGAGCGTCGCGTCGCGGCCGGTCGTGTCCACCTTGCTGGCGAGGAAGATCTTCCGGCGCAGGCCGGGCTCCGCCAGGATAAGGCCGAGGACGTCCTCGGCGGTGCCGTAGCTCGGGGCCGTGTCGATCACCGATCCGCCGAGATCGACGAAGGTTCTCACGGCCTCCCTCAAAGGCGCCACTGTCTCGGGCGCCGGTTCGACCTCGTAACGCCGGGACGTACCGATCCCGATGGCCGGGAGCATCTCGCCGGTCGATGGAATCGGCCGACGGATCAGAGGCTCCGCCGCCGCGGCGAGGCGGCCGGCGAGCGGAGCGAGGGCGGCTGCGGCGATGACGGCGCGACGGGATACGGGCATGGCCGGCCTCCGACGAATTGAGGACCCGCCGGGAGATAGGGCGCGCCCGTAATGTGTGTATTCTAAATTCTCACGCTTCCATGAGCGCGGTGAACCGTGCCGATGAGGTGAGGTTAATCTTCCTCGGGAGGGTCCTCGAATTCCGCGCCCTCGGTGTCGGGGGCGATGCGGAACCGGTACTCGTCGATCGCCAGGAAGGCCCGGTGGGCGACCTGGGGATCGATCCCGTCGCGGACGACCACGGTCTGGAAGTCGATGAAGAGGCGCGCGATGCGCGCTTCCTCTGACAGGGTGGCCAGGGCGGACGAGCTGGCGCCGGCGCGCATCATGTAGCGCTTGGCCTCTCCGGCGGTGTCGGGCGCGGGCAGGATGACGACCTGCCCGGCGGTTTCCGGCTTCAGCTCCGCCCAGCGGACGGGTGTCCAGGCGATGATGGCGTCGGTGTGCTTCATCGAAGGCTCCGGCAGGTGGACGGGATCCGCCTACCGGGCGCGGCCCGGATCGTCGAGGCTTCCGATGTTCCGGATCAGGGTGCGCGCTCCAGCTGGCCGCGGATTTCGCCCTTCGGGTTCGCGGCGGTGTGGAGGTTGAAGTACAGCTTGCCGGCCGCGAGATCGGCGGCCTTGGCGTCGTCGAGGGTCGCCTCGCCGGTGAAGGGACTGCTCGCCGCCGTCACCGGAACAAGCACGCCGGCGTTCTCGCCCACCTTGGCCGGCCCGTGGAAATGGGCGGCCGTGACCGGACCGGTGAGGCCGCTGTACCGGCCTGACCAGCTCAGGCGCTTGGTGGCGGGATCGAAGGTCGCGGTGACCTCGCCCTCGCCGTGGGACGCGGTCGCCGGGACCTCGCTGCCGCCATTGAGGGCGGCGCGGTAGGTGACCTCCTTGCCCGCCGCGACGGCCGGACCGGCGGCGAGCGGCAGCCCAAGGACGAGAAGGACGGCGATGCTGGTCGTCCTGCGATGGCTCATGCGCGCTGTCATCGAACGCTCCGTGATCTCACGGGCCGTCGCGCGGCCCGTGCGGCAACCTAGCGGCCTCGGGCGAGTCGGACATGGCCGCCGCGTCGGCGACCGTCGGCTCCGGGTGACAGCCGAGCATTTCCTTCCGCGATCCGTGCGGCGCGGAACGCGACAGTTCCGCGTCCGCGATTTGCGCACGGAGAACCGTTGACACCGAGCGCCCGCTCTCCCTATACCGCCGCCACTGCACGCATCGTCCTCGCGGACGATCGCTGCTCGTGGCGGGGTAGCTCAGCTGGTTAGAGCAGAGGAATCATAATCCTTGTGTCGGGGGTTCAAATCCCTCCCTCGCTACCAAAAAAATCAGTATGTTAGGTCCAGAGATCCAAGCGACTTTATAGCGCTTCGGCCTCTGGGTCGCATTTGGGTCGCAGTTGGAACTCCGACCCTGAAGGTCGCAGCTCCTTCTGACAGCGACCGAGCTGCAGAAATCCGTTCCTTCGCCAGTCCTTGCCGGTAGCTTGCTGAGCTGGCGGCTATCGCTCCTCTGGCGCTTGTGGCGAAGCAATGAACGGCGGCCGCCAGCGGACGCCGACACAGCATCGGCGCGACCCGGTGGCCCTCTATCGGTCGGAGCAACGCCCGGTCTGGACTTGCCCCGAGAAAGTGGAGACCTCTCTTCTTGAAGGAGGAGGGTTCCGCAGGCAGACCTGAAGCAGACCTTTACCCCCGAGTTTCGTGCTGAGGCGGTGCGATTGGTGCAGACGAGTGGGCGGTCGCGCCGCGAGGTCGCCGCCGATCTCGGCGCCGGGCTCTCGACGCTGCGCAACTGGATTGACGGTCGACGTGAGCGGGAGATGGACCATCCGCCGGCCGATCGGCGGAGGACATAGCCGCCGAGCTCGCGCGCCTGCGGCGCGAGAGAGAGGTGCTACGCCAGGAGCGGGAGATCCTGAGTGATCCGCCCCCAGTGAAGTGGTCCGCCCTGAGGTATGGCCTTGGGGCCAGGACGAGGACGGACAGACGGGAACGAAGCGGCACAAGCCGGAGGATGTCGTCGCCAAGCTGCGGCAGGTGGATGTGCTGGTCTCCCCGTGGGCCAGAGCGTCGGGGACGCGATCCGCACGATCGGCGTGACGGAGGCTACGTACTATCGCTGGCGCAAGGAGTACGGCGGCCTGAAGAGCGACTAGGTCCGGCGCATGAAGGACCTGGAGACCGAGAACCACCGGCTCCGGAAGGCGATCGCAGATCTCACGCTCGACAAGCTGATCCTGCAGGAGGCTGCCCGGGGAAACTGACCAGCCCCGCGCGCCGACGCGCCTGCATCGAGCATGTGATGGACGTCCTGGACGTCTCCGAGCGCCGCGCGTGCCGTACGCTCGGTCAGCATCGTTCGACGCAGCGCAAGGTGCCGCGGGGCAGAGACGATGAGGCGGCGTTGACCGCCGATCTCGTAGAACTGGCGCGCCGGTACGGGCGCTACGGCCACCGGAAGATCGGCGCGCTGCTGAAGGCGGCCGGCTGGTTGGTCCACGACAAGCGGGTCGAGCGGATCTGGCGGCGCGATGGGCTGAAGGTGCCCGGCCGCCAGCCGAAGAAGGGCCGGCTGTGGGACGGGGATGGTTCCTGCATCCGGCTCAAACCGGAGCGGCGCGACCACGTCTGGGCCTACGACTTCGTCGAGGCGCGCACCCATGACGGGCGCAAGTTCCGGATGCTCAACGTCGTCGACGAGTTCACCCGCGAATGTCTGGCGATCCGCGTTGCGCGCAAGCTGAAGGGAGCTGACGTGATCGACGTGCTCTCGGACCTGTTCATCCTGCGCGGCGTGCCCGAGCACGTTCGTTCAGACAACGGGCCCGAGTTCATCGCCAAGTCGGTGCAGTCCTGGATTGCGGCTATTGACGCGAAGGCCGCCTACATCGCGCCAGGCTCACCGTGGTGAGAACGGCTTTGTCGAAAGCTTCAACGCGCGATTGCGGGATGAACTCCTGAACGGCGAGATTTTCTACACCCTGAAGGAGGCACAGATCATCATCGAAAGCTGGCGTCGGCACTACAACACGATCCGCCCGCACGGTGCGCTTGGCTA
>NZ_JBQEPK010000030.1:0-75155 GCF_052045615.1 Methylobacterium sp. 22177 | reverse complement strand
GCTCGAACCTGTCGGTCGTTCAGAACCGTCAGGACTTCTCCAAGCAGCTGATCAACGTGCTGCAGACGGGCTCGGCCAACCTGACGAACGCCGACCTGAACCAGGAGGCGGCGAACTCGCAAGCGCTGTCGACCCGTCAGTCGATGGGCATCTCGGCCCTGTCGCTGGCCAACTCCGCCCAGCAGGGCGTCCTCCAGCTCCTGCGGTAAGCCGCGACCCTTAGAACGCCGCAACGGCCGGGGCAGCGCCCCGGCCGTTCGCGTTCGCGGGGCGCCGATTCCGAAACCGGGCGGCTCTCACGTATCAGGCCTCGGCCACACCGAACGCGCCCTTCCTGGTCCTGCGCCGGGATCGGGGTGGCCGCACGGCCCCTCCCCCAGGTCGTGACCTCCGAACGCCGCGCGACGACGAACGCTCCTGTCGGGACCAGAGGTCACACCCCCGCCTCGCATCCGGGTGCCTGTAGCCGTTGGACCCGGCAGCGGCTCCGGATAAGACCGCACCATGAGCATGGAAGATCTTCGGGGGGAGGTCGAGCGGCTGCGTCGGCGCGAGCGCGCGCTGGTGGAGGAGAACGCGCGCCTGCGCGCGACCCAGCTCCCGGCCGTCCCGACCACGAGCCTGGCCGGTGTCGGGACCGCCCGGTCCGACCTCCTGTTCACCGCCGCCGACAAGACCCGGATGGCGATGATCGTCACCGATCCGAACCTGCCCGACAATCCGATCGTCTTCGCCAACCGCGCCTTCCTGAAACTCTCCGGCTACACGGCGGAGGAGCTGATCGGGCGCAATTGCCGCTTCCTTCAGGGGCCGGCGACCGACCCGGCCGACATCGCCCGCGTCCGGGCCGCCATCGCCGCGCGACGCGACGTCGTGGTGGAGCTGCTGAACTACCGGCGCGACGGCAGCACCTTCGTCAACGAGCTGTACATCAGCCCCGTGTTCGGTCCGCACGGCGAATTGCTGTTCTTCTTCGGCAGCCAGCTCGACCTCACGCGCTTCCGGGAGCGGGAGGCCCAGGCGGTCGCGCAGGCCTCCTACCTGCGGGGTCCGCCGGCGGACGACGAGGTCGGCTTCTGCATCGTCGAGCTGCGCTTCGACGCGGATGGCAGGACCCGGGATTGCCAGCTCGTCGAGACCAACGCCGCCTTCGAGCGCCGGTCGGGCCTCGCCGCCGCGGAGAGCCGCTGGATGAGCGAGTTCCTGCCGGACGACGCGCAACACTGGCTCGACATCCTCGGCGAGGTCGCGCGATCCGGGCGCAGTGCCCGTTTCAAGGGCTCCATGTCGCGAACCGGGCCCGTCCTCGAGGTTCACGCGATGCGGATCGGCACAGGGATCCAGAGCCGCGTCGCCGTCCTCCTCGAGGATCTTGCCGTCAAGCAGTCGGACGAGGAGCGGCGGGAGGCGCGGATTCGCGACCGGCGGATCGAGCACGACCTCGTCTGGAGGACGAGCCGCGACCTTCTCGTCGTCTGCGCCCTCGACGGAACCTGTCAGGCGGTCAATCCGGCCTGGACGGAGCTCCTCGGTTGGCCGGCCGGCAGCTTGGTCGGCATCCGCATCGACAGCCTGATTCATCCGGACGACGGCGAGACGGCTGCCAGCGCGTTCGAAACACTGCGCATCGACCACAGGTTGTCCGACCTCGACGTCCGCTTCAGGACTGCCGACGGCGCGTACCGCTGGATCTCCTGGAACGCCATCGCGCGCGGGGACCGGTTCCACGCGACCGGGCGGGACGTCACGGAGCGCCGGACCCTCGAGGAGCAGCTGCGCCAGTCGCAGAAGATGGAGGCGGTCGGGCAATTGACCGGCGGCGTGGCGCACGACTTCAACAATCTGCTGACCGTCATCAAGTCGTCGACCGACCTGTTGAAGCGTCCGGGCCTGAGCGAGGATCGCCGGGGCCGCTACGTCGACGCCATCTCCGACACGGTCGACCGCGCCGCCAAGCTGACCAGCCAGTTGCTGGCATTCGCGCGCCGGCAGGCGCTTCGACCAGCGATCTTCGACGTGGTCCAGTCCGTGGCCGCCATCGCCGACATGGTCGGTACCCTGACCGGCGCGCGCATCCACGTCGCGACCGACACCGATGCCGGCACCGACTCGGGCGGCCGGACCCTGCGCTGCCACGTCGATGCCGACCCGAGCCAGTTCGACACGGCCCTCGTCAACCTCGTGGTGAACGCCCGCGACGCCATGCAGGGCGAGGGCCGTCTGCTGATCAAGGTGCGACGCGCGGACCGCATCCCGGCGCTGCGGGCGCATCCGGCCGTGCCGGGAGACTTCGTGGCCGTGTCGGTCTCGGACACCGGCTCGGGCATCGAGGCGGATCTGCTCGAGCGCATCTTCGAGCCCTTCTTCACGACGAAGGGCGTCGGACACGGCACCGGGCTCGGGCTCAGCCAGGTATTCGGCTTCGCCAAGCAGTCGGGCGGTGACGTCGCGGTCGACAGTGTCGTCGGCGTCGGTACAACCTTCACCCTCTTCCTGCCGCGATCGCACCAAGCGGAAGTCAGCGATGCCGCGCCGGACGAACCGGAGCCGCTGGCCGAGGGGCACGGCACGCCCGTCCTCGTGGTGGAGGACAACGAGGAGGTCGGCGCCTTCGCCCGGCAGGCCCTCGTGGAGCTCGGATACGAGGCTGTCTGGGTCAAGGACGCGCAGGCAGCCCTCGCCACGATCGAGGCGAACGACCAGGAGATCGAGGTGGTCTTCTCCGACGTGGTGATGCCGGGCATGAACGGCGTCGATCTGGCCCGGGAGATCAGGCGCCGCCGTCCGTACCTGCCCGTCGTGCTGGCCTCAGGCTACAGTCACGTTCTGGCCTCGGAAGGCACGCACGGGTTCGAGCTCCTGCACAAGCCCTACTCGGTCGCCGACCTCAGCCGTGCCCTCCGCAGGGCACTGCGGGAACGGTCGGCGCTGACCTTCGGCTGACGCGGCTGCATCCGACCGGACCGCCGCGCGTTACGTCCGCGACGGTCAGAAGGATCGGACAGGACAGCACGCCATGTCATCGGATACGCCGCGGCCCGGGGACGATCCGCTGCCCCCCATCGACGATCCGCTGCCCGAGCCCGCACCGCCCGACGGAGACCCGCCGGCCGAGCCGCCCACGCCGCGACCGCCCGGGCCGATCGAAGCGGGCTGAGCGTTCGGCCGCCCGATGCCGCGGGCCGGATCGGCCCGTGTTCCGACGAACGCGGCCACCGATCGGCAACGCCATCGAAGCCGCGTCCGCGCGTCAGCAGGCAAGCGCCGGACTGTCGCGCCCCTCAATGCAGCGGGTACCGGCCGAGAAGGTCCGCGGTTCTCTGGACGGTCTTGTCGTAGAGGCAAGCCGGGACAGCCGGGTTCGCGCCGCTCCCGTTGGCCCACTCGCTGAAGGTCAGGTCGCCGCAATCCGCGTCACGGAAGGCGATCCAGGCACGCTGCGCCTTCTCGAGTCGCGTCTTCCACAGCGCCCTGGCGTCGGGATCCTGCGTGCGATCGTCGTGGTCGATCACCGACAGCGCCTTCTCGTAGGCCGCGTTGAGCTTCGCATCCGCCTCGTGCAACGCGCGGTTCATGCAATCCGTGGTGCCCGGTGTCGAGGTCTCGGTCAGGCACAGTTTGGCCGAGGGCGGCTCGGCTCTGGCACCCGTCGACACCGCGAGGCATGCAAGCAGCCCGGCAAGGACGGGAGCCGAGGGTCGCAACAGGCGTGAGCATACGTGGTTCATGGCGATCGGATCCGGTTCGCGCGCTCCGCTACCCGGCAGAGGGGGATCCTGCGCGCGGTTGGTGACGACAGGCAGGCGCGGACCGCAGCCCTGGACGGCCCCGGCCTGCGGCCTCAGCGGGCGTCGACGATGACGGCGGTGCCGTAGGCCACGACGCCCATCATCGACTGATCGGTGTCTGCCGTATCGAAGCGCATCATGACGATGGCGTTGGCGCCGAGTTGCGCCGCGTTCTGCGCCATGCGGTCGATCGCCTGGGACCGGGCCTGCTCGATCAACTGGCTGTACTCGTTGATCTCGCCGCCGATCAGACTGCGCAGGCCGGCGGTGAGATTGCCCACCGCACCGCGGCTGTGCACCACGGCGCCGAAGCACGGGCCCCGGACCTCGCGCACGTGATAGTTCGGGATGTTCTCGGTCGTGACGATGATCATGGGATCTCGCTCAGGGCGGTGGTGGAAGAGGGCGACGGGGCGCGGTCACGGCGAGCAGGACAGATCGCCGCCCGGACACCTGATCTGAGCCGCGAGGTCCTGGATTCGCTGGCGCGTCAACGCGATCTTGCATTGGCCCAGGAGCATCGGCGCGATGCTTCCGTTGTTGCCGGGCGCCAGCGTGTCGAACCCGGTCCTCAGGTTGCACTCGAGGTCGCGGAAGGCGATCCAGGCGCGTTCGGCAGCGACCAGATTGCGTCGGCCGTTCTCGTCGAGCTTGCTGCGCAGGGTCGCGTAGCGCCGGTTCAGCTCCGCATCGACCCGATCCAATTCCTGGCCCGTGCAGATGTTGGCGTCCATCTGGTTCGCGGAGGTGCTGCAATCGACCTCCGCCGCGAGCCCCACGGCCGGGACCAGAAGCAGGGCGGCGATGAGCGCGTTGCGCAGCATGGCGATCTCGGATCTGAGGCGGGCGTGAGACACGGGGGCCGGGGGCCGATCATGGTTCCTCCGACGCCGCGCCCGAGTCGCGTGCCCGGAATCCGTAATACCCGCGGTCGGCGTCGTAGAGGACGTCGAAGCCGTTCAGGACGTGCAGCCCCGTATTGACGAAGGGCTGCGGGCGCGTCGTGTTGAGGATGATGCGCTCGGGCGCGAGCGGCGCGGCGCGATCGCCGACCGTGATCGCGTAGCCGGCCGCGTCGCCGAACCGGAAGCTCAGGCGCGTTCCCGGGCGAAGGACCGCGCGATCGGCCGCATCGGCCCGGAGGCTGTCGGCGACCTGCGCGGGCGGCAGCGTCAGGAACATGCCGGTTACGCCGGTGTCGAGGAGCGCCCGGCCGCAGGCGGCGGGTTCACGGTCGTCGACGGCGATGCAGGCGGGAACGCCGAGCCAGTCTCCCGGCACGTGCGGGTGCGGATCGAGTTTCACGAAGCGGTAGCGTCCGCGGGTGTTGGCGCGCGTCAGGCCGACATGCACGCCCCGCCGGGTCAGAACGTAGCCGCGGTGCACCCCGCCGGGTCCCGGCAGGTCCGCGTTGAGGAGCGGGTTGGTGTCCGGCGTGCTCTCGGTCTGGCTGTCGTCCTCCCGGCCGAATCCGATCCCCATCATCGCCACGTGGGCCGGCGCCTCCTGAGGCGTGCACCCGCGCGCGCGAACGGTGCAGTCGATCCGGTCGACGGCGAGGACCCGTATGGGTTGCGTGACCACGCTCGCGCCGTCGCGGCCGACGAGGGTCACCGGCACCCGCACCCAGCGTCCGACCATGATCCGGCCGGAACTCGAGTAGGTCAGGCGCCCGGGCTCGCTCGGCAGGGCTTCGTTGCCCGGAATGCGACTGGCCGAGACCACGATGCCTGTCGAACCCGTATCCACGAGCACCGGACGAGCCGCGCCGCCGAACGACAGTCCGAGGCGCGGCGAGCGGGTGATGGCGCCACCGGGTTGCGGGGCGTTTAGGAAAGGCAGGAAGATGCCGCGTCGGTCATCCTCGTAGCTCGGCCCATCGACCGCTCGCGCCGGCGTGGCCGGGCCGAGCAGCGCAGCGCCCGCGATCTCGACGCTCAGGAGAGCGGAAGCCGTTCGGGTGTAACGCCCCCGCGGGCGGACGGATGGGCGGGCTGCCTGAGGAGGATCCTGAAACGCCTGGCGCATGTCGGCCCCGGAGAGATCGCGTCGCCGCATCGACACCGCGTGAGAACCTTATCGGCGCCGAGAGGAGCTCTGCAGCCCGCGCGCGATCGCGCAGGTGTGGTGGATCGAGGCCGGGCAGTCGCCGGCGGAAGCCCGTCAGCGGGTCAGATGGCCGGTTCAGGATGCCGGGCCACCGCTCCCGGTATGGCCGCCCCCGTGCCCGGCAGCGCCCCCGCGACGATAGTATTCATGATCATGGTTCGCGTCGAAGAAACTGTGCCAAAAACAACCGCCGGCCTCCGAGCCGTAATCTGCGGAGCGATCCACGTTGCATTGACCCAGATCGAGTCATAGGTCAACGAAACGGCGGAAATAGTGTTACCGGTTCAGTAATTCGCTGAGGATCCGGCCGGGCGATGAACATTCGCCGTCGTTGACCCTGCCCGTTCCGGCACGGGCGAATGCCACCGGCTCCGAACGATCGCCGAACGATCGATGACGGTCTCGGCGCGGCTGTCGCGTGAGAAACCTCCCCGCTGACCGTGCAGGCCGCGCGAAACCGCGTCTGGCCGGCCCATGCCTCTGACGAGGCGGACGATCCACCGCCCGATCAGGGAGAACTGACGTGACCAAGACGAAGATGCTCGTGCTCGCCGCCAGCCTCCTGTGCGCCGCGGGTCCCGCCCGCGCCCAGGACGCGGCGCCGCAGCGCGGAAATCAGGAGTTCCTCGGCGTCGATCTCGACAGCGGTGGCGTCTACTTCAACGGCCGCAACTCAGGCCGCTACTGCGTCTACCGCACGGTCGAGGTCTACAATCGCTACACCGGCTACTTCGAGGCGCGGCGCGCGCGCCGCTGCGGCCGCGGCCTCTACCTGCCGTGAGGAGCGAGGCGATGCTGACCGCCCTCTCGCCGCTCCACCTCGCCGCCCTCAGCCTGATCGTCGCGTATCTGGGCTGGGGCTGAGCTGCGCCCCCACCGCCCGCAACCGTGTCCTGGACGTCGGTCGCGCGGTCGCGAGGACTGCATTCGCCGGACGCGTCCGACGCGTGAGATTGTTTCCCGATCCCCCAGCGGATAACCCTGTCGCGCGTGCCGACCGGGCGCGCCCCGCTTCGAGGACGGTGAATCCGGGCCGCGACCCGGACAGGAGGACGCGCTTGCCGAGAGCCAACCCGGTATCCGCGCTGCGGCGGGCCGCCCGAACCGCGATCATCCTGCTCGGGATAAATTCCCTAGCCCCGGTCGCGCCGGCCCGGGCAGCCGCCGATCCCGCAGCCTTCGCCGACAATGCCGACGCCGTCGCGGTGGTGATCGGCAACCGCAGCTACAAGCAGACGGTGCCGGTCGACTACGCCCACAACGATGCCGAGGCGATCCGCGCCTACCTGATCGAGCGTCTCGGATACCGCGAAGGTAACGTCTTCCTGCTGAAGGACGCGACGCTCAACGAGTTCAACCAAGTCTTCGGCACCGAGCGCAATCCGCAATCCGGCCGTCTCTGGCGCAGCGTGCGCGAGGGCCGCTCGAACGTCTTCGTCTACTATTCCGGCCACGGGGTCCCGGATCTGACCACCAAGCAGCCGTTCCTGCTGCCGGAAGACGGCAATCCGAACCAGGGCGAGAGCGGGTATTCGCTGGAAACCCTGTACCGCAACCTCGAGCTCGTGAAGCGCAAGATCGGCCCGGACCACCAGCTCGTCGTGATGGTCGATGCCTGCTTTACCGGCGAGACCGGGCGCAAGGGCGAGAGCCTCCTGGCGGTGTCAGCGCCCGGCTTCGCGCCCGCCCGTCCCAAGGCGGAGGGCGGCATCGTGCGGCTGGTCGCGACTTCGGGCGCGACGCCCGCCAACTGGGACGAGGCGAACAGGCTCGGCCTGCTGACCAGCCGGTTCCTGATGGGCGTGTCGGGTCTCGCCGACGCCCGAGACCAGCAGGGCGACGGCGACGGGCTCGTGCAGTGGACGGAGCTGAAGGGCTACCTCCGCCGCGAGGTGGAGGACGCCGCCCGCCGCGCGTCGGGCCGCGAGCAGGTGCCCGAGATCGACGAGGCCCCGATCGTCCTCAAGGTCTCGCTGCCGGTGGCGGCCGTCGCGCAGGGCGTCGCTGCCATCCGGGACGAGGCGGCCTGGCGGCGGGCCGAAACGCTCGGCACCCGGGAGGCGTTCGAGGCCTATATCGGCGCCTGCGGCGAGACCTGCCTGTACCGGCCTCAGGCCATGGACAGGCTCCTGGCCGGACGGCGCCGGGACGCGGCGGCGATCGACCAGGAGAACTGGGCCAGGTTCGGGACCCAGCGGCAGTATCAGGCCTATCTGGATTCCTGCGGCGAGGTCTGCGCCTATCGCAGCCTCGCGGAGGGCTATCTCGGCGGCAAGAATCCGAGTGCCGATCCGCGCGTCAAACGATGCGACGAGCTCGCCGCCGGCACGGACGATCCCGACCGTCCGAGTGGGGTCACCGGCGTGAAGCTCGGCCGGATCGAGCCGGCAGCCGCGATCGACGCCTGCCGCGGGGCTGCGGCCGCCTATCCGGACCTGCGCCGCCTCTCCTACCAGCTCGGCCGTGCCTACGACCGGGCCGACCGCTACAAGGAGGCCTTCGCCGCCTACGACCGCGCTGCCAAGGCCGGGAGCGTGTCGGCGCTGAACAACCTCGCCGCCCTCTACGAGAACGGCCAGGGCGTGAAGCGCCAGCAGGCCGAGGCGTTCCGCCTCTACCGGCAGGCGGGCGAAGGCGGGAACGTGGTGGCGCTGGCCAACGCCGCCCGGATGCTGGAATACGGCAACGGCATCCCGAAGGACGAGGCGCAGGCGGTCGCCCTGTATCGCCGCGCCGTGTCCGGGGGCGACGTCGCGTCGATCAGCAAGCTCGTGCCGCACTACGCGACGGGCGCGTACGGCTTCCCGAAGGATCTGCGCCAGGGCTTCGACCTCTTCCGACAGGCGGCGGACCGGGGCGACCCGGTCGCCATGGCCACGATGGCGACGCTGATCGACAACGGCTTCGGGCGCTACTTCCCCGGTGTGCGCTCCGCCGACATGGTGATGCGCGCCCTCAAGCACGGGGAACTCGGCGCCGCCTCGGTCTCGGCCACCGATACCGCCGCCCAGAAGCTGAAGCCCGAGACGATCCGCACGGTGCAGCGCGCGATCAAGGACGCGGACTACTACACCGGCGCCCTCGACGGGCGCTTCAACCCCGTCTTCGTCCGCGCCCTCGACCAGTACGCCCGGGCCAACGAGACCGAATGAGGCGCCTCCTCCTCGCCGCGCTACTGCTCGCCCCGGCGGCGGCGCGCGCCGATCCCGCCACGCAGGCGCTGACACCGTTCCTCGACGCGGTCGCGGCCTGTGCGGGCCGTCCGGACTTCACGCTCGCGGTCGTGGGCGTCGAGCCCGGCCAGACGGCGTTGTCGCGCGAGCAGTCCGAGGAGGTGCGCCTCGCCGTCGAGACCCGGCTCCAGGCAACGGGTCGGGTCAGGCTCGCGGCGGCGGCCGACGTGGTGCGGATCAAGGCCCTGCGCGAGGGCACGACGGGCCTGTCGGGCGCGGAGGCCGAGGCGCAGATCCGGTCGGCCTTCGCGGGGGACGCCGCCGTGTTCCTGGTCGAGCCCCGTCGGGCCGGCGAGACCGCCTCCATCCGGCTCCAGGCCGTGACGCAGAGCGCCGCCTGCAAGGCGACGAGCGAGCCTCTGGTTGTACCAATCCACATCGGTGCCGGCGTGGCCGACGTCGACGCTGTCTTCGACGGCGCGGTGAAGGCCCTGGCGCAGGCCGTACCGAGCGCCGCCGCCGTCGAAGTCTGCCCGTTCGTGGCGGAGGGTGGCCATTCGACCTGCGCGGGCGCCCTCACGGACCGCCTCGTCATCGCTCTCGACGCGGAGGCCCGGTCGGCCAACCGCGTGCTCCGCGGCGCGCGCCTCGACGTGCGCCGCCGGCCGCCCGGCACAGGGTGCGCGGGCCCCATCACGGCGCGCGGCCGCTTCCGCACCGATCACGACCGGCAATCCTGGCTGGAGGTCGAGTTCCAGCGCGACGGCGCCGTGCTGGCCCCGACGGGGCAACGCCGCATCGCCACGGAGGGCCTCGGCTGCGATCCCGTCCCGCGGCCCTTTCTCGACCACCTCGCCGCCACGGCGCGCACGGATGCCGGCCGCCTCTCGGTGGCGGCCGCCGCCACGCCGTTCGCGGCCGGTCAGCGCCTGGAGATGCGCATCGAGTCCCAGGTCGCGCAGAACCTGTACTGCTGGGTGGTCGCGCCCGACGAGACCGCCTTCGTCGCCCTTCCGGTGCGCGACAACGCCGCCTCACAGCTGGCCCTCACACCGGGAGAGTCGCGGCGCTACCCGCGCGGCTACGGCCTCGACGAGATCGTGGCGGGGGAAGCGTTCGAGAACCTGTTCGCCTGCTTCGGCGTGCCGGGCGGCCTGCCGCCGGAACTCGCCGCGCGGTGGCTGGCGGCGGCGCCGGGCGCGGCCGGCGAGGCGCGCCTTCTCCAGCCACCGGACGTGCTGGACCTCCTCGACCGGATCCGGGCCACCCCCGGGGTCACCGAGGCCACCGCGCGCATCGTGGTCCGCTGAGGCGGAGCGACGGACTCAGAACAGCGTCTGGTTCGCACAGATCGGACGGGTGGCGCCCGGATGGCTGCCGGAGGTCGACGGATGGCCGGTCGCGAGGTAACCATAAGGCGAATCGAACGATCCCAAGGGGTTGCGTGGCAGCCCGCGACCGGGAGGCGCATGACGGGCGGATACGACGAGCGCTGCGCGGCCGACCTCGCCAATGTCGGCGACGGCCGCGATCTCTCCCGCGCCGACCGTGCCTGGCTCGCCCGCGTGGTCACCGGTGCCGTGCGACCGAACCGCGACAAGCCCGTGTGGGACCTCGCCCACGCGCTCGCGGCTCTGGCCGGGGCGACCGGCGCCCGCGACGGGCGCGATCTCATCACCCTCGCCCTCGATCCGGGCCTCGCGCGACCGGCCGCCCTCGCGGCGCGGTTCGGCGGCGGCCCGGCCGTCGATGACCGCGGACCCGTGCTCGGCACCGCTTGGTCCACCAGCTGGGTCGGGCTCGCCCGGCTCCTCGCGCTCGCCGAGTTCGTGCTCACCGCCGAGGATCTGGCGCAGTTCGCCACCGTGGCGAGCTGGCTCGACGAACTCGCCGCCGCGCCTGACCCCGACAGCGCGGCCATCCTGGCCAAGCGCCTGGCCCGGCATCTCGCCGCCTACCGGACCGCCCACCTGCCGCTGGCGCCGCTGGAACGGCGCTTCCGGGCGCTGCTGACCTTCCTGGGCGGGCGCCGGTCCGTCACGGACGACGACATCCTGGATTTCTGGTGCACCGAGATGGCGACGGGCGAGCGGCCGGGCTTCCGTACGGTCGCGGAGCATTTCGTGACCTTCGAGGCGGCCGGCCACCTTCTCGACGGTCTCGAGGCCCTCTCGCCGCCCGCGGCCCTCGACGCTCACGAGGGCTGGGACGAGAGGCTGGACGCGGCACTGGGCGATCTCGCGGCCGCCGAGCCCGCCGCGGCGCTGGCGACCCTCCTGGCGGACTGGCCGGAGGGCCCGAAGATCCTCACTGGCGCCGAGCGAGAGGATCTGACCGACTTCCTGCGCCTCGAGCCCTACCACCGCACCCGCCCGCTGACGACGCTCAGGGCCGTGAGCTTCGGCCGGGTTCAGTCCGGCATCGCCAACCGCCTCCGCCGCGGCGGAGGCGGCGCCGACATCGCGGAGCGCGCGAGCTGTCTGGAGGCCGAGAGCTACGGCGCGTTGCGCGCGCGCGCGGGACTGCTCGCTGCCCATCTCACCCGGATGCTCCGCATCGCGGCGGCGCTCCGGATCGCCGACCGCGACGCGCTGCCCGAGGCGGTCCGATCCGCGCTGGAGGCCGCCGAGGCGGACCTGCACCGCGTCCGCCGCGCCGGCTTCGACGATCGGGAGGGTCTCTCGGCAGGCTTCGCCGCCGCGGAGCCAGCCTTGCTGCGCCTCGCCGAGGCGGCGGCCGACCTGAACCGGTCGCTCGACGGCCTCGCCCGCCAACGGCCGCTGGACGCGCTGTTCCCGGCGGATCGCGGCATCTTCGCGGTCGCGTTCGCGGCGGCCTATGCCGGGGAGGCCGCCGCGTGAGCGATGCGGCGCGGCTCCTCGCCGAGATCCACGCGGCCCGCGCGCTCGTGCGCGATGGCTTGCGCGATGCAGAGGCGAGCGCCCGGCCGGACCACGCGAGGCTCTGGGCCCACGCGACCCGGGCGCCGCACGGCCCCGCCGACCTCGCGACGGTACGGGCGATCCGCAGCGACCCCACGACCGGCCGCCGCTACAGGACGATGCTCGGCGCGCTGGCGCTGGCCCACGCGCCGCTCGCCGCGGCCGCCTCGGACGGCGCGATCGTCCGACGCCGGGTCGGCGCCTTCGCGCTGGAAATCCTGGAGGCCGCGGACGGCGCGCCGCCGCTCCTCGTCCTGCGCAGCGAGGCCGGGCAGATGCCGCGGGTGATCGAGGCGTGGCTCGACGACGAGACGGCACGGCTCGACCTCGGCGCGGCGACCGAGGGCGCGGTCGTGCTCGCCCTCGACCCTGCCGTGCCGGATGCGGCCCTCCTCGGCCGCATGCTGCGCGACCCGGCCTGCGCGGTGTTCCTGCTTTGACGAACCGGTGGGACAGGAGGCGGACCCGTCCGGGCCCGTCCGGGTCCGGATGGCCGGCTCGGGCATGACGCGTCCGGCCATCCTCGTCGTGGTGCCCACGACCCGCGGACCGCTGGTGCTGCGCGCGCTCAGGCCGCGCCCCGGCCTTCCAGCCCCGGCTGCCTTCGCGGACGGCGACTACCGGCCGCTACCCTGGTCGGCCGATTACGCGCGGCTCTGCGGTGCCGGCGGCCCGCTCGCCCGATGGATGGGCCGCCCGCCCGAGCCCCACGAGTTGCGGCTGTCGGGCTCCTTCGATGCCGGACGCTCCTGGGAAGTCCCGGTGTGCCTGGCGCACGGCCTCGTCGAGAGCGGCCACCCGCTGGCCGCGACACCGGCAGAGGCCGACCTCATCCTCTGGGCGACCGGCGCGGTCGATCTCGACCTCTCGGTCCTGCCCGGCGACTACGCGCTGCTCGACAAGATCGCGCGCTGCACCTCGCTGATCGCCGAGGCTCCGGGCGCCGCGCTGGCCGTCCTCCTGCCCGAGGGGCCGCAGCGCGCCGAGGCCGAGGCCGCCCTGAGGGAGCTCGGCCGAGACGTGAGGCTCCTGCCATCGGACAGCGTGCCCGCGGCCCTGGCCGGGCTGGCGGCCCCTCAGCGACCGCAGCAAGCCGCCGCCTCGCCGCCGCCGCGATGGCGACGTCTGGCGCTGCCGGCCGGCGCCGTCGCGGCGGCCGGCCTCGCCGGTGTGCTCGCTCTCGGTGCCACGAGGCCCGGCCCCGCGGGCGACCCGCGGCGCGACGCGCCGGCCGTTCCCGACGAGACGCCGGCCGGGACCGAAGCCCGGATCGCGCAGCGGGTCCACGTCGCGGAGCTGCGTGCCCCGGCGGGCTCCTCCTGCCGGCGCGTGGCCTTCGGGGCCGATCCGCCCGAGCGGCGTCCGGTGCGGGCGGAGTCGGGCGATCGCTTGGCCGCGAGCCGGCTCACGCCGGATCTGTGCGGGCTCGCCATCGGTGCGGAGCCGGGTCTGCGCGTGCAGGTCGGGGCGGAACTGCGCGACGCCGCCCTTCCCGCCATCCGGCTGGCGGACGGCACTCTCGGCTACTTCCTGCGCGAGGGCGCGCGGCAGAACCTCGTCTACACGGTCCAGGCCGTTCCGGAGGCCGGGGGCCCCGCGTCGGCCGGCCGTCTGGTCCACGCCCTGACGCGCTGATGGGAGCCCGACGTGTCCCGAATGCTGTCGATCGACGCCGCGAGCACCGGCCGGAGCCCCGCACCGCGAGGAGGGAGAGGATGATCTCGATCCGCCGGAAAGGCCCTCTCCTGCTGGGAACGGCCTGCGCGCTGATCGTGCTCGGCCGCGGCGACGCCGCGCGGGCGCAGAGTGTCGGCTTCGATCCCGCCGATTACGGCCGGGCGCAGCTGCCCCTGCGTCAGACGACCGGCGACGCGGCGGCCTATGTCGACCAGAACAAGGGCGCCTTCGAGCCGGTCAGCGAACTCGACCCGAAGGACGGCCTCGCGGCGCTCGCTCGGCCGATCGGCCGCGTCGACATCGTGCTCCAGAACGGCCGCACCGGTCAGCAGGTCGGTGCCTCCTGCACGGGGACGCTCCTGCCGGGCGACTACGTGCTGACCAACCACCACTGCCTGCCGCAATCGGGCGACCTGCACCCGGTCAAAGCGTCGATCCTGATGGACTACCTGACCCTTGACGGGAAGGGCTCCCGACGGTTCGAGATCGACCCGAAACCCGTCGAGTACGATGCGCGCCTCGACTTCGCCCTCGCCCGGGTCGCCGGCAATCCGACCGCGACCTACGGCGCCGCGCGGCTCTCGGGCGAGCCTGTGACAGCCAACCGCTCGATGCTGGTCATCCACCATCCCCTCGGGCGTCCGAAGGTGATGAGCCGCTTCCGCTGCTTCGCCGTGAAGGATCAGGCGGAGGGTCCGGACCTGCGCCACCGCTGCGACACCCTCGGCGGCTCTTCCGGGTCGCTGATGTTCGACGCGTCCGTCGCCGGCATCGCGCTCCACAAGGAGGGCGGCCTCGATCCGAAGGATCCGACGAGCTTCAACAGTGCGACCCGGCTCTCCGCCATCCTGGGCCGGAGCCCGATCCTCGCGCGGATCGCGGCGGCCCAGGGGCGACCGGTCGCCGCCGCCGATCCGGGGGGCAGGCCGGTCCCGCCCGCACCCGGCCCGGCGCCGCAGCCCAGGCCGGCGACCGACGGACCGCTCGATCCGGCCGGGATGAACGCCATCCTGCGGGGGCGCTGAGCGCCGTCGTTGAAAACCGCTCCGCCCGGTGACGGAAATCGCTCTGGGTCGACCATGAACGGGGTGAGAGGGGCCGCAGCGAGGCCCGGCATTCGGAGAGGGAAGCGATGCGGACCCACGATCTGCCACGCGCCGCGCGGACGCGCCTCGGCCGCTCGGGCCTGTTGCTCGCCATCGGCCTCGCTCTGGTCGTGCCCGCCCGGGCGAACCCGCTCACCGAGGTGCCGGGTGCCCGGGCCGCACAACCGGACGCGGCGGCCCCGCCGCCGGACCCGGTCGCGGACCGGGCGCAGGCCGAGGAGGCGCGGGCCACGAATCCGAGCGCCACCGCGATCATCCGGTCGCTGGCGCCGTTCGCGGACGGCGATCCGCGCGCACCCGCGCGTCCGCTGACGATCACCCCCGACGACGGCGGCCCGGCGGTGCGGGTCGTTCCCGCACGGGCGGTCGATCTCACCGTATTCTTCGCCTACGACAGCGCCCGCCTGACGCCGGAAGCCCGGATCCAGCTCGAACCGCTCGGTGAGGCCCTGCGCGCCCAGCCCCTGGCCGGCCACGCCTTCCTGATCGCCGGTCACACCGACGCCGCCGGCGGCCTCGCCTACAATCGCCGCCTCTCCCTGGCCAGGGCCCGCGCCGTGAAGGCGCATCTCGTCGAGACCTACGGCCTCGCGCCGGAGCGCCTGCGCGTCCACGGCTGGGGACCCGCGCGACCGAAGAATCCCGACGCGCCCCTGTCACGGGTGAACCGCAGGGTGGAGGTCAGCCTGATCGCGCCCGCCCGCAGCGGCGCCCTGCGCTTCGTCCTTCCGGTGGCGGATCACACCTGCACGGACTTGGCCGATCCGCGCCCGCGGACTGATCTCGACCTCGACGATTTCGGCGCGGCGCCGACGCCGCGTCCCTGCGCTGAATGAAGCCCGCCCCCCTCACCCGCGCTCCGATCACTGAGAGATCCGCGATGTCCTGGAGGATCCCGATGCCCCTCGTCCGCACCACGGCGTTCCGCGCTGCCTGCCTCGCCGTCCTGGCTTTCGGATCCACCTACGCGGCACCGGCCCGGGCACAGACCAAACCCAACATCGTCGTGATGGGCGAGGACGCCGACGAGGACGCGGTGCCGCGGGGCAACCGCATCTTCCAGCGGGTGATTCACGAACTGTCCGAGACGATGAACCTGCGCGGCTACAACGTCTACGACGAGACCGCCGTGGCGATGGGCTTCACCCAGGCCAACCGGGTGCGCCGTCGGGATGCCGAGCTGATCGAGGTGGCCCGCGCGGTCCAGAACCCGCCTCTCGACGTGGTGGCGGTGTTCCAGATCTACGCGTCGGCGTCGAAATCCGCCTACTCGGATATCGTCAGGCCGGAGATCCGTATCCCCGGCCGCCTCCTCAACGTCCGCACCGGCCAGTCGCTCGGGTCGTTCGAGGTGGCCGGGCTCCAGCTGCCGCCCCTGCCCCAGGGCTGCGACCGCGAATGCCTGCTCGAGCGCGTCGGCGCCGAGGCGAAGACCGTGGCCGCCGACGTCGCGGCCGCGCTCGCCGCGAAGCTCGACGGCGTCATCGCGCCCCGCCGCGGGGCCGACGCCGGCGCCGCGCCGCCCGACCCCGCGCCAATCGGCGGCGCCGTAACGGCGGCGCCCGGCGCAGAGGGCTGCGGGGGCCTGCCCAGCGCCTACGTCGTCCGTCTGAACGGCTTCTCGAACCAGGAGGTCCAGGCGGCCGAGGAGTACATGGCGGCCTTCCGCTGCTACGAGCACCACCGTCCGGTGCGCGCGAGCGGGGCCAGCACCGAGTACTGGTACGAGACCCGCTCCGATTCCGCCCGGCTCGGCCGGAACCTGCGCCTGATGCTGGAGCACATGAGCGCGCCGGGGCAGGTCCAGTTCTCGGGCAACACCTTCGTCATCAGCCGCGTGGCGACGCGGTAGCCGGTCTCACCGTCCCGCCCCTTCGTCCCCCCTGACCTGGAGGTTGACCATGTCGGTTCGCGAGCGCCTGCGCGGCGTCCTCTCCCGTCTTGGCCCGCGCCGACCGGCGCGGCGCGAATTGCTGGTCGGCTTGGTCGTGGCGCCGCTGGCGATCGCGGGACCGGCCCCGGAGGCCTGCGCCGATCCGGTCTTTCCGGCCGCCGGCGCCCTCGGCCTCACGCCGCCGGCCGGGATGAGCGTGAGCCGGCGCTTCGCCGGCTTCGAGCATCCGGCCGGCGCCTCGATCATCCTGGTCGAGATGCCGCCGGAAGCTTGGGACCAGATCAACGGCCGGTTCACGCCCGAGGCGCTGGCCGCCACGGGCTTCCGGGTGAAGGGCGGGGCGGAGACGCTGCCGGTCGCGGGCGGCGAGGGCTTCGTCCTGCGCGGCACCCAGCCCGCCAACGGCCTCACCTACGCGAAGTGGGTCGCCGTCGTGCGCGGTGCCCCGGGGACCGGGCTCGTCACCGTGCAGGTGCCCGAGAAGGCGGCCCGGCAGGTGCCCGCCGCGGCCGTCGAGGCGGCCCTCCGCACCATCGCGTTCCGGCCGAAGGCGGGCCTGACCGATCAGGTCGCGGCGCTGCCCTACACGGTCGGCGACATGGCGGGCTACCGTCCGGCCGCGGTCTTCGCGGGCAGCAGCCTGCTCCTCACCGAGGGCCCCAAAGACGTCGATCCCGAGCGCGAGCAGCCGGTGATCGTCGTCGCGCCGTCGCTCGGTCAGGCGCCGGTCCCATCGGGCGCGGAGGTCGCGGTCGCCCGCCGGCTGCTCGCGTCGCAGAAGGACTTCGCCGACGTGAAGGTCACCGACGAGGCGCGGTCCAGCCGCGGCGGGGCGGTAGTCGTGCGGCTGCGCGGAACCGGAACCGACACCAAGAGCGGCCGCGCCCTCGGCGTGACGCAGACGATGGTGTTCGACGGCAAGCGCTACCTGCGGGTTCTGGGCTTCGCCGACGCCGGTCGCACCGACGCCCTGGACCGGGCCGACCGCGTCGCCGCTTCGGTGGCGATGCGCTGACCGATCTCCGGCCCGAAATCGAAAGCGCTTGCCCGATGCGTCTCTCGCCCCTCGCTCCCTCGATCCTGCTCGCCACCCTCGCGCTGCTCGCGGGGCCGGCACATGCGGAAGAGAACGAGTGCCGGCGGCCACCGTCGCTGGCCTCAGGTCCGCCCCCGATCTTCGGACGGATCACCGCCCCGGGGCGCACGGCTTTCGTCAAGGACGGACTCGCCCGCGCCAACTGCCCGGACCCGAGCGCCGCCTGCCGCGAGCGCGCCTACCTGGTGACCGCCGATCCCGTCATTCTCGGCGAGCGGCGCGGCGCCTATGTCTGCGCCCACTATCGTGGCGCGGGCGACGATATGGGCCGGTCCGGCTGGCT
Source organism: Methylobacterium sp. 22177 (assembly GCF_052045615.1). NCBI lineage: Bacteria > Pseudomonadati > Pseudomonadota > Alphaproteobacteria > Hyphomicrobiales > Methylobacteriaceae > Methylobacterium > Methylobacterium sp. 22177. The sequence continues at coordinate 57,087 of NZ_JBQEPK010000030.1, read as the reverse complement.
CCCGGCCGAAGCTGTCGCCGTCGAGCCGTCGGGCACCGTCGCACCGGCGGATTGGCTCGGCACCTGGACCCGGCCGGAGGCGCGCATCCGCGTCACGCCGGGCGACAAGCCGGTCGACAAGCCGGGGATGCTCACTTTCGCGGGGGACGCGACATGGGGTGCCGGCGACCCGGAGCGGGTACGCCGCGGCGGGGTCCATATCGGCGAATTCGCCGGCACGGTCGCGCCGCAGGGCGACGCGGCGAGCTTCGCGGTCGGCGAGAGCGGGGCGCTGCCCGTCGAGACCGGGGACGCCTCCGACTGCAAGGTCTGGCTGCGCCGGGTCGGCCCCTGGCTGATCGTCGACGACAACCTCGCCTGCGGAGGGCTCAACGTCTCCTTCCGCGGCCTCTACCGCCGCCAGCCATGAGCGGCGCGGCGAGACGCGGCCGCCCCGGGCCCGCGCAGGATGCGTCGCGCGACCGGCCTCCGGATGCCTCGCGGACCGGCGCCTGTGTGCAGGACTCTGACCGATGAACATCCACAGCACGGCGCGGCCGAGCCCGTCCCGGCGACGCCGGCGCGTGATCCTCATCCTGTTGCTGATCACGTGGCTGCCGGTCCTGCCCTTCGCCCTCGGCCTCACGCTGACGAGCCTGACCGGATGCACGGTGAACGAGGCGGGCACGCACCCGTGCCCGGTAGCCGGACACGATATCGGCGACCTGCTCTACACGCTGACGATGACGGGCTGGCTGCTGATCCCATTCCTGCCCTTCATGGCCCTGACACTATTGCTCACCGGGCTGCAGGGCCTGCTGATGCTCCTCAAGGCGTGGCGGCGGCGATGATGCGACATGCGATTTGGCGCGCGGCCGCGCTGTTCGGCCTCGGGTTGTCAGCCGTCCCGCTGTCGAGCGTGGCGATAGCCGCGTCAGCGACGTCGGCACGGGCGCAGGCGGCCGAGGCGCAGGGTCCGGCCCTGCCCTACGCCTCCACGCCCGACCTGAGGGCCGCCACGGTGGTACGGGCGGTGCGCGACCAGCGCGCGGCGAACCCGATCGCCGCGGACGAGACGGCGCGGGAACTCGCCCGGCACGATTACGACTCCGTCTTCCGCGGCTTCCTCGACGGGACGCCCCTGCGGCCGGACGATGCGGGCGACGTGCTCACTGCCTTCATCGCCCTGCAATGGATGGTCGCCAACGACGCGACAATCGAGCCGAGCCCGTCGGCCCTGCGGGCGATCCGGAGCCGGTTCGTGGCCCCGATGGCGGAGCGGCCGCCCCTGTCCCAGCCGGCCGCGCGCGCAGCTTTCGCCGAGCAGGTCAAGCTGCGTGCCGTGCTCCACCATGCCGGCTGGCAGGCGGCCAAGCGGCTCGGCGTGCTGCCGCGCTTCCTCGCGGGCCTGTCCAAGGAGTTCATCCCGGTCGCGACGCTGCGGACCCTGGCGCTGACTGACGACGGGCTGGTGCCGAAGGACCGGGCCGGACGCGCGGGCCCGAAGCCGCCGTCGGCCGCGGAGAGCCCGGCCGCGCCGGCCGCGCCCGAACCCCCGCGGCACGCGGCCAACTGGGAATCGGTCGAGGGCGTGTACTTCCGGTCGACCACGGGATTCGGCGTCGGTGGTCTTATGACGATCGATTTCGAGCCGCTGATCTTTTTGCGCGACGGCACCTACTACGAGATCGACGACACCGCGCTGGAAGACGTGGACCTCGCCGCCGAGCGGGGCGCCCGACCCAAGCGGTTCGGGCGGTGGACCGCCAAGGGGGCCGGCTTCGTGCTGACGGACGGGCGCGGCCGTGCCAGCGACTACGCCCTCGGCGACGGCAGCTTCTTCCGGGCCTTCCCGGCCGCTTCGGGCGAGCGCGTGGCGCGGGCGTACCGGCGGCTGTCGGGCGGCGGCAACACCGCCCTGGGGGGCGACGTGGCGATCGCCGTGGAGAGCCGCTACGATTTCCACGCGGACGGGAGCTACGGCCGCGGCGGCTCGGTCGGCGCGACGAATTCCGGGGCCAGCACCGGGGTCGGCACGGCGATCGGCCGTCGGCGCGCGCCGGAGGGCGGCCACTACGCCCTCGATCGCCACACGCTCACGCTGATCACAGCGGATGGCCGGACCCGGCGCCTGTTCTTCGCCTACGGCTCCCAGAAGAATCCGCCCGAGATCGACCGCGAGATGATTTTCGTGGGCGACGCCGTCTTCAGCCCGGCGGACTGATCGAGGCGGCGGAGGACCGCCGCTCGGTCGGCGCGCGGCTCTCCGCAGGCGGAGCATCGGCGGATTCGGGTGTGAGTAGACCGCCCCCCAGCCGCGCCCAGTCCTCCAGCGTCCGTCCCCGGGCGACGTGCGGGCCCGAAACGACGGGTCGCGATGTCTGCGGCCCCGCCAGGCGTCCGTAGCGCCGGTACCAGGATCGCGCCCGCTGCACCGGCAGTCCCAACGCCTTCCTCATGCCGTCCCCCTCTGGCGCGAGCGCGAATGCCCACGGCCAAGCTAATCCAGGCCGGGCGCCCGGGCATGTCGGGCCGACCCTGACACGAATGCCGATCTCTCCGACTGCTGATCGGCCCGCGACGGCACAGATGAGGGTGCGGGGCAGCGACCGGCGGCGACCCGCCGACGGCCCCCTCAGGGGACGAGCGGTGGCCGGCGATGGCGGCCGGCATCGCCACCCCGACAGACCGCGCCGCGCGTCCGGATCCGGCATCGGGTCCGATCCGCGTGGACGTCCTTCACCGTCTCTGGAGCAGACCCATGAAACGTCTTGCGATCGCCCTCACGGCGCTGTCCAGCCTCGTCCTGTTCGCGCCGTCGAGTGAGGCGCGGCCCCACGGCCGCGGCTTCCATCATGGGCCCCACCATCTCGGCCACGGTGCCTGGAGGGGGCGACGCCACGGTTTGCACCGCCATCGGCATCACCGTCTCCACCGGCACTACCGGCGGCACCGTGGGTATCGCGGATACCGCGGCGTCCACTTCCGCCCCGCCGGCTACGGTTACCGGCCCTACGCGTATCGCTACGGTGGCTGGGGCAGTCACCGCGGGTTGGGTTTCGCGACCGGCGCCGGCCTGGGCCTCGCGGCGGGCGCCGCCCGCCCCGGTCTCTACGGTGCGGCCTACGGGCGGCCTTACGGCTACCGCTACGCACCGGCCGGCTACGGCTGCGCCTACTACTAGGCTGGCCGTCCGGTCCGCGAGACCGGGCCATCGCGGCTTCCCGGACAGCGTCCTGCGCCGAGCCGCGCCCGGTCGTCCTCGCGCCCGACGACGCGAGGATCTGATAGCCTTCCGCGCGGCATTCGGATGGATCGGCGCAAGTACCGCGAGGTCCGGTGCCCCTTTCGTGCAATGGTCAACCGATCATCGTTCCGACGCGTGTCGGGATAAGCCCGACACGCGTCGGTGTGAGCGATATCCCGGTTCGAAACAGCTTGCTCGGCTGTTCGATCTCGGCGCTTCTGACCGGGCGGGACATGCTCCCGAGCAGCCGGAGAGATCAGCGCCCATGCTCATGGACATCGTCAAACAGGGCGCCCGCGCGCGCTCCGTCGGTCGGCCCCGCGATGCCTGTCCGTATCCGGGCGAGTCGCGCGAGCGCCGGGCCTGGTTCGAGGGCTACGACGGCTCATCGTGGGCGGTGGCGACGCGGATGCCGCACCCGGCCCGGATGCTGCCCGGATCGACCCTCTGCGACGGCAATGCCGCGTCCGACTCCGCATCCCCGGCCTGACGGCGGGGCGACTTTCCCGTAGGAGAGCGGGGGACTTCCAAGGCGATGCGGTGATTGGGGAGGCGGGCGACGATGCGCTCGGGACGGCGCGGTAGGGTGGTCAGGCCGTCCGAGCGATGGGCGGCAGGTGCGGACCGACGCGCAGCGTGCCCGCACACGGACGCATGACCGTCCGACCCCGCGACGCCATCCGGGGGCCCGAGCCCCAGCTCAGCCGCGGCAGCCGCCGCACCTTCGTCGCCCTCGCCCTCGCGGCCGCGATTCCCGTCCTGCTGCTGAGCGGCTGGGTCGCGACGCTGATGGCGCAGCAGCAGCGCGACCTCGCCCGAAACGCCGCCGTCGCCAGCGCGACACGGGTTGCCGAGCGCGTCGCCTCCGACATCGCTGCCCAGATCGCTGTCCTCGAGGCCGAGGCCGCCTCCGCGACCCTCGACCGGCCGGACCTCGCGGCCTTCTACGCCGAGGCCGAGCGGCTCAGGCAGGCGCACCCCCTCTGGGAGACGGTGGAGCTCGCCCGACCGGACGGCGCTCAGATCGTCAACCTGCTCCGCTCCCTCGAGGAGGAACTCGGACCGACCTCGGACCGGACGAGCTTCGACGCGGTGGTGCGCACGCGGCAGCCGGTGATCGGCGGGATCGGCCCGGCCGGCTCGATCTCGGGCAAGCGCCTCGTGGCCCTGCGCGTGCCGGTCATCCGCGACGGCACGCTGCGCTACGTCCTGTCGATCCGGCTCGCCACCAACGCGGTGAGTTCGATCCTGCGCGACGCCGGCGCCCCCGAGGGCTGGGTCGGCACCATCGTGGACGCGGAGGGCAATACGATCGCCCGGACCCGGGCCGAGGTGGAGGAACTCGGCCACCCGGCGAACCCGGCGCTGCAGGCGGCCATCCGGCACGCCCCCAACGGCTTCTACACCGGACCGACGCTGGAAGGCGCGGATGTCGAGGTGGTCTACCGGACGTTGAAGCATACCGGCGGCTGGTCAGTGCATTTCGGCATGCCGGTCGCGACGCTCAACGCGCCGGTGTCGCGGTCCTACGTCGTGCTGGGCGGCGGCAGCTTCGTCAGCATCGGCCTCGCCCTCGCACTGGTGGGACTGGTCGGCCGAGACATGGCGCAGCGCAGGGCGGGCGAGCAAGCCCGGTTCTCCCTCGCCCTCCGCTCCAGCGAGGAGCAGGGCGCCGTGGCCGCCGAGGCCGCGGAACTCGGCACGCTGCGCTGGGACACGGTCGCGCACCGGGTCACCGGCTCGGCCCGCGCGGCCGACCTCCTCGGGTGGACGGCGGCCGCGGAGGGGCGCGACAGCGATGTGGACGCCGACACCGTCCTGCAGGCTGTCGATCCCGAGGATCGCGGGCGCCTGAGCGAGGCCCTGCACCGGAGCCTCGCCGAGGACACCCCGCTCGACGTCGAGTTCCGCGTGATCCAGGGTGATGGGGACCCGCGCTGGGTGCGGGTCGCCGGCCGCGTGCCGCAGCTCCACGAGCATACTCCGGCCGGGCTGATCTACGGCGTGGTGTCGGACATCGAGCCGCGCAAGCGCGCGGAGGCCGAGCGCTTCGCGCTGCTGCGCCGCCTCGGCGAGGCCCAGGAGAACGAGCAGCGCCGGATCGCCCGCGAACTGCACGACCAAGTCGGCCAGACGGTGACCGGCCTGTCGCTGGGCCTCAAGAGCATGGAGCGGCTCCTGGCACGCGGGGCCACGGCCGAGGCCGGCCGGCAGGTGGAGTGGCTGCAATCCCTCGCCGGCGAGATCGGTCGCGACATCCACCGGGCCGCCGTCGACCTGCGGCCGACCGCCCTCGACGATCTCGGCCTGCGCGAGGCCCTGGCCACCCTGCTGCGCGACTGGAGCCAGCGGCACGGGATCCGCGCGGATCTGGAATTCCTGAGCGAGGCGACCCGGCTGCCGGCCGCGATCGAGACCGCCGTCTACCGGATCGTGCAGGAGGCACTCACGAACGTCCTCAAGCACGCCCGGGCCGCGAGCGTCAGCGTCTCGCTGGAGAAGCGTCCGGGCGAGATGCGGGTCGTCATCGAGGATGACGGCATCGGCTTCGTCACCGAGGACCTGCGCGAGCGCGCCATCGGCGAGACACCGGCCAAGTTGCGGCTCGGCCTGTCGGGCATCCGCGAGCGGCTGTCGCTCCTGAGCGGGACCCTCACGCTGGAATCGTCTCCGGGCATCGGCACGACGCTGTTCGTCACCATCCCGATCCCGCACCATCCCGAGACCTGAGGAGAAGCGCATGACGGACCGCATCCGCGTCGCCCTGGCCGACGACCACCCCATCGTCCTCGCGGGGATCCGGACGCTCCTGAACGCCGACCCGGAGATCGAGCTGGTCGGCGAGGCCACCAGCGGCAGCGAGGCGCTGCCGATGATCCACGCCGCGGACCCGGACGTCGCCGTGGTCGACGTCTCGATGCCGGGTCTCAACGGCCTGGAGCTCACCGAGCGCGTCGCCGGGTCGTGCCCGCGGACGCGCGTGCTGGTGCTGACGGTCCACGAGGACGCGGCCTACGTCCAGCCGTTGCTCAAGGCGGGGGCCCGGGGCTACCTCCTCAAGCGCTCGGCCGCGGAGGACCTGCTCCGCGCGGTCCGCGCCGTCGCGGCGGGCGGGATCTACCTCGACCCCTCGGTGGCGAGCCACGCCATGGCGCATCCCGCGACCCCGACTCAGGGCGGGGACACCGAGCCGTCGGCCGAGGCCCTGAGCCCGCGCGAGACCGACGTGCTCCGGCTGATCGCGCAGGGATTCAGCAACAAGGAGATCGCGCGGCGCTTCGATCTCAGCGTCAAGTCCATCGAGACCTACAAGGCGCGGGCCGCCGAGAAGCTGGGCCTGCGCACGCGCGCGGAGATCATCCGCTACGCCGCCGCGCACGGATGGCTCGACGCCCTGGCGCTCCGCTAGGCCCGAGCGAGCGTCGGCAGGATCGTCCCGCCGAAGGTCGGGCGCGCCGAATTTCATCCGTCAGGGATCAAATCCTCCCGCGGATCGTCTCTCTGGCGGACCGGTCACGGATGAGGGGAGACGGGTGAGCGTCGGATTGATCGCCCTGCTGGACGATGTTGCCTTCATGGTCAGGGCCGCGGCGGCCTCCCTCGACGACGTCGCCGGCCAAGCGGCGCGGGCCGGCACCAAGGCCGCCGGCGTCGTCATCGACGACGCGGCCGTGACGCCGCGCTACGTCGTCGGCTTCGCCGCGGAGCGCGAACTGCCGATCGTCGGCCGGATCGCCCTCGGGTCGCTGCGCAACAAGATCCTCTTCTTGCTGCCGGGTGCCCTGGCGCTCAGCGCCTTCGCCCCCTGGGCGATCACGCCGCTCCTCATGCTGGGCGGCGCATACCTGAGCTTCGAGGGCGCCGAGAAGGTCTACGAGGCCGTGTTCGCCCATCACGGGCACGGCGACGAGGCGGACCAGGAGGGTGGCGCCGGCGGCGATCAGGCCCGCGAAGACCGCCGCGTGGCGAGCGCCATCAAGACCGACTTCATCCTCTCGGCCGAGATCATGGCCATCACCCTCGCGGCGCTGCCGGAGGGCAGCTTCTGGATGCGCGCGGCGGTGCTGGCCATCGTCGCCGTCGGCATCACCGCGGGCGTCTACGGTGTGGTCGCGCTGATCGTGAAGGCCGACGATGCCGGTCTCGCCCTCGCCCGCAGCACCGCCGGCCCGCCGGTCGGAAATCTCATCCGCGGGCTCGGCCGCGGCGTGGTCAGGGGCATGCCGATCCTGCTCACGATCCTGGCGATCATCGGGACGGCGGCGATGATCTGGGTCGGCGGCGGGATCCTCATGCACGGGCTCGAGGCCTACGGCCTGTCGGCGCCGGCCCACGCCGCCCACGCGATGGCGGAGGCCGCTGCGGCGCGCGTGCCGTTCGCCGCGGGCCTCGTCGCGTGGCTCGTCACCGCGACGGTGTCGGGCGTGATCGGGCTGGTCGTCGGCGGAGCCCTGATCCCGCTGACGACCTTCGTGCTGGCGCCGGCGTGGCGGGCCCTGTCAGGCCTGTGGCAGCGGCGCGCCTGACGGAAGGCCGTGATCGGGAGCCGCCGGGACCGGCGCGGTCGTCCCTGCGGGAGTGCCGTGGTGCTTGAGCGGCCTGTTGCCGCTCAGACGACGCAGCAGCACGTAGAAGACCGGCGTCAGGAACAGCCCGAAGGCGGTCACGCCGATCATGCCGGAGAACACCGCGACGCCCATCGCGCGGCGCATCTCCGATCCGGCGCCGGTCGCGGTGACCAGCGGCAGCACGCCCATGATGAAGGCCATCGACGTCATGAGGATCGGCCGCAGCCGGAGGCGGCTCGCCTCGATCGCCGCCTGGAGCGGGGTCCGCCCGGCGAACTCGAGCTCGCGCGCGAATTCCACGATCAGGATGGCGTTCTTGGCCGAGAGCCCGACGAGCACGATCAGGCCGATCTGCGTGAACACGTTGTTGTCGCCCGCCGACAGCCACACGCCGAACATGGCGGCGAGCAGGCCCATCGGCACGATCAGCAGGATGGCGAGCGGCAGGGCGAGGCTCTCGTACTGCGCGGCGAGCACGAGGAAGACCAGGAGCAGCGCCAGCGGGAAGACCCAGATCCCGGAATTGCCCGCGATGAACTCCTGGTACGTGAGATCCGTCCACTCGAAGGCGAAGCCCCGCGGCAGCGTCTCGGCCGCGATCCGCGTCGCAGCCGCCTGGGCCTGGCCCGACGAGTATCCGGGCGCCGCGCCGGCGTTGATGTCGGCGGACAGGAAGCCGTTGTAGCGCATGGCCCGCTCCGGTCCGGCGCTCTGGCGGACGCGCAGCAGGGCGGAGAGCGGCACCATCTCGCCCGAACCGGCCCGGACCTTCAGGAGGCCGACGTCGTCAGATCGGGCCCGGAACGGGGCGTCGGCCTGGACGCGCACCGAGTAGGTGCGGCCGAACTTGTTGAAGTCGTTCACGTAGAGCGAGCCGAGATAGATCTGCAGCGTGTCGAAGACGTCCGTCACCGGGATGTTGAGCTGACGTGCCTTCGTCCGGTCGATGTCGGCGAAGAGCTGCGGCACGTTCATCTGGAAGCTCGAGAACAGACCGACGAGTTCCGGTGCCTGGGCGGCCTTGGCCATGAACGCCTTGGTGGCGTCGTTCAGCGCCTCGTAGCCGAGGCCGGCGCGGTCCTCGATCTGCAGCTTGAAGCCGCCGATCGTCCCGAGGCCGTTGACCGGCGGCGGCGGGAACATCGCGATGAAGGCCTCGGGGATCGCGGCATACTTCTTGTTCAGCGACTGCGCGATCGCCGCCCCGTTGAGGGACGGGTCCTTGCGCTCGTCGAACGGCTTCAGCGTCGAGAACACGATCCCCGAGTTGGAACTGTTGGTGAAGCCGTTGATCGAGAGGCCCGGGAAGGCGACGGCGCTCTCGACGCCGGGCTCCTTGAGGGCGATCTCGCTCATGCGGCGGATGACCTCCTCCGTCCGGTCGAGGGTCGCGCCGTCGGGCAGCTGCGCGAAACCCACGAGGTACTGCTTGTCCTGCCCGGGCACGAAGCCGCCCGGGATCTGGCGGAACAGGCCGCCGGTCAGTCCGACCAGCAGGACGTAGAGGACCATCATCACGGTCTTGCGCGACACCGCGAAGCCGACGCCGCGGCCGTAGCCGTCCGAGGCCCGCCCGAAGGCGCGGTTGAACCGGCGGAAGAACTACCCGAGGAGCCGGTCGAGGACGCGGGTCAGGCGATCCTTCGGCGCGTGGTGGTCCTTCAGCAGCAGCGCCGACAGCGCCGGCGAGAGGGTCAGCGAGTTGATCGCCGAGATCACCGTCGAGATCGCGATGGTCAGGGCGAACTGCTTGTAGAACTGGCCGGTCAGCCCGCTGATGAAGGCCAGCGGCACGAAGACAGCGACGAGCACGAGGGCGATGGCGATGATCGGGCCCGAGACCTCGCGCATGGCCTGGTAGCTGGCCTCCCGCGGGGACAGGCCGCTCTCGATATTGCGCTCGACGTTCTCGACCACCACGATCGCGTCGTCGACGACGATGCCGATGGCGAGCACCAGGCCGAACAGGCTCAGCGCGTTGATCGAGAATCCGAAGACGTGCATCACCGCGAAGGTGCCGACAATGGAGACCGGCACGGCGAGCAGCGGGATGATCGACGCCCGCCACGTCTGCAGGAACAGGATCACCACCAGCACGACGAGGGCGATGGCCTCCAGCAGCGTGTGGATCACGGCCTCGATGGAGGCGCGCACGAACTGCGTCGGGTCGTAGACGATCTGGTAATCGACGCCCTCCGGCATGGTCCGCTTGATCTCCGCCATGGTGCGGCGGACCTCGTCCGAGATCTGGATCGCGTTCGAGCCCGGCGATTGGGAGATCGGGATCGCCACCGCCGACTTGTTGTCGAGGAGCGAGCGCAGGGCGTAGTCGGAGGCGCCGAGCTCGATCCGCGCGACGTCGCGCAGGCGGGTGATCGCGCCGTCGGTGCCGGTCTTGACCACGATGTCGCCGAACTGCTCCTCGCTGCTCAGGCGTCCCTCGGCGTTGAGCGAGAGCTGCAGGTCGAGGCCCGGGACGGCCGGCGACGCGCCGATCACGCCGGCCGCGGCCTCCACGTTCTGGGCCTGGATCTCGCGCACGACGTCGCCCGCGGACAGGCCGTGCTCGGCCACCTTCTGCGGGTCGAGCCAGATCCGCATCGCGTAGTCGCCGGAGCCGAAGAGCTGGACCTGGCCGACGCCGTCGAGCCGGGCCAGGCGGTCCTTGATGTTCAGCACCGCGTAGTTGCGCAGGTAGGTCATGTCGTAGCGCCCGTTCGGCGACACGAGATGCACGACCATCGTTAGGTCGGGGGAGCTCTTCACCGTGACGATGCCCAGCTGGCGCACCACGGCCGGCAGGCGCGGCTCGGCCTGCGAGACGCGGTTCTGGACGAGCTGCTGCGCCTTGTCGGGATCGGTGCCCAGCCGGAAGGTGACGGTCAGGGTCATGATGCCGTCGGTCGTGGCCTGGCTCGACATGTAGAGCATGCCCTCGACGCCGTTGATCTGCTCCTCGATCGGCGTCGCCACGGTCTCGACGATCACCTTGGGATTGGCGCCCGGGAAGGTGGCGCGGACGACCACGGAGGGCGGGACCACGTCCGGGTACTCGGAGATCGGCATCGCGAAGAGCGAGAGCAGGCCGCCGATGAAGATGAGCATCGAGAGCACGCCCGCGAAGATCGGGCGGTCGATGAAGAACTTGGAGAGATTCATGCCGCCCTCCGAGGGCGCGAGGCAGGGGCGTCCCGGCGGCCGTAGGCGGCCGCCGTCATCGTCGCGTCGGTGATCTGACTCGGGGGAAGGGAGGCGCGCCCGAGCGGCTTCCGTCAGCGCTGGGCGAGCTTGCGCGGTCCGGACCCGCTGTCCTGCGGCCGCGCTCCCATCGCCACGGGCTCGGGGCTCAGGAGTGTCCCGGGACGGACGCGCTGCAGGCCGTTGACCACGATGCGCTCGCCGCCCGACAGGCCGGAGGTGACCACGCGGAGTCCGTCGACGGCTCGACCGAGGGTCACGGCGCGGAACTCGGCCCGGTTGTCCGCCCCTACCGCGAGCACGAACTTCTTGTCCTGATCGGTGCCGACGGCCCGTTCGTCGACGAGGACGAGGCGTTCCGGAGCGGCCTGACCGAGGCGCATCCGCGCGAACTGGCCCGGGATCAGGCGGCCGTCACCGTTGGAGAAGGTCGCGCGCACGCGGACCGTGCCGCTGCGCGCATCGACCTTGTTGTCGATGAACTGGAGATGCCCGCTGGCGCGCGCGCCGTCGGCGGTCGCCATCTCGACGGGGATGAGGCCGAGCTTGCCGCGCCGGCCGCCCGGCTCGGCGACCGAGGCCAGCGCCTTCAGGACCACGCCCTCGTCGGCGTCGAAGCTGGCGTAGACGGGATCGACCGAGACCAGCGTGGTCAGCACGGCGGCCGCCGCGCCCGTCGCCACGAGGTTGCCCGGCGTGATCTCGCGGCGGCCGACGCGGCCGCTCACCGCAGCCCGCACCTGCGTGTAGCCGAGGTTGAGGCGCGCGGCCTCCAGCGCCGCCTTCGCCGCGTCGAGGCTCGCCCGAGCCTCCTTGAACGCGTTGGCCCGGACGTCGAGGTCGCGTGCCGTAACGATGTGCTGATCCGACAGCTTCTGCCCACGCTCGAGGTCGCTCGCCGTCAGGCCGACGCGCGCCTCGGCGCCCGCGACCTGGGCCTCGAGCCTCTGGACCTCGGCCGCGTAGGGCGCGGGGTCGATGGTCACCAGCAGGTCCCCGGCCTTGACCAGCTCGCCTTCGGCGAAATGCGTGGCCAGGATCGCACCGCCGACCCGGGCGCGCACGTCGATGCGTTCGACCGCTTCCAGGCGCCCCGAGAACTCGTCCCAGAGGATGACGTCGCGCGGCTCGACGGTCGCGACCGCGGCCGGCATCGCCACCTCGGCCGGTGGCGTCGCGGCGATGGCCGCGGTTCCTCGGATCAGCGTCCCCGGTACGAGAGCGTAGGCAGCGCCCGCCAGAAGTGCGATGGCGAGACCGCCGGCGGCGAAGCGCCGGACGGGGAGAGGACCGCGAGAGGGATGACGCTGAGGTTCCACGAGCGACTCCGACATCTGTACAGGTCGCTACACATGTCGGCATGGACGCGGGGCGTCAAGTGACTTATCTACCACTCGATATAAAAGTTGGAGTCCAGAGGCAATGGTGATGGGGCGCCCCCGGTCCTTCGACACGGACAAGGCCCTCGACGAGGCGATGGAGGTGTTCTGGCGCCACGGCTACGACGGCGCGAGCCTCGCAATGCTGACGAAGGCGATGGGCATCAAGCCTCCGAGTCTCTACGCGGCCTTCGGCAGCAAGGAGGGGCTGCTCAAGGCCGCCCTCGACCGATACGCGCAGCGTCGTTCCGAGCACATGCGCTTCGTCCTGGCGGGCGAGACCGCGCACGACGTGGCCGAGCGCTTCCTGAGCAGCATCGCCGAGAGCCACACCGATCCGGCGAACCCGCCCGGCTGCCTCCTGGTCCAGGGCGGGCTCGCCTGCGGGGCGGGTTCGGAGAACATCCCGTTCGAGCTGGCAGCCCGGCGGGCGCAGAGCGAGATGGAACTTCGCGAGCGCTTCGTCCGGGCCCGGGAGGACGGTGACCTCCCGGCGGACGCCGATCCGGTCGCCCTCGCACGGTTCCTGTCGACCGTCGCCTCCGGCATGGGCGTGCTGGCCTCCTCGGGCGCCGACCGCGAGGCGCTGCGGGAAGTCGCGCGCGTCTCGCTGCGGGCCTTCGCGAAGGGGGAGGACGTTTGAGACGCGCTTACCCGGCGCGATCTTGCACCCCGGACCGGTCGATCGACCCTGGACGGTGCCGGGCCAGGACGTCGCGCAGCGCCCGCGCGACCTGCTCGGCCGAGTAAGGTTTGCGCACGAGCTCGAATCCGTGCGCGTCGTCCCGCGCGAGCGCGTCGCTGTAGCCGGTGGTCAGAATGACCGGCAGCGCGGGGTGGTCGGCGCGCAGCCGGCGCGCGAGCTCGACGCCGCCCATCCCGGGCATCACCACGTCCGAGAAGACGGCGTCGAACCGGAACGGCACCTTCTCCATCTCGGCGAGCGCGGCTTCGGCGTTGTGGGCCCAGACGGTCGCGTGGCCGAGATCTTCCAGGATCTGCGTGCAGAAGCGCCCGACCTCGAGATTGTCCTCCACGACCAGCACGCAGAGCGCGCGGTCCTCGCCTGCCGGCGCGTCCATGACGGCCCCGTCGTCCGCCGCCGCGGGCGGCGGGTCGACCTCCGGCAAGTAGAGGGTGAAGGTCGCCCCGCGACCGACATGGCTCACGACCTCGACGTCGCCGCCCGACTGCTTGGTGAAGCCGATCACCTGTGAGAGGCCGAGCCCCGTGCCCTTGCCGACGGCCTTGGTGGTGAAGAAGGGCTCGAAGATCCGTCCCAGCAGATCCGGCGCCACGCCAGGCCCCTCGTCCGTCACCGCGACGGCGGCGAACGGTCCGGGTGCGCCGGCATGGCCGCGGATCGGCGGCAGGGCGGCGCCGCAGGTGAGCCTGAGCGTCAGCGTGCCCTCGCCCTCCATGGCGTCGCGGGCATTCATTGCGAGGTTGACCAAAGCCGTCTCGAACTGGCTCGGGTCGGCCCGCACGTGGCAGCGCGCGTCGGAGATCTCCGTCACGATCCGGACGCGCCCGCCCGTCACGGCGTTCAGCATGTCGGCCATCTCGCCCAGCCGCGCCCCGACATCGAAGACTTCGGGCGCGAGCGGCTGGCGACGGGCGAAGGCCAGGAGCTGGTTCGTCAGCCGCGCGGCGCGGTCGACCGTGTCGGAGACCGCCTCCAGGTAACGGGTGCGGCGCTCCTCGGCGAGATTCGGCCGGCGCAGGAACTCGACGGACGAGCGGATGATGGTCAGCAGGTTGTTGAAGTCGTGCGCGACGCCGCCGGTGAGCTGGCCCACCGCCTCCATCCGCTGCGCGTGGCGCAGCGCCTCCTCGGCGCGCGCGAGCTGCTCCTGGTGGCGCAGGCGCTCGGTGATGTCCTGGGCGTACTGGAAGGCGCCGATCCGTCGACCGCGCGCGTCGCGCAGCGTCGTGAACTTCAGCTCGTAAGAGGGCCGCTTGAGGCCGGGATCGCCGAAGGCCTCCGCGACGGTGAACTCCTCGCCCGCGAGGGCGCGTGACCAGACCGCCTGCGCGGCGGCCCGCTGCTCGGGATAGCCGGACAGCAGATCCAGCAGATTGGCCCCCACGGCCGGGCGCAGGCCGTAAATCGCCTCGAACGCGTCAGCGTAAGCCGCGTTCACGGCGAGGAACCGGTACTCGGTATCCAGCGCGCCCACGAGCGCGTCGGTGGTCTCGAACACGTCCGCCCAGAGCTTGCGCTGAGCGAGGGCCTCCGCGACGCGCCGCTCCAGGGTGGCGTTCATCTCGCGCAGCCGGTCCTCGGCGAGCTTGCGGTCGTGGATGTCCTCGACCACGCCGTACCAGCGGACGATGGCACCGTCCTCGGCCCGGCGCGGCTGCGCGCGGGCGCGCATCCACCGGTAAGTCCCGGTCCGCGCGACGCGGATGCGGTAATCGACATCGACCGTGTCGCCCGAAGCGAGGCATTGCGTGAACACCGTGATGGTCCACGGCAGATCATCCGGGTGCAGCGCCCTGGTCCAGCCCGTGCCGTCCGGCTCGCCGGGCGCCTGTCCCGTCAGGTCGAGCCAGCGCTTGGAGTAGGAGGTGATGTTGCCCTGCGGGTCGCAGGTCCACGGCACCTGCGGGTTGAGTTCGACCGTGTGGCGGAAGTGATCCTCGCTCTCGCGCAGCCGCGCCTCGCCGAGGACGCGCGCCGTTGTCTCGGCGGTGACGCAGAACAGGCCGCTGATCGCTCCGGCATCGTCCAGCACCGGCGAGTAGGTGAAGGACCACCAGCCCTGCTCGGACCGGCCGTCCCGCGACAGGTCGAGCATGACGTCGGTCAGGGTCTGGCTCTCGCCCGCGAGGGTCGCAGACACCAGGGGTGCGATCTCGTCCCAGATGCTGGCCCAGACCTCGCGGAAGGGACGACCGAGGGCCGTGGCGAGGCGGTAGCCGAGGACCGGCCGGTAGGCGTCGTTGTAGAAGCAGAGCAGGTCCGGTCCCCAGGCCAGGAACATCGCGGTGGGGCAGGACAACATCAGTCCGAGCGCGCTGCGCAGGGCCGACGGCCACCCGTCGGGCGGCCCGAGCGGCGTCTCCGCCCAGTCACGGGCGCGGATCTCCACCCCCGTCAGACCGCCGGGCGGCAGGAACCTGAACGGATCAGCCACGACGGAACCGTGCCGCCGGCGGGACGTCTCGGTGACCGCGCGCGCTCCGCCCGGTCGAGCGGGCGCCCGCCCCGATCGGAGGCTGCCGCGTGGCCCGGTACTCGGCGCGAGATGAGGTTCTGCCGGTCATGCCGTCCGTGTCACCTGTCGTCCCGAGGTCGCCGACGATGATCGTTGTCGACGCGCGATGTTCCCAGATTCGGATCCCGCGCGGGCGATCGCTGCCGCGCCGTATATGGCGATCCGAACCCGTCGTGTCGGCGCGGGATCCCGCGGGGAAATGCCGCCGGCCCGATGTTTATTGCCGGCGGCCATACTTTCGCCGCCCGAGAACCCCTCTCACGGAACCACCCGGACCGCGCGAAACTACCATTCCGATGGACCTCTCCCGCATACGCGAGGACGAAGCGGCGCGCCTGCGCGCCCTCGACCGTTACTGCCTGGTCGACACGCCGCGTGAGCAGGATTTCGACGAGATTGCCGAGGCGGCCGCCGAGCTGTGCGGGACTCCCATCGCGGTGGTCAACCTGGTCGGGGACGGGCGGCAATTCTTCAAGGCCGAAGTCGGACTGGGCATACGGCAGACGCCAATCGAAACTTCGTTCTGTCGCCAGGCTATCCTGCAGCAGGATTTCCTCCACGTACCCGACGCGACGCGGGACCCGCGCTTCCAGGGCAATCCGCTCGTCACGGGGGAGCCGGGGCTGCGCTTCTACGCCGGGGCGCTGCTGAAGACCGCCGACGGTCATCCAATCGGCACCGTCTGCGTCCTCGACACCAAGCCCCATCAGCTCAGCGACCGGCAGCGCGCGGGCCTGCTCCGGCTCGCCCGCCAGACGATGGCGCAGATGGAGCTGCGCCGCTCCCTGCGCGAGCAGGCCGAGCAGCGCCTGCTGCACGCGCGCATCCTCGACAGCGCCACCGACTATGCCATCGTGGCGATGGATCCCGAGGGACGCGTCACCCGCTGGAACGCCGGTGCCGAGCGCATCCTGGGCTGGTCGGAAGCCGAGATGCTGGGTGGCACGATCGGGGTGATCTTCACCCACGAGGATCGCGCCGCCGAGCGGCCGACGCGTGAGATGAGGCAATCCCTCGAGTCGGGCAGCGCGCCGGACGAGCGCTGGCATCTGCGCAAGGACGGCAGCCGCTTCTGGGCCAGCGGCGAGATCATGCCGCTGAGATCCGAGGACGGCGCCCTCGTGGGGTTCGTCAAGATCCTGCGTGACCGCACCGAGCAGCGCGCGGCCGACGCCGCCTTGGAGGCCAGCGAGCTGCGCTACCGCTCGCTCGTCGAGGTCAGCCCGCAGATCGTCTGGTTCGCCGACGCGGAGGGCAGCGTCACCTACTGCAACGCCTACTGGTACGATTACACGGGCCTACCCGCCGGCGCGACCGGCGAGCAGAGCTGGATGAGCGTCATCCATCCCGATCACCGGGAGGCGACGCGTGCGGCGTGGCTCGCGGCGGCCGGCGCGGGGCGTCTCTACGAGGTGGAGTTCCCCCTGCGGCGCGCGGACGGGCAGTACCGCTGGTTCCTCTCCCGCGCCCACCCCGTCCGCGACGGGGACGGCGAGCGGCGCAGCTGGATCGGCACGACCATCGATATCCACGAGCGCAAGTTGGCCGAGGAGCGCTTCCAGGTCCTGACCGAGCTGGCCCCGGCGATAATCTGGTTCGGCAATCCGGACGGCAGCCTCAACTACCTCAACGACCGGTGGTACGCCTACACCGGCCAGACGCCCGAGCAGGCGCTGCCGATGGGCTGGGACCGGCCGGTCCATCCGGACGACCTCTCGGGCCTGCTGCAGGCGTGGGAGACGGCGCGGAGCCGGGAGGTCATGTACGACACCGAGGCCCGCCTGCGCCGCCACGACGGCACCTACCGCTGGTTCCTCATTCGGGCCGAGCCCCTGAAGGACGCGAGCGGCGCGGTCGTGGGCTGGCTCGGCAGCAACAGTGACATCCATGACCGGCGCCGCGCCGAACTGGAGTTGCGTGAGGCCAGGGAGCAGCTGGCCTTGGCCGTCGAGGCGACCGCCACCGGGATCTTCGACTACGATCTCGTCGCCGACGTGTTGACCTGGGACGCGCGCACCCGCGCCCTGTTCGGCCTGCCGCCCGACGCGCCCGTGAGCTACGACGTCTTCCTGGCCGGGCTTCACCCGGATGACCGCGCCTGGGTCGACGCGGCGGTCCAGCGCGCCATCGACCCGACCGGTC
This sequence comes from Methylobacterium sp. 22177, assembly GCF_052045615.1. Lineage (NCBI taxonomy): Bacteria > Pseudomonadati > Pseudomonadota > Alphaproteobacteria > Hyphomicrobiales > Methylobacteriaceae > Methylobacterium > Methylobacterium sp. 22177. The sequence continues at coordinate 39,353 of NZ_JBQEPK010000030.1, read as the reverse complement.
CCGGCACCTACGACATCGCCTTCCGCGTTGTCGGATTGCAGGACGGGGTCGAGCGCTGGGTCGCCGCTAAGGGTCAAGCCTTCGCGGCGGACGGGCGGACGGTGCGATTCATCGGCACCACGCGCGACGTCACCGCGAGCCGGCGCGCCGAGAATGCGACCCGCGAGGCGGAGGAGCGCTATCGGCTCGCGGCCCGTGCGACCAACGACGCGATCTGGGACTGGGATCTGGCGAGCGACCACATCCTCTGGAACGAGGCCGTGCAGACCCTGTTCGGCTACGCGGCCGACGCGGTGGGCGCGAGCGGGTCGTGGTGGAAGGCGCAGATCCACCCCGAAGACCGGGCGCGCGTGACGGCCGGCATCTACGCCGTGATCGACGACAGCATCGAGCACTGGTCCGAGGAGTACCGCTTCCGGAAAGCGGATGGCGACTACGCCTACGTCCTCGACCGCGGCTACGTGCTGCGCGACGCGGCCGGGCAGGCCGTGCGGATGATCGGTGCCATGCTCGACATCACTGAGCGCAAGCGCGCCGAGGAGCATCAGCGCCTTCTCACCGGTGAGTTGCAGCACCGGGTCAAGAACACGCTGGCGATGGTCCAGGCCATCGCCAACCAGACGTTCCGCAACGCCGCCGACCTGGACGCGGCCCGGGACGCCTTCTCGGCGCGCCTGATCCTGCTGGGCCGCGCGCACGACATCCTGACCCGGGCGAGCTGGACCGAGGCACCCATCGCCGACGTGGTGGACGGCGCTCTCGCGGTGCATCAGGGCGGCGCCGGGACGCGCATCCGCGTGAGCGGGCCCGGCGTGCTCCTCGCCGCCAAGCCGGCGCTCGCCCTGGCGCTGGCGCTGCACGAACTCGCCACCAACGCGGCCAAGTACGGGGCGCTCTCGACCGCGGAGGGCGGCGTCGATCTCCGCTGGCACGTGGTACGCGAGGCCGCCGAGCCGCGCTTCTGCCTGACATGGTCGGAGACGGGTGGACCGCCGATCCTCGCGCCCCCCGTGCGGCGCGGCTTCGGCTCGCGGCTGATCGAGCGCAGCTTCTCCGTCGAAGTCGGCTGCGAGGTCAGGCTCACCTTCGCCCCGACCGGCCTGATCTGCCGGCTCGAAGCCCCCCTCGCCGCGATGCAGGAAGCGCCGAGCGCCGCTTGAGACGCGGCCTGACAGGCTCTCGTGCGGGCGCGTCAGGTCCGGGTGCCGCGGGCCCGCGATTCCCGCGGCGCGCGGGGCGGGCCTTCCGCCGACGCGATCACCAGCGCCGCGAGAACGACGGCGGCCGCGTCCTCGGCCAAGCCGCGGCTCCGGCCGGACGCGGTACGAGAATCGCCACCCCGTGCCGACCGGCCGATCAGCGTGCCCGCGACCGCGCCGGCCGCGCCGGCCAGGGCCCCAAATTCGGGTGAGGTGCGTTGCCCGGCCAGGGCCCATCCGCCGACCGCACCGATGGCCAGTCGGAACGCGAAGGAGGGAGGGATGCGGCGGTCGGGCGCGAACGGCATCTTGTCGCCGGCCATCTCCGCCAGGGCGGCCGCCGTCGCCACCCCGCGCGCGGCGACACCGGCCGGGATCGGCGCGCGGCGCGTCCGTCCTCCAGAGGCGGCCCAGGTCAGGGCGGCACAGGCCGACAGGCTCCGCATCCCCGCGACGAACCCGATGCCGAAAGAGGTCGCGTAGCCCTGCATGTCGCCCGTCCGCGCGTTCACTGTCCAAGGGCAAGGCGGCGGCGGGACGCGCTGTTCCGAGCGTGCGGCGGTCCGCAGCGCCCGTGGAACCGCGCCACATCCGGATCGCCCCGCAGTCGGCGCCCTAGCCCATCGTCTCTCGCATCAGTTCCGGCACGACGCCCGACAGTTCCCGGGCAAGGAAGCCGACCGGGCCGATCGCCCCGGCGAGGCGCCGGCCGGCTTCGCCGTGCAGGAACACGCCCCAGAGAGCGGCCGAGATCGGCGGCAGGCCGCGCGCGAGGAGCCCGACGATGAGGCCGGCCAGAACGTCGCCCGAGCCCGACGTCGCGAGGCCGATGCCACCGCCGGCATAGAGCCAGCGCCCGCCCTGCGGCTCCACGATCCACGTCGACGCCCCCTTCATCACCACGACCGATCCCAGAAGCTCGGCTGCCGCGCGCGCCGCCTCGAGCGGATCCGCCTCCACCGCCTCGCGGCGGCGGTCCAGGAGCCGCGCCATCTCGCCGGCATGGGGCGTGACCACCGCCCGCCCGGCGCGGGCCCTGACGGCCCCCGCACGGGCGCGGAGCTCGGACAGTGCGGTGGCGTCGAGGATGAAGGACGCGTCGGCGCCGAGCAGCTCGACCGCGAGTGCCGCGGTCGGCGCCTCGCCGAGCATTCCGGGCCCGATCAGGACGGCGTCGCATCCGTCCGCCAGCGTCCGCAGGCTGGTCGCAGCCTGCGCGACATCGACGGCGCCATCCGCGGTCTCCGGCAATCCGACGACCATGGCTTCGGGCACCATCAGTCCCATGCCGGCGGCCGCGCTCGCGACGGTCGCGATCCTCAGCCTCCCGGCGCCCGCGCGCAGGGCGGCGACGGCGGCCAGCAGGGCCGCCCCCGGGACCGAGGCCGAGCCGGCAACCACGAGCGCCCTGCCGCGCGCGTCCTTGCTCCCCGCTTGCGGGAGCGGCAGCGGGTGCTCCCGGAGAGAGGCGGCCGTGAGGGGCGTGTGCTTCATCGGGCGAGCGTGGCCGCGGTAAGTCGGAATCTCATGATCGCTCTGCCATGGGCTATCGCCGCCCCGAGGTCGCGGCGCGGCGGTCCGGGCTTGCCGATGACAGCCCGGCAGGATGACAGTCGGTTCCGACGACCGACCGCTCGGGCTATCGCCCCGCTCGGAGCGGGACGAGCCGCGTGCCCTCTCCGACGCGCCTGGAGCGCACCGCGAAGGCGGCCGGAAACGACAAAGGCCGCAGAGCTGCGGCCTTGTACGTCGTTCGTATGGTTGGGAAAACTGGAGCGGGCGAAGGGATTCGAACCCTCGACCCCAACCTTGGCAAGGTTGTGCTCTACCCCTGAGCTACACCCGCTCACTGTGCCGCGCCGCCCGGACTTTCGTGCCGGCGGCCCCCGGCGCGGCTCTCTAAACACCATTCCGCCGGGCGACGCAAGCGCCCTTTTCGCGAACCGTGACGATTTACCAATTCGGCTCCGGCGGGAGGCTCTCGCGGAGCTCTCGGAGACGGGCGCGGGTCCCCCGCGTTGTGCCCTCGGGGAGCGCGTCCACCGGGAAAAAGGCGCACTCGGCGATCTCCCGATCCGGCGCCTTGGGACACAGGACCGTGAAGGCCGGCAGGACGAACAGGGCGACGTGGTCCCGGGGAGCGGCGGCGACGTTCCGATAGAGGCCATGCAGGCGCGGCTCTCCCTCGGGGACGATCTCCGCCTCCTCGCGGAACTCCCGCACCATCGCGTCGCGCGCGGTCTCGCCGCGCTCGACGCCGCCGCCAGGAAGGTGCCAGCCACTCACGTAGGTGTGGCGCACCAGGGCCACCCGCCCCGCCCCGTCGAGTGCGACGCCGCGCACGCCGAGGGTCATGCCCCGGGACGCGAGCGCCCCGAGGTGAAACAGGCGCCGCAGGACCGGCCGATCGAGGATCATGCGGCTGCGCGGCTCACACGACGTCGAGGGTGATGGCGCCGAGACCGTCGATCGCCGCGACCATGCGCTGGCCGCGCTGGACCGGACCGACGCCGGAGGGCGTGCCGGTGAAGATCAGGTCGCCGGGCTGCAGGACGAAGTAGCCCGAAAGGTAGGCGATCTGCTCGGCGACGGACCAGATCATGTCGGCGAGGTCGCCCTTCTGGCGGATCTCGCCGTCGACCGACAGGGTGATCGCGCCCTTCGCCGGGTGGCCGATGACGGAGACCGGGTGGAGGGCGCCGACCGGGCCCGAACCGTCGGCGGCCTTGGCGGTGTCCCAGGGCCGGGACATCTTCTTGGCCTCGTCCTGGACGTCGCGCCGGGTCATGTCGAGGCCGATGGCGTAGCCGTAGACGTGCTCCAGCGCGGTCTCGGCCGGAATGTCGCTGCCGCCGCTGGCGAGGGCCGCCACCATCTCCACCTCGAAATGGTAGTTGGCGGTCTTCGGCGGGTAGGCGTGGGCCGTGGGTTCCGGGCCGACGATCTGCAGGGCGTCGGCAGGCTTCATGAAGAAGAACGGCGGCTCACGGTCCGGGTCCGCACCCATCTCACGGGCATGGGCGGCGTAGTTGCGGCCGACGCAGTAGACGCGGCGCACGGGGAAGAAGTCGCTGCTGCCGACGATGGGGAGCGCGATGCGGGGCGGGTTCTGGATGACGGAGAGCATCTCTGCCTCTGCGGTGGATCGTCCGGGTGGCCCGGCGCGACGACGCACGGGCCCGACATCACCGTTGTAAGGTTCGCATCGGCGCGCGCCATACCGGCGCTTGCGTACGGCCTCCTCTGGCCTACAGAATCCACGCGATGACGCCGACAGCCGACCTCGACACCCTGCTGACCGCCCTCCGGGACGGGCTCGGCGCGCGGCACGTGCTGACGGACCCGGACGGCCTGGCGCCCTACCTGACGGAGAGCCGACGCCTGTTCACCGGGTCGGCCCTGGCCGTGCTGCGGCCGGGAAGCACGGAGGAGGTCGCCTTCGCGGTCCGCGCCTGCACGCAGGCCGGCGTCGCCGTGGTGCCGCTCGGCGGCAACACCGGCCTCACCGGCGCCGGCGTGCCGCGCGGCGGCGTCGTTTTGTCTCTGGAGCGCGTGAACCGCCTGCGCGCGGTGGATCCCGTGGACGCCACCATCACGGTGGAGGCCGGGATGATCCTGCAGGACGTGCAGGAGGCGGCCGAGGCCGCCGGCATGCTGTTCCCGCTCTCCTACGCGTCGCGCGGATCCGCCCGGATCGGCGGCGGCGTCAGCACCAATGCCGGCGGCATCGCGGTCCTCGCCTACGGGAACGCCCGCGACCTCGTCCTCGGGCTCGAGGTCGTCCTCGCCGACGGGCGCGTCTGGAACGGGCTCAAGGCCCTGCGCAAGGACAATGCCGGCTACGACCTGAAGCAGCTCTTCATCGGGTCGGAAGGCACGCTGGGCGTCGTCACGGCGGCGGTTCTGAAGCTGTTCCCGCGGCCGCGCTCGACGAGCGTCGCCTTCGTGGGGCTCGCCTCGGCCAGGGCGGCCCTGGACCTGTTCGTCTTCCTGCGGACGCGGATGGACCGCGACCTCACGGCGTTCGAGTACCTGCCGCCCTTCGCCCTGGAGATCGTGCTGCGCCACGTGCCAGGCACGGTTCGGCCCCTCGACGGCGCGCACGGCGCCTACGCCCTGATCGAGATCGCGTCCGCCCGCCCCGATGCCGACACGGGGGCCGAACTCGAGTCGGCCCTCGGGCAGGCCCTGGAGGACGGGCTGATCGCCGACGCCACGATCGCGACCAGCGGGGCCCAGAACGCCGCGCTCTGGCGCCTGCGCGAAGGCGTTCCCGAGGCGCAGACCCGCGAGGGCGCCTCGATCAAGCACGACGTCTCGGTGCCGCTCTCCCGCCTGCCCGAGTTCCTGGAGCGGGCGGGCGCGGCCTGCCTCGCCGAGATGCCGGGCCTGAGGCCTTGCGGCTTCGGCCATTTCGGCGACGGCAACATCCACTTCAACCTGTCGCAACCGCTCGGCATGGAGCCCGCGGAGTTCCTCGCCGCGTGGGGCCGGTTCAACCGGATCGTTCACGACCTCGTGCACGCGCTCGGCGGCTCCATCGCGGCCGAGCACGGCGTCGGGCTGATCAAGCGCGAGGAACTCGCGCGCTACGGCGACCCGGTCGGGCTCGACCTGATGCGGCGCCTCAAGGCCGCCCTGGATCCGGAAGACCTGCTCAACCCCGGCAAGGTCCTCGTGCGGACCGACCGCGCCGCGCCGACGGGCTGAGGAAATTTGTGCATCGCGCCATAATTCGGCGCGCAGGCGGGTGCAGGACGGCCACGCCGCGCCGCCAACCGGCCGGGCGGCCCGTCGCGTTAAGCCGCTGCTAACGCTTCGGACAGACCTTCATCACAGACGGCGGAGACGGATCCGTCGGCGCCAGGCATGGCAATTGCTCTGAGGCCTCCCTATCTCGCACATGCGAGATCGAACGACGAACCGTCACCGACAGGCTGTTTTCATACCCATCTGGAGACCGACGGAATGCCCACCTCTCAGGCCCGCGTGCAGACCACCGAGGCGAGCCGCTACCTGCAGCAGCTCTGCCGGCACTGGAGCCACAAGTTCAAGGTCGAGGCGACCCCCGTTCACGGCACCGTGCCCTTCGGCGAGGACCGCGTCTGCACCTTCGATGCCGAGCCCGACGCCCTGGTGATGCGCATCGACAGCTCCGACCCGGTCAACCTTACCCGGCTGGAGAACGTCGTGGCCGACCACCTCGCCCGCTTCGCCTTCCGCGAGAGCCTCGGCGACATCCGCTGGTCGCGCGCCGCCTGAGGGACCGCGCGGCGCGATCACGCCGACCCGTCCGGACGCCGGCCCGGGCGGGCTGCCCGATCCCGCCCGAAGCGCGGCAGTGGCGCACCACTTGCACGCGAACCCGGCTTGCGGCCAGATCGGGCGCCGCCGCGACCGGGATCGATTGATGAAGCGACGCACCCTGCTGACAGGCGCCGGAGCCCTGATGGCCGGCGCCCTCGCCAAGCCGGCACTGGTCCGCGCGGCCTCGGCGACGACCCTGCGGTTCGTGCCCTACGCGGACTTGGCGCTTCTCGACCCGATCATCACCACCAACTACGTCACGCGCACCCACGCGCTGATGATCTTCGACACCCTCTACAGCCTCGACACCGCCTACCGCGCCCAACCGCAGATGGTGGCGGGGCACGAGGTCGCGTCCGACGGCCTCACGTGGCGCCTGACCCTGCGGGACGGCCTGCGCTTCCACGACGGGACGCCGGTCCTCGGCCGCGACGTCGTGGCGAGCCTGAAGCGCTGGGCGCAGCGCGATGCCTACGGCGGGGCCCTGTTCGCGACCGTGGATGAACTCACGGCGCCCACCGACACGGTCGTGCAGTTCCGCCTGAAGCGGCCCTTCCCGCTCCTGCCGGACGCCCTGGCCAAACCGACTTCCTACGTCCCGGTGATCATGCCGGAGCGCCTGAGCGCGACACCCGCGACGCAGCCGGTGCCGGAGATGGTCGGCAGCGGCCCGTTCCGCTTCGCCGCCGACGAGCGGGTCCCGGGTTCGCTCAACGTCTACCGCCGGTTCGAGGCCTATCGACCGCGCGCCGACGGCACGCCGAGCTTCACGGCCGGACCGCGGATCGCGCATTTCGACCGCGTCGAGTGGCGCACGATCCCCGACGGCGCGACCGCGGCCGGCGCCCTGCGCTCGGGCGAGATCGACTGGTGGGAGCAGCCGCTCGTCGACCTCGTGCCGGACCTGAGCCGCCAGCCCGCCGTGCGCGTGGATCTGGTGGAGACCGCCGGGCTGATCGGCCAGATCCGCCTCAACCATACCCTGCCGCCCTTCGACAATCCCGCGATCAGCCGGGCGCTCCTCGCGGCCGTCGACCAGACCGAGATGATGGACGCCGTCGCCGGCAGCGACCCGGCGATCCGGCGCGGGCCCGTCGGCATCTTCACGTCCGGCGGACCGATGGCGTCGTCGGCCGGCATGGAGGCGCTGACCGGCCCCCGCGACCTCGCCGCCGCGAAACGGGCTCTGGCGGCGGCGGGCTACAAGGGCGAGCGCGTCGTGCTGCTCTCCGGGACCGACGTGCCGCGGATCAACGCGATCTGCGAGGTGATGGCCGATGCCTGCCGGAAGATCGGGATGAACCTCGACGTCGTCGCCACCGACTGGGGCACGGTCAACCAGCGGATCCTGAACGCCAAGCCCCTGGACCAGGGCGGCTGGTCGATGTTCGGCATCTTCTCCGGCGGGCTGGACCACCTCTCGCCGGCCTACCACCTGGCCGTCCGCGGGAACGGCCGGGCCGGCGTGCCAAGCTGGCTGACGGACGCGCCCCTGGAGGAGCTGCGCGGCGCGTGGTTCGACGCGCCGGACCTCGACGCCCAGAAGGCCCTGGCGGCGCGGATCCAGGCGCGGGCGCTGGAGGTCGGCGCCTACCTGCCCTGCGGCCAGTATTTCCAGCCGACCGCCTACCGGCGGGACCTCGAAGGCATGCTGACCGGGCTGCCGCTGTTCTGGAATCTGCGCCGGTCGGCCTGACCGGGCAGTTGCGGGCTCACCCGACGCTCATCAGGCTGGCATTGCCGCCGGCCGCCGCGGTGTTGATCGTGGTGGTGACCTCCTCCACCAGGCCGGCCGGATCGTAGAGGTCGCCGGCCGCCAGCGCCTCCGGGCAGCGGGCCTGGATCGGCAGGATCGCGCCGTCGCGCGCCGCGACGGCCCTGTTCACGGCCCTCAGGGCAGCGTCGTCGCCCGCGAACAGGACGCCGTCGATATCGCTCGCGCGCCCGAGATCCGGGGCTCGGGCGACCCGCGCCGCGCACGTCGCCGGCAGATCGCCCAGGGCCGGATCGCGCCCGTCCGGCCCGACGACGACCGCCGCGTTGCCGGTGCCGAGGATCGCGCCGAGCTGGAGCAGGAGCGCCGTCTCGGTGGCGGCGACGGCCGCGACGCGCCCGCGGGGACGCAGCGCGTACAGGTTGCGCTCACCGACGGGACCGGCCAGCGCGATCGCGGCGCGGCCGGTATATCGGACGGCTTCGAGCCTGTCCGCGAGGTCGTGCCGGTGCCGCGAGCGCAGCCACGCCGTGAAGGGACGCAGACCCGAATCGTCGGCGGCCAGCCCGTCGCGGGCGGCGGCGGGCGCGCGGCGCAGCAGGCGGCCGAGGGAAAGCGGGCCGCCGGCCTTCGGGCCCGTCCCCGACAGCCCGGAGCCGCCGAAGGGCTGCACGCCGACGACCGCACCGATGATGTTGCGGTTCACGTAGCGGTTGCCGGCCCGCACGCGGCCGAGGACGCGGTCGATGGTCTCGTCGATGCGGCTGTGCAGCCCGAAGGTAAGTCCGTAGCCGGTCGCGTCGATCGCCGCGAGGAGCGCGTCGAGGGCGTCGCGGCGATAGCGCAGCACGTGCAGCACCGGCCCGAACACCTCCTGCTCGACATCGGCGACGGCCCCGATCTCGATCATGGTCGGCGGCACGAAGGTCCCGGCGTCGGCTTCGGGCGGCAGGGGGAACTGCGCCACCGGGAAGCCGCGCGCGCGCATGTGCGCCACGTGGCCGATGATCCCTTTGGCGGCCTCGGCGGTGATGACCGGCCCGACATCGACGGCGAGGCGCCGCGGATCGCCCACTCGCAACTCCCGGAGAGCGCCTTTCAGCATGTGCAGCGTCAGGTCGGCGATCTCCTCCTGCAGGCACAGGATCCGGAGCGCGGAGCAGCGCTGGCCCGCGGAATCGAAGGCCGAGGCGATCACGTCGGCCACCACCTGCTCGGCGAGCGCCGAGGAATCGACCACGAGGGCGTTCTGGCCGCCGGTCTCGGCAACGAACGGCACCGGCTCGTCGAAGCGGTTCAGCCGCTCCGCCAGAGCGCGCTGGATGCCCTTGGCCACGGCCGTCGATCCGGTGAACATCACGCCCTGCACGCGCGGATCCTCGACCAGGGCGGCGCCGACCCTGCCGTCGCCCGGCAGGAGGTGCAGCGCCTCCGCGGGGATCCCGGCCGCGTGCAGCGCGCGGACCGCAGCCGCCGCGATCAGCGGCGTCTCCTCGGCGGGTTTCGCCAGGACCGTGTTGCCCGCCGCCAGGGCGGCCGCGACCTGACCGACGAAGATCGCCAGCGGGAAATTCCACGGCGCGATGCAGGCGACCGGGCCGAGCGGCGCGTGCGCGTTCCCGAGAGTCCGCTCGGCCTCGGCGGCGTCGTAGCGGAGGAAGTCGACCGCCTCGCGGATCTCCGCGACGGCGCTCGCGCAGGTCTTGCCTGCCTCACGCACGACGAGCCCGATCAGCGTCGGCATCTGCGCCTCGAGGGCGTCGGCGGCCCGCCGCAGGCAGGCGGCGCGCTCTGTGGCTGGCGTCGCCGCCCAGCCGGCCGCGCTCGCCTCCGCCCGCGCCACGGCGATCGCCACGGTCCCGGCCGTCGCCGGCCGGTCGTATCCCACGATGTCCCGGCGGTCGGCGGGATTGCGCACGGGTTCGTCGGCCGCCGCGGCATCCGCGCCCGACGGCACCGCCCGCCACGCGGTGCGGCCGCTCGCCGCCAACCCGTCCCACAGGCTGGCGAGAGCCGCCTCGTCGGCGAGGTCGAGCCCGGCCGCGTTCGCGCGGCCCGGGCCGTAGAGGTCCCGGGGCGCCGCGATTCTCGGATGGGGCACGCCGGGATCCGGCTCAGCCTCGACGACGGCGACGGGGTCGGCGATCAGGTCCGCGACCGGCACGGCCTCGTCGGCGACCCGGTGGACGAAGGAGGTGTTGGCCCCGTTCTCCAAGAGGCGCCGGACCAGGTAGGCGAGCAGGGTCTCGTGGGTGCCCACGGGCGCGTAGATGCGGCAGGGCCGTTGCAGGACCGCGCCGGCGATGACGGCCTCGTAGAGCGGTTCGCCCATGCCGTGCAGGCACTGGAACTCGTACTGGCCGAGCCGGAAATCCGGGCCGGCCATCGCGACGATGCTCGCCAGTGTCTGGGCGTTGTGGGTGGCGAATTGCGGGAAGACCGCGTCGGGCGCGGCGAGCAGCCGCCGCGCGCAGGCGAGGTACGAGACGTCGGTGTGGACTTTCCGGGTGAAGACCGGGAAGTCCGAAAGACCGTCGACCTGCGCCCGCTTGATCTCGCTGTCCCAGTAGGCGCCCTTCACGAGCCGCACCATCAGCCGGCGCCGGCACCGCCGGGCGAGGTCGATCAGCACGTCGATGACGAAGGGGCAGCGCTTGCCGTAGGCCTGGACCACGAAGCCGAGCCCGTCCCAGCCGGCGAGTTCGGGGTCGGCGGCGAGCCGCTCAAGGATGTCGAGCGACAGGTCGAGGCGGTCGGCCTCCTCGGCGTCGATGTTGAGGCCGATGCCGTGGCCCATGGCGCGGCGGGCCAAGTCCAGCACGCGGGGATAGAGCTCGGCCAGGACCCGGTCGCGCTGCGCGCGGACGTAGCGGGGGTGGAGCGCCGACAGCTTGATCGAGATGCCGGGGCCGAGGAGCACGCCGCGGCCGGCCGATGCCGCGCCGATCGCCGCGATGGCCTCCGCGTAGGCGCGGCGGAAGCGCTCGGCGTCCTCGGCGGTCACGGCGGCCTCGCCGAGCATGTCGTACGAGTAGGTGAAGCCCTTCGCCTCGAGCGGCGCCGCGTGCCGCAGGGCCTCGGCGATGGTCCGCCCCGCCACGAACTGCTCGCCCATCATCCGCATGGCGAGGTCGACGCCTTTGCGGATCACCGGCTCGCCGCCGCGGGCGATCAGCCGGGTGAGCGCGGCGCAGAGGCCGGCCTCGTCCCGGGTCGCCGTCAGCTTGCCGGTCACGAGCAGGCCCCAGGTCGCCGCGTTGACGAAGGGCGACGGACTGTGCCCGAGATGGGCCGCCCAGTCGCCGCCCGCGATCTTGTCGCGGATCAGCGCGTCCCGCGTCGCCGCGTCGGGGATGCGCAGCAGCGCCTCGGCGAGGCACATCAGCGCCACGCCTTCCTGGCTGGACAGCGCGTATTCGTGGATCAGACCCTCGACGCCGCCGCGTCGGCCCTGCCGCCGCAGGCTCTCGACGAGGCGCCGCGCGTGCTCGGCGACGCGCCGAGCGGCATCGGGCGGCAGGCGCGCCTCGGCGAGGAGCGCCGCCACGCAATCCGCTTCAGGCCGCCGGCAGGCCGCGATCACCGCCTGCCGCAGGGGCGAGCGGTCCGCCAGGGCGGGCGCGAACAGGCCGAACGGCTCGCTGGCCCCGACGGCTGCGTCGTCGACAACGCCGGATCCGGACATGGGCCGCCCCTCGGTCACGGCCCGGTGACACCGCGCCGTCGCGGCCTCACGCTACACCGTTCAGGACACGCGTCGAGGCCTGAGACGCGCGGGGCGATCCCGTCACTTGGGGGCTCGCGCGTGCGCAGCCTCCAGCGCGACGGCCAGGAGCGGCTGGGCGCCCTCCCGGCGCAGGGCTGCTACGGGAATCACCACCGGATCGGCGCAGGCCTGGACGACGTGCGCGAGGTCGAATTGCACCGCCAGGCCGCCGGCCTTGGCATCGAGCCACGCCATCATGGCCGGCGGCTGCCCGTCGTAGGTCTCGGCGACGGCCTCGCGGCACTCCTTGTCCGCGTCGTCCGCCTTCGGATCGCCCGTCTTCGGGCGATAGCCCGCGAGATAGAGGGCGTGCAGTTTCCCGGACGCGAGCGTCACCATCTTGGTCCCGCCCGGGCCCTCCGCCAGGGCGAGCTTCCCGGTCAGGGAAGCGGGCAGCAGGGTTGTCCAATCCACCGGGGCGCCGGTGGTGAGGTCGTAGACGATCGACATCGTGTTGCTGCTCGGGTGCGCGCCGCCGCAGAACCAGCTGTCGGAGATGACGTAGCTCAGGAAGCGCGGTCCGCGCATCGGTGCCTGGACGGAGCGCTCCCAGGAGCTGTTCTTCCCGCCCTGGGCCCTGCACGCCTGCTCGGCCTTGAGCGCCCGCGCATCGAGACGCTTCAACGCCGCGTTGATCCGCCGCTCGGCCTCGTCCGCCGGCGCGGCGATCTGCGGCATGGCGGCGATGCCGGGGCGCGCGTCGGACGACGCCACCAGGGTCACGGGCCCGTCGGCGGCCCAGGCGGGCGCGGTCAGGCTCAGGAGCACGGCGCCCCAGCCGCCGACCCTGCGGCGGGCTCGGCGCCCGCGCAGCGGGAAATCACGCTGGTACATCGGGCCTCGGCTCCTGTTGGGGCGGGACGGCGAGTTTCCGGTCCCCACCGCGGGACAATCGGATCGACGCAGCCCTAGCATCCGGCGCGGCGACGCGGCGCGCGCTTTGACACAGGCCGAAGCGGTGTCAGAACCCCGGGATGACCGCGATCCTGATCTACGGCGCCACCGGCTATACCGGGCAGCTCCTGGCCGCGCACGCCGTCGCGCAGGGGCTGCGGCCGATCCTGGCGGGGCGCGATCCGGACAAGTTGCGGCCGCTGGCAGCCCGGCTGGGCCTGGAGATGCGGTCCGCGCGCCTCGACGACCGCGCAGGTCTGCGCGCGGCCCTCGCGGGCGTGGCGGCGGTGATCCACGCGGCCGGCCCGTTCTCGCGAACCGCGCGGCCGATGGCCGAGGCCTGCCTCGCGGCGGGGGCACACTACGTCGACATCACCGGCGAGATCGCGGTGCTGGAGGCTCTCGCGGCCAAGGATGCAGAGGCGAAGGCCGCCGGCATCGTCTTCCTGCCGGCGGCGGGCTTCGACGTGGTGCCGAGCGACTGCCTCGCGGCCCACGTGGCCGGGCGACTGCCCGGGGCGACGCACCTGCGCATCTCCATCGGCGGATTCGGCGGCTTCAGCCGTGGCACGGCCCGCACCATGGTGGAGGGCATCGCCTGGGGCACGCGGGTGCGCCGGGACGGGCGCATCGTCGAACTGCCGAGCCCGCCGCGGTCCACCGCCGATTTCGGCGCCGGACCGCGCCGGACCGTCGGGCTCGGCTGGGGCGACGTGTCGAGCGCGTGGTACTCGACCGGCGTCCCGAACATCGATGTCTACTTCGAGGCCTTCCCCGCCATGGCGGCGGCGGCCGGCCTGCCCGCCGGCATCCGGCGCATCATCGCGGGCGGCACCGCGCAGCGCCTGATCAACCGCGGCATCGACCGGCTGCCCGCCGGTCCCTCTGCAACGGCGCGCGAGAAGGCCCGCAGCACGTTCCTGGCGGAGGCCTGGGACGGCGCAGGGCGGGAGGCGGCGAGCCGGATGGAAACGCCCGAAGGCTACACGCTCACGGCCGCGACGGCCCTGGAGGTCGCCCGCCGCCTCGCCTCGGGCGCGGTGCCGGCGGGCTTCCACACGCCGGTGACGGCCTTCGGGGCGGACTTCATCCTGAATTTCCCGGGCGTGGTGCGAACGGACCTTTGAGATGCGGCCTGCTCGGTGATCGCCCTGACCGTCGCTGCGCTCGCAACGACGGCGGAGCGCACGCCCGGGCCCCTCACACGGTCGCGCCGATCTGCCAGGGCGCGAATTCCGACGAGCCGAAATCGAACTGCTCGCTCTTCGTCCGCTCGCCGCCGGCGACCCGCAGGATCAGGTCGAAGATCCGGCGCCCAGCCTGCTCCACGCTCTCTTCACCGTCGAGGATCGTGCCGCAATTGACGTCCATGTCCTCCTCGAGCCGCCGGTACATGGCGGAGTTGGTGGCGATTTTGATCGAGGGCGACGGCTTGCAGCCGAATACGGAGCCGCGTCCCGTGGTGAAGCAGACGAGGTTCGCCCCGCCCGCGACCTGCCCGGTCGCCGAGACCGGGTCGTAGCCGGGCGTGTCCATAAACACGAAGCCCTTGGCGGTGACGGGATCGGCGTAGCGCAGCACGTCCACGAGGTTGGTGCTGCCGGCCTTCGCCATGGCGCCGAGCGACTTCTCCAGGATCGTCGTCAGGCCGCCGGCCTTGTTGCCCGGCGACGGGTTGGCGTCGATCTCCGAGCCCTCCTTGCGGGTGTACTCCTCCCACCAGTGCATCAGGTCGACGAGCTTCTGGCCGACTTCCGGACTGACGGCGCGGCGGGTGAATAGGTGCTCGGCGCCGTAGGTCTCGGTGGTCTCCGACAGGATCACCGTGCCGCCGTTCCGCACCACGAGGTCGCTGGCGATTCCCAGAGCCGGGTTGGCCGAGACTCCGGAATAGCCGTCCGAGCCGCCGCATTGCAGGGCGACGATCAGCTCGCTCGCCGGCACCGGCTCGCGGCGGACCACGTTCGCCTCGGCCAGGATGTCCTTCACGAACGCGATGCCGGCCTCGACGGTCTTCCGTGTGCCGCCGAGGCTCTGGATGTTCATGCTGCGGATCCGGTCGCCGAGCCCCTGCTCCTCCAAGAAGGCGCCGATCTGGTTCACCTCGCAGCCGAGCCCGATCATCACGATGTGGGAGAAGTTGACGTGCCGCGCGTAGCCCGCGAGCGTCCGGCGCAGGAGCCGCAGCGGCTCGCCCATCGCCATGCCGCAGCCGGTCTTGTGGGTCAGCGCCACGACACCGTCGACGTTGGGATAGGGAGCGAGCGGGTCGAGGCCGAGGATCGGGTGCCGCCGGAACGCGTCGGCGATCAGGTCGGCGACGTGCGCGCTGCAATTCACCGAGGTGAGGATGCCCACGTAGTTGCGCGTCGCCACGCGCCCGTCGGGGCGGCGGATGCCCTGGAAGGTCGCGGGCGGCGTCACCAGATGGGTCGGCCTCGCGTCGACCCCGAACGCGTAGTCCCGGGCGAACTCGCCCATCCCGAGATTGTGGACGTGGACGTGGCGGCCGGCCGCGATGTCGTCCTTGGCGAAGCCGATGATCTGTCCGTACTTGGTCACCGGCTCGCCAGCGCGATGGGCCCGGACCGCGACCTTGTGGCCGGCCGGGATCCGCTCCGCCGCCGCGACGCCGTCGGCGACCGGCATTCCCGGCTCGATGGCGCCGCGGGCCACGGCGACACCATCGGCCGGCCGAAGGGTGATCACGTGGTAGGTCGACATCGGTCTCTCCTCGGATTCGATCGGGCCGCTCGCCGTCACCGCGCCGCCTCGGGGCGCAGAGCCGGGGCGCGGGCGTCGCGGACCGGCAGCGGCGCGATCTCGCCGACCACGAACAGGTAGATGAAGGCGCCCAGCAGGCAGAACCCGCCGGCCACGATCAGGGGGATCACGAACGAGCCCTGGGTGACGGTCAGCATGACGCCCGTGAAGGTCGTCGTCACGATCCCGGCGACGTTCGACGCGAAGTTCTGGATGCCGCCGATCGAGGCCACGTGGGCCGGGGTCGGCGCCACGTCGCCGGGCAGTGCCCAGATCGACGCGGCCGTGAAGGCGAGGCTGCCGTAGGCGACCGCGAAGCACAGCAGCGCCACGTAGACGTTCGGCGCGATGATCGACAGGGTGATCACCGACGACATCAGCATGCCGCCGACGAGGCAGGTCTTGCGGGCCGCCGTGAGGCTCCAGCCGCGGCGGTAGAGGGCGTCCGACGCGAAGCCGCCGAGCCAGCCCGCGGGGATCGACGCCAGGGCCGGCAGGCTGCCGAGCGTGCCGAGCTCCGCCAGCGAGAAGCCCCGCGCTTTGACCAGGTAGGTCGGGAACCACGTGATGAAGAAGTAGATCACGAAGTTCAGGCAGAAGAATCCCGCCATCATGCCCCAGACCGTGCGGTAGCGGAACAGCGACAGCCACGGCACCTGGTTCTGGGCGTCGGCGGCGTCGACGGTCTTCGGCCGCTCCTGCGCGGCCCGGAGCCGGGCGAGCTCCTCCGGCGAGACCTTCGGGTGGTTCTCGGGCTCGCGGTAGAGCCACATCCAGAACACAGCCCAGGCGAAGCCCAGCACACCGGTGACGACGAAGGATTCCCGCCAGCCCAGCGTCGCGATGACCCAGGACACCAGCGGGATCGCCAGCGCCGAGCCCACCCGCGAGCCGCTGTCGAAGATACTGCTGGCGAAGCTCCGCTCGCTGCGCGGGAACCACGAGGCCACGACCTTGGCGAAGGACGGGTAGGCCCCGGCCTCGCCGATGCCGAGCAGCATGCGCAGGCCGAGCAGCGACAGGAAGCCCCGTCCGACCGCGGTCAGCGCCGTGCAGGCCGACCACCAGACCACCGCGACCACGAGCGAGAGCCGCGCGCCGACCCGGTCGGCCACGTAGCCGAAAGGCAGCTGCATGATCGCGTAGGTCCAGAAGAAGCCCGACAGGATCAGTCCCATGTCGGTGGCGTCGAGCCCCAGCTCCTTGGACATGGAGGGCGCGGCGACCGCCAGATTGGCGCGGTCGATGTAGTTGATGGCGTTGGCGGCCATGCAGAGGCCGATCATGAGCCAGCGCAGGCGAGGCATCGTGGGCTCCTCCCGTCTTCCGGGGATGGCGTCCCCGGTCCGTGCGGCGCCCCCGTTGGGGCCGAGGGTCGCCGCCGAGCGTGGTGTCGTGCCGGCCCTCGTCCGGCTCAGGTGCGGTAGGCGTTGCCGTCGAGGCCGTGCGGCCGGCCGGCGGCGAGCAGGGTCTCCCAGACGGGCTCCGGCAGCGGCACGCCCTCGGCGAGGCGCTCGGCGCGCATGCGCCGCTCCGGCTCGCCGGGCAGCAGGACCTCGGCGCCCGGCATCGGCTTGGCGCTCTTGAAGAAGTCGAGATAGGCCCGCGTCTCGACCGCGAGGGCGTCCTCGGTGCCGAGGGCGGTCGGCGTGACGTAGATCGACAGCATGCCGTTGCAGATCCGCCGCTGCCCGGGGCCGGCCGTGCCGGAGCCGGTGAGCGCGCCGGCGAGGAGCTCGCACATCAGCGCGAGGCCGGAGCCCTTGTGCTCGCCGAAGGCCCGGATCGCCCCGGCGCCGCGCTGGTTGTCGCGCTCGACGCCCTCCAGCGGGCCGAACAGGGTCGCAGGGTCGGCGCTGAGGCGGCCGTCCGGCTCGATCAGCGCGCCCTCGGGCAGCGGCTTGCCGCCCCGGGAGGCGACGAGCACCTTGCCCTCGGCGACCAGCGACGTGGCGAAATCGAGGATGATCGGGTCGCCCCCCGGGACCGGGAAGCCGGCCGCGAAGGGGGCCGTCGAGAATCGGCGCTCCACGGATCCGAAGGGTGCCACGAGGAGGCTCCCCGCCACGTTGACGAAGTGCACCGAGACGAGCCCCGCCGCCGCCGCCCGCTCGGCCCACTCGCCGATCCGGCCGATATGCCCGGCGTGCCGCAGGGCGATGATCGCGACGCCGTTCTCCCGCGCCTTGGCGATCCCGAGATCGGTGGCGAAGGGGCCGGCCGTCTGCCCGAACCCGTAATGCGCGTCCACGAGGGCGAAGTTCGGCGCGTCGGTGACGATCTCGGGCGTGCGGCCGGCCTCGACCTCGCCCGCGCGCAGCCACTCGACGTAGCGGGTGACACGGACGACGCCGTGACTGTCGTGGCCGGTCAGGTTCGCCGCCACCAGGAAGCGGCCGATCCGCTCGGCCTCCGGCTCGGCGCAGCCCTCGCGCACGAAAATGTCCCGCACGTAGGCGGTCAGCCTGTCGGCCGGAATCCGCATCCCGTCTCTCCCTCGCCGCGCTTCGCCGAGCGCGTGCGGGATGAACCTAGCGGCCTCGCACGTGCAGGGCGAGCACCGGCGGGTGACGGCGGCCGCCACCTGTCGTCCCCGCCGGACCGGTCACGGCCCGGACGGGGCGGGCCCGGGCGGATCGCCGTAGGGGAAGAAGTCAGCGGCCCGCATGTGCGCGTAGGCGAGGTGATCGAGCCGCACCGTGCCGAGGAACGGTTCCGGCGGCTCCACCAGCAGGATCGTGCGGGCGTAGCCGCTGTCGTCGAAGCCGCGCCGGAAATGCACCCGCGACTTGATCGCCACGATGTCGAAATCCGCCGGCTCCAGGCCGAGACGCCACAGCTCGTCGGGCTCGACGATCTGCGCGAGCTGCGGGCTCAACACAAGGACGTTGCCGGCCCCGAACGCGACGCAGATCCACGTACCGCCGCCGCCGCTGCCGGCGACGCCCGGCTCCGGCGCCTCGACCACGCGCAGCACGGTTCCGGCGATCCGCACCGGATCGCCCGCGGACGGGTCACCGCCGCCGCCGACCGGCGCGTCGAACGGGTCGCCCGCCGCGAAGGTCCCCGCCGCCGCGATGTCGGGCGACGCTACGGTGGCGACCAGGGTGCGGGTGAGGCCCTGCCGGAGGATCTCGCGCAGCAGCCAAGTCGCCCGGCCGGACCGGTCGCTGTGGTCGGCGAGGACCACAGGGGCGGCGCCCTCCGCCACCGCCGCCCGGGCGAGGCGGACGCCGTCGGCGATCGTGTGGATCCGCGTCGCCTCGAGGAGCGCGCGCCGCCGCCGCCAAGCGAAATCCGCCACGTCCCGCGCCACCCGCTCGGCGAGGGCCGGGTCGTCATTGGTGATCGCCTGCACGGTCATTCCGGCGTCCGGGGCGTCGCCCCACGGGAAGCCGAAGTAGACGTTGACGTACACGTCCGGCTCGCGCGCCTCCCAGACGAGGGCCCGCTGCACGAGATCGGACCAGGGCGCTGCGCCGGTCCACTGCACCACGGTGGGCGAGAGGATGGGCACCTTGAAGGTCCGGTGCGCGGGCCGGAATTCGCCGCGCACGGCGCGCACCAGCATCCGGGCGGCGCGCTCCCCCTGGAGGTGGCCGTCGTAGTGCGGGAAGTACTTCACCGCGAAGGCCATGTCGGCGTGGTCGAGGAAGGCCGCATCCTCGTTGCCGTGAAGGTCGAAGGTCCCGACCAGGATCGCCCCCTCGCCCACCGCGGCGCGGACTTGCCGGGCGATGTCGGCCTCCGGCCGGGGGACGCCGCGCACCGCCATGGCGCCGTGCAGGGCGAGGTAGACGCCGTCGAACGGCCCCCGCGCCCGCAGCTCCTCCGCCATCCGCCCGAGGAAGTGCGCGTAGGCGTCGGCGGTGATCCAGCCCGAGGCGGTGCCGGTGCGCGGCCAGAGCGGCGAGGTGATCCCCACCAGCTCGACGCCGTCGTACTCCTGCGCCACCTGCACGAAGCCGCCCATGTATCCTTTGGGATCGGTGGCGAGGAGCGCGGCCCCGGTGGCCGGCGAGCCGGGATAGACGAAGTCGTCACGGGTCGTGTCGTTCGGCAGGAACGTCACGGTCTCGTGGGTGAACTGGAGGACGGCAAGGCGCATCGATGGTCGGCCCTCTGAGATCGGGTGACGGTCAGGAGATCTCGCGCACCAGCTTGGCGACGAGCGAGCGGCCGAAAGCCGCGAAACTCTCGGCGGTCATCACGAAGGCGCCCTCTCCGCCGATGACGACGCTCCGGTAATACGCCGCGAGACCGCCTGC
Source organism: Methylobacterium sp. 22177 (assembly GCF_052045615.1). Lineage (NCBI taxonomy): Bacteria > Pseudomonadati > Pseudomonadota > Alphaproteobacteria > Hyphomicrobiales > Methylobacteriaceae > Methylobacterium > Methylobacterium sp. 22177. The sequence goes on along the minus strand of NZ_JBQEPK010000030.1, from coordinate 19,442 downwards.
CGGGTTGGTGTGCTCCTTCAGGAAGGCCGGCATCCCCTCCGGCTCGGTGAGGATGACGATGCCGTTCACCGTGATGCCGGCCGCCACGGCCGCGTCGCGGGCCTCCGCGATGGGGCGCCCGGCATTGCCGGTGCCGTCGCCCGAGATGTCGATCACCCGACGGTCGGCGCGGAAGGGCGCCCGGGCCAGCAGGTCCGCGGCGAAACCGATGGCCGACCCGATGGCGGTGCGTCCGTAGAACGGCCGCGGCGCGGCGCGCAGGCGCGCCGCGAAGGCGGCAGCGTCCCGCGCCGAGGAAATCACCATCCAGTCGACCGCCACCTGCTGCTCGCCGGGCCCGGCCCAGTCGAACAGCACGACGCCGATGCGCCCGGTCGGGCCGTCGCCGATGGCGCGCAGCACGCCCGGATCACCGAAAGCCTCGGCGTAACCGCGGCGCTCGAGATCGAACCGGGCCTCGCTGATGCTGAGCGACACGTCCACCGCGAGGACGAGGAGGAGGTCGACGCTCGCATCCGCCGCGCGGGCGGGACGGCCGACCACCGACAGGGCGGCGAGCATCCCGGACAGGAACGGGCGTCGCCGCATGGCCGACCCTCGAATTCGGGCGCCCGCGCGGGACGGCGGGCAGCCACACCCATGCAACGAGCCTGCCGACCCGCCGGTTCGGACCGTCCGGCCGCACTGCGCGAAGGTTCCACCCGCGCAGCGCGGATCCGCGCCGCTTTCGGCCGCATCACACGCCGGGGCGCCCGCCCTACCTGCCGCGGATCGGGGCGCCGCCGGCGCCGCCCAGCCAGAGTCAGTCGACATGCAGCGTCTTCGCCGAATCGGTCGCGCCATCGAGAACGGGATCGTCGGAGCCGTGACCGGGACGGTCGCCCTCGTCAGTCGGATGATCGACGGGCTGATCGGGCTGGTGGGTCACCTGTCCGAGCGCCTCGACGCCAAGTTGGCGCCGCTCGCCGACGAGTCCCGGGCGCGCCACCGGCGCGAGGGCCGGCGGCAGATCGACCCGATCTCGCTGGAGTAGCGGGCGCGTACAGGCGTTAGAGCCCCGGGCCTTTGGCGGCGCCGAAGATGCGGCCCGGCTTGCCGTCGGCCGCACCCTGGAGAAGCACGACCCAGCTGTCCGCATCGGCGACGCGGGCCTGGGTGTCGGGCACCTCGAAGCGGGCCGGCTGGCCCGTCCAGGGACCGAGGCGCTGCATGCCGCGGACGACGTTGACGTAGGTCGCCGTCCGGCCGCCATTCTCCCCGGCCTGGATCGCGATGGCGCGGCTGCGCAGCACGGGCACCAGCCAGACGTCGCCGCGGATCTCGGTCCTGGCCTCCGGGGCCGCCCCGACCTCAACCAGGATCCGGTCGCCCTTGGTCTCCCCGCGCACCGGCACCGGCAGCCCGCCGTGCTGGCAGGCATCGCGGATCAGGCGCTCCAGGGCCGGCCGGTCGGACCCGACGGCGAAGCCGTTGCCGTCGACCACCACCTGGGGCGTGAAGACCTGTCGGGCCCCGCGGCCCCGCGCGTAGGCGCGCTGGCGCTCGGTCAGCGGACGCAGCGCCAGCGTGTCCTTCCAGCCGAGGTAGTCCCAGTAGGTCACCGGCAGGGTCAGGGCGATGACGCCGGGCTTGTGGGCGAGGTCGCGCAGGACCGGGTCGGCGGACCGGCAGGCGCCGCAGCCCTGGCTGGTGAAGAGTTCCACCACGGCGCGAACGGGCTCGGCCCGCGCCGGTATCGCGGCCAGCGTCGCGCAGGCAAGCAGCGCGGCGCGGAGCGCGCGGCGGTCGCGGGTCGGGGCGCGGTGCCGGGGCGTCATCGATCCATCAGACCGTCTGCGAAGCCGAAGGTGAAATCACGTTGGCTTGAGAGGCCTCTACCTTCGGTTGAAGTGGCGCCGGCGCAACTCTCGGCTTGGGCAGCATATCGGGCCGCCAGCGACGATGCATCCACAGCCACTGGCCCGGATTCTCCCGCACCCAGCCCTCGACGACGGCCGTCATCGCCTGCATCGCGCCGGCGACGTCAACGGTCCCGTCGGCGGCCCTGGGCAGGTCGAGGGGCGGCGTCAGGTCGAGGCGGAAGCGGCCCTCCGGCAGGCGCACGACGCGCACGCCGTGCACCGGGCAGTCATAGTGGCGGGCGAGCTTGGCCAGCAGCGGGTTGGCGAGGCACGGCCGGCCGAGGAATTCCACCACGACACCGCGTGTGAAGTGCTGGTCGATCAGCTGGCCGAGGTGGCCGCCGGTCTCGACCACGTCGCGCATGGCGAACACGGCACCCGGCGTGGAAGCGGCGAGGCCGCCCATCGTCCGGCGGCGGACCTCCTGGACGAGGCGCGCGGCCGCGGGATTGTTCGGCGGCCGGAATACCGCGGTGGCATCGAGGCCGAACTTGGCCGCGCAGATCGCCGGCAATTCCCAATTCGCCAAGTGCGCCGAGAAGATCAGTCCCGGCCGGCCGTCGTCGCGCAGGGCGTAGAAGTGCTCGATCCCCGTGACCTCGGTCCGCAACGCGCCGGTGGCGGCGGGATCGTAATCGAACAGGGTGTCGAGGTGGGCGTACTCGGCCCCCGTCCGCCCGAGATTGTCCCAGGCCTCCAGAGCGATCCGCTTCCGCTCCGCCTCCGGCATGTCGGGAAAGGCCGCCCTGAGGTTCGCCATCGCGGTGCGGTGCGCCGGCAGGAGCGGGCCGAGGGTGCGCAGCAGCGCGGCGCCGAACGCCGTGGACCGCTCCGGCCCGAGGACGCGCGCCAGCAGTACCAGGGCGCGGATCACCGGAATCATCGCGAAGCCCGCGAGGCGCGGGTACGACCGTTTGAGCAGGAGGGCGAGACGCAGCACGATCGATTCCAGGGATACGGTACGGGCGGCCCCCCAGCGACCCGTACGGCGACGTTTACGCCAAGTCTGTCGCGGCGCGAAATGCGGATCGCCGCCTACGGTCCGGTGTCGCGCCGTGCCGGTGTGCCGTGGCCGGCGCTACAGGCTGACGAGGATCTTGCCGAAGACCCGGCGAGACTCGAGTCGCTCCAGACCCTGCGCGAAGTCCGCCAGCGGGTACACGGTATCGACAACCGGTCGAATACCCGCGTCCATCTTGGCGAGGGCCTGACCGATATTCGCGAGCGAGCAGCCGAACGAGCCGGTGATGCGGTACTGCTGCTGGAACAGCTGCATCAGGTTCATCGTCGCCGAGACGCCCGAGGTCGATCCGCAGGTCACGAGGCGACCGCCGCGCTTCAGGCAGAGCAGGGAGCCGTTCCAGGTGTCGGCGCCGACGTGCTCGAACACCACGTCGACGCCCTTGCGCTTCGTCAGCCGGCGGACCTCGCCCTCGAAACGCTCGGTGCGGTAGTTGATGACGTGGTCGGCGCCGAGTTCTGCCGCCTTACGGCCCTTCTCGTAGTCGCCGACCGTCGTGTAGACCGTGCAGCCGATCGCCTTGGCCATGCGGATCGCCGCGGTGCCGATTCCCGAGCCGCCGGCATGGACCAGGACGCTCTCGCCGGGCTCCAGGCGGGCGTTGTCGAACAGCATGTGCTGGACCGTGCCGAAGGCGATGCCCGCGCAGGCGGCGTCGGTGTCGCTGACGCCGTCCGGCACCTTCACGACGAGGCGGGCCGGCATGGTCACGAGCTCCCGGGCGAAGCCGTCGAGATGGAAGCCCATCACGCCGGACACGTCCTCGCAGAGGTTGTCGCGCCCCTCGCGGCAGGCCTTGCACCGGCCGCAGGTCATGGCGCCGTAGGGCACGACCCGGTCGCCCGCGACGAGGCCGGTGACGCCCGCCCCGACCGACTCGACGGTCCCGGCCGCCTCCGCGCCGACGATCAGCGGCATCTTCCGCTTGGCGAAGGCCATGCCGCGGAAGCCCCAGACGTCGATGAAGTTGAGGCCGACCGCGCGGATGCGGATCCGGACCTCGTCGGCTCCGGGCGCGGGCGGCGGCTCGATCTCGGTGAGGCGCAGGTCGCGGTCGCCGAACAGCTGGAGGGCTCGCATCGTGTCTCTCGTCACTCCGGCGCCAGATAGCGCCGCCGCGCCCACCCCAGGGCGCGTCCGGCCTTCACCCGGCACCACGTGGTGCGGCTCGGCGTGTCGTTGGTGCAGCCGAAGACCAGGGCGCGGGTCCGGATCTCGCCGACCTGCTCGGCGGACGGGTCCGGCTCGGCGCGGACGCTGAGCGGCTCGCCCGGCGGAAGGCCGGAGACCCGGTAGACCTGCGGCTCCGCCCGGGCGTGGCCCGGGGCCAGGAGAGCCGCGCCGCAGAGGGCGGCGGTGAGGGCGAGGCTGGCGCGCATCGTCAGGGTCGTCCGGTTCGGCGGCGCCACCGTCAGGTCCGGTGGACACCCATCATGGCGGTCAGGCCGCCATCGACGGGCAGCACGGTGCCGGTGATGTAGGATGCCCCCTCGCCCATCAGGAAGGCCGCCAGTGCCGCGACATCCTCGGGCCGGCCGAAGCGGCCGATCGGAATCTGGCGCTCCATGCCGTCCCGGTAGGCGGCGTAGCGCTCCATCATGGCGGTGTCGACGAAGCCCGGGGCGATCACGTTGACGGTCACGCCGCGCTTGGCCGTCTCCATCGCCAGGGTCCGACAATACGCGATGAGCGCGCCCTTGGTCGCCGCGTAGGCGGCGTTGCCGGCATTGGCCCGCAGGGCGGCGACGGACCCGATCGCCACGATGCGGCCCGCGCGCGCGCGGGTCATCTCCCGCACCAGCGCCTTGGCGAGGCGCGTCAGCGAGAAGAAATTGACCTGCATGGCGGCCTCGGCCCGCTCCTGATCGAGCATCGCCGCGAGGGCGTCGCAGGACTGGCCGGCATTGTGGACGAGACCGTAATAGCCCGTCGCCTCGGCGGCCTCGCAGAACAGCTCCAGCCCTGCCCGGTCGGCGAGGTCAACGGCATGGGCCGCGAACGGCCGGTCCGGGTAGGTCGCCCGAAGCTCGGCCAGCAGCGCCTGCGCGGCCTCGGCCGAGGCGCGGTAGGTGAAGTCGACGCCGAGACCGGCTCCCGCCAGGGCGCGGACGATCGCGGCGCCGATCCCGGACGCGCCGCCGGTCACGAGGACCCGGCGCGGTGTGACGGGGACGCTCACGCGGGCTCCGCGCCGAGGACCAGGCAGGTGTTCTGGCCGCCGAAGCCGAACGAGTTCGACAGCACAGTCCGCACCGGCAGGTCGCGGGCAGTCTCCACGATGTCGAGGGCGATGGTCGGGTCCGGCACCCGGTGGTTGATGGTCGGCGGGATGCGGCCGTGGCGGATCGTCAGCAGCGAGACCGCCGCCTCGATGGCGCCGGCCGCCGTCAGCGTGTGGCCGATCATCGACTTGTTGGAGGTGACCGGCAGGGCGGCAGCGCGGTCGCCGAACACCGCCGCGAGGCCCAGGGCCTCCATCTTGTCGTTCTCCGGCGTCGACGTGCCGTGCGCGTTCACCGTGTCGATCGCCTCGGCCGCCACGCCGGCATCGTCCAGGCTCGCCCGGATCGCCGCGATGATCGGGGCGCCGTCGGGGCTGGAGCGGGTGCGGTGGAAGCCGTCGCCCTTCTCGCCGCAGCCGAGGACGTAGCCGAGGATCGCGGCGCCCCGGGCGACGGCGGCCTCGGCGTCCTCGAGCACGAGGGCGGCCGCGCCCTCGCCCATGACGAACCCGTCCCGGTCCTTCGAGAACGGCTTCGAGGCGGTCGCGGGGTCGTCGTTGCGGGTCGAGAGCGCGGAGAGCAGCGAGAAGCGGATCAGCGATTCCGGGTTCACCGAGCCGTCCGTGCCGATGCAGAGCGCCGCCGCGGTCTCGCCGCGCCGGATCGCCTCGACGCCGAGCTGGATCGCCGTGGCCCCCGACGAGCAGGCGGTCGAGAGCGAGATCGGGGAGCCCTTCGTGCCGAAGCGGTCGGCGATGCGGTCGGCGACCGTGCCGAAGATGAACAGGTCGTGCCAGGGATCGAAGCGGCGCGTCGCCGCCGCCCGCAGGAGACCGGCGTAGTCGACCGGACCGTCGCCGCCCGCGGCCTCGGCCAGGGCCTGGCGCTGGGGCCACTCCATCTCGACCGGCGGGACCGCGATGAACAGGGCGCCCGGGAAATCGCCCCTGGCGCCGATCCCGGCCTGCGCCACCGCCTCCTCGGCGGCGACGGCGGCGAACCGCTCGGACAGGAGCGGCGCGACGAGGGGGTCGGTGTCGAGGAAGTCCACCGTCCCGGCGATGCGCGTGCGCAGGTTGTCGGTCGGGAACCGCGCGATGGCGTGGATACCCGACCGGCCCTCGGTCATGGCCGCCCAGGTGTCGGCCTGTCCCTGACCGAGGGAGGAGACGACGCCGAGGCCGGTGACCGCGACGAGCGGCCGGCCCCTGGCGTCGCGGTAGGATCGCGCGCTCATGGAGCGGTCCTTACGGGATTTTCCGCCGCGGTACACCTCCGCGCGGGTGGTGCCGCGCGCGGGGCACCGCCGTGACGGCAGGGCGGCTCAGGCGCCCGGCGCGTTGGCGAGGCGGAGCACGGTCTGCAGCAGCACGTCGGCGCCGGCCGCGCAGTCGCCTTGCGTGGCGGATTCCGACTCGTTGTGGCTCACCCCGTCCTTGCACGGCACGAAGATCATCGCGGCCGGAACCTTCGCGGCGAGGTTGCAGGCGTCGTGGCCGGCGCCCGAGATGATCCGGCGCCGCGGATGCCCCAGGCTCTCGGCGGACGCGTCGATCGCCGCCACGACGGCGGGGTCGAACGGCACCGGCTCCTTCCGCCAGATCCGGGTCAGCGCGATCTCCAGGTGGCGCCGCGCCGCGATCTCGGCCGCCGCCTCACCGAGCGCCGCCTCCATCGCGTTCAGGGTCTCGGAACGCGGGTCGCGCACGTCCACCGTGAAGGCGACCCGGCCCGGCACGACGTTCCGGGAGGGCGCCAGGATCGCGGCCTCGCCGATCGTCGCCACCGCGGAGGGCGCGTGGCCCACCGCGATCCGCTCGGCGGCCAGGGCGAATTCCGAGAGCGCGAGCAGCGCGTCGCGGCGGCGCGGCATCGGCGTCGTCCCGGCGTGGCTCTCGAAGCCGGTGATCACGCCGTCGAACCACATGATGCCCTGGCCGCCCTCGACCACGCCGATGGTCTTGCCCTCGGCCTCCAGGATCGGCCCTTGCTCGATGTGCAGCTCGACGAAGGCGCCGATCTCCCGCGTGCCGACGGCCTCGACCCCGCGGTAGCCGATGGCGTCGAGGGCCTCCGCCACCGTGGTGCCGGCGGCGTCGCGCTTGGCCAGGATCTCGTCCGTGGTGAAGTCGCCCGCGTAGGCCGCCGAGGCCATCATGGCGGGGGCGAAGCGCGAGCCCTCCTCGTTGGTCCAGTTGACCACGAGGAGCGGCGCCTCGGTCTCGATCCCGGCATCGTTCAGGCTGCGCATCACCTCCAGTCCGGCCAGGACGCCTAGGACGCCGTCGAACTTGCCGCCGGTCGGCTGGGTGTCGAGGTGCGAGCCGAAGGCGATCGGCTTCCGGCTCATGTCCCGGCCCGGCCGCAGGGCGTACTGCGTGCCCAGGGCGTCGACCGACACGGTCAGCCCGGCCGCCTCGCAGGCCTCCCGGAACCAGTCGCGGACCTGGCCGTCCTCGGCCGAGAGCGTCAGGCGGTTGATGCCGCCGGCCGGCGTGCCGCCGAATTCCGCGGTCTCCAGGATCGTCGCCCAGAGGCGCGCACCGTTGGCGCGCAGGTTGTGGGTCTTGCTGAGGCTCATCTCGGCCATGCCGGTTCCTTTCACGGCGGGTCGCCGTGCGACGCAAACGTTATGGGGCGCCAGCCCCTTGGCAGCGCTCCCACCTCACAATTCCCGCGGCGAGCAACCGCGATGCCAACCGACCCGGTCAGGCCGGCGGTCGCCGCACCGGGTTGGCGCGCAGCAGAGCGATCGCGTCGACCCGGAGGGCGACGGCGATCTCGCCGAGGGCGCCCGCCTCGATGTTGCTGATCCCGTCCTGGTCGGCGACGTCCGCGGCGATCAGGAAGACGTTCTCGCGCTGGTTCGCGGGTCGCTCGGCGACCGCCGCGACGTGGCGCAGGTTCTCGGCCCGGCCGAGCCGGGTGCGGGCCCGGGCGATGCCCTCGTAGAGCTCCGTCTCCAGCATCAGCGCGTCGTAACCCTTCATCAGGACCGGGTCGGCCTTCAGGCCGTGCAGGGCCGCGTCGAATTCCGGGCCCGCGACCTCGCCGTCGGCCACGATGACGTTGGCGGCGGCCGAGACCGCCGCGAGCATCAGCGCCTTGTCACCGGCATAGGCCGTCACGGTACGGCCGACATGGCCGAAGAGGTCGCGCAGGAGGCTCATTCCGGAGGTTCGGCCGCGGAGTCGGGGTAGCTGCTGGGACGCGAGGGATAGCAGAGGACGACACGGAGGGAACCCGTCGCCGCGCGACCGGCCATATACGCGGGCGAAACCGGCGGCCAGACATCCTTCGGCAACATGGCCATGCGACTCGTGTGGGCGACCGCGTCCTCGAGCGCGGCCGACGGACCGCGGCCTCGACGATCCCCCCTCAGCCGTGTCCGCGCCCGTCGTCACGCCGCCGGAGCGATGTTCGGGTGCCCCCCAGGCCCGGACTTCGAGCCGGCGGCGGTCTCCGCCGCGAGATGATCGACCACTGCCGACAGCGCCGCGCGCTCCCGCGCGCCCGACCGGCGCGCGGCCGCGAACACGGCCATCTGCCGGTCGGCGCTCGTCCCCTCCGCGACGATCCGCGACGCGTGCGCGCAGGCCGCGCCGCAGCCCAGGGCATCGGCATCCTCGGCGATGTCGGCGAGCAGGGCCTCGACCGCTGCGGCGACCGGCACGGCCCGGACCCGCGCCTCGTCGATGAGCGTCGCGCGGACGCCGTCGCACTCGGCCCGCCAGAGATTCTCCAAAACGAAGCCGCGTGAGGCCGCGGTCAGGCCGGCATTGAGCCGCCTGTCCCGGACGACCCGGCGAACGAGGCAGCGGAACAGCGCGGCGATGCAGAGCGCGTCGTCGAGGCGCGCGCAGCTGTCGGCGATTCGCAGCTCCAGCGTCGGGTACTTCACGGACGCGCGCACGTGCCACCAGAGATAGCTGGCATCCGCGATGGCACCCGAGCGGGTCATCACGTCGACGTAGCGGGCGTAGTCGTCGGCATCGGCGAACAGCTCGGGAACGCCGGTGCGCGGCAGCTCGGCGTAGGCGCGCATCCGGTAGCCGGCGAGACCGGTCTGCTGCCCCTGCCAGAACGGTGACCCGGTCGAGAGCGCGAGCAGCACCGGCAGGTAGGGCAGAAGCCGGTTGATCAGCCCGATCCGTGCCGCGGGATCCGGCACCTCCACGTGGACGTGGAGGCCGCAGACGAGGTTGCGCCGGCCGAGCATCCGGAGGTCGGCCATGATGCCGTGATAGCGCGCCTTGTCGGTGGGCCGCTGGTCGCGCCACCGGGCGGTCGGATGCGTGCCCGCCGCGAAGGTCAGGATGCCCCGCTCGCCGCCGATCTCCGCGAGGCTCGCGCGCAGGTCCGCGAGATGCGCCCGCGCCTCCGCGAGGTCGGCGGTCGGCGGCGAGGCCACCTCCACCTGGCACTGGAGCTGCTCGCGCTCGGCATCGTCGAGGCGGCCCCGCACGGCGGCGTGGAAGGCGCGGAGGCCGGCGCGCGGTGTGCCGCGCGTGCGGGCATCGGCCAGGAAGAACTCCTCCTCGATGCCGAACCTGTAGGCGTGGGCCATCCGCGCTCCCTGCCCCGGACGGGCCGATCGTTGTCCGGCGAACGCCGCCGCACCGGCCGGGTTCCGGCCCGACCGGCGGCGCGAAAAGCCTCAGCGCCAGAAGGGCTTGACGTCGAGGAGCTCGGACCGCGCGTCCGCGGCCGCGTCCAGCAATTTCTGTGCCCCAGGATCGTCCGGACCCGGCATCGGCGGCCCCGACAGGCTCTCGGTCATCGTCCGAGCCGTCTCCAGATCGTTGAGCGCGCCGAGATGGTCCTGCAGGTCGGAGAGCGCGGCACCGAACTTCTCCTGCCGGCGGACAGCCTTCTTCTTCCGGTAGAGACCGGCGAAGAACTCCGCGCCGTATCGGAGCTTCTTGGCGGCGATCCGCGCCCGGTGCCGCGTGTGCGGATCGAGGTGCCGGAGGCCGCGGCCGCGCTTCTTCAGGCGCGCCCGCGCCTTGTCGAGGACCTGCGCGGCGAAGTGCCGTCCGTCGACGGCCGCGTCCGGCCCGGCTGCCCATGACCCCGCCTCGACCCAGCCGGCGAAGTCGATGATGAGCGCGCGCCACTGCGGGCTCTCCAGGGTCGCCGACACCGCATCGTACGCGGTCGCGCGCTCCGCCTCCGCGCGGGCGCGCAAGGCGTCGAGGCCGGGCTCGTCGGGGCGCTGCTCCGCGATGTCCGGCAGCGTGTCGCTCAGGAACACGTCGAGGTTGCGCGCGTGGCCGAAGGGCTCGGTGACGCGCTTGATCTCGTCATTGAAGGCCGCGGCCCGGGAATCGGTCTCCAGCATGGGTCCGAAGAGCGACAGCGCCGAGCGCAGGCGGCGCAGGGCGACGCGGATCTGGTGGAGCGCCTCGGGCGGCCGTCCGCCCTCCAGGAACGCGGTCTCATTGAGGCGCATGTGGCGCAGGCAGGCGCGCGCCACCCGGCGGAAGACCTCCCCGGCGCTCGCGCCCTCGGGCAGCTCCACCGGCTCGGCCTTCACGACGCCCGGCCCTTTCCCGTCGAGAAGCGCGTAGCCGACCGCGCTCTTGGCCTTCACGCCGAGGCGCAGCGGCACGGTCTCCGCCAGCTCCCGCGCCAGCGCGAACAGGTCGGCCGGCTCGCCGGACTGGAGTTCCAGCTCGAGTTCGCAGAGCGGCGCGTCGCCGGACGCGGTCTCGACCCTGCCCTCGTCGAGGGTGACGAGCACGCGAGACTCGCCCTGGATGACCGGAATCTCCCGACGCATCACGACGGTGGCGAACAGTCGCTCCAGCGGCGCGTCGGCCGCGCGCAGGACCGGCTCGGCGGCCGTGTCGGCCCAGGCCGCTGGCTCCGGCGTCTCGCCGGCGATCTCGGTCTCCCACTCGGCCCGATCGAACAGGCCGACGCCGCCGCTCCCGGCCTTCACGGTCTGGATGTGGCGGCCGCCCTTGGCGCGGACGCGCAGGGTCAGACCGGCCTCGCGGAGGGCGCGGTCGGGCGTGTCGTAGTAGGTCGTGACCAGGAGTTCGGGCTCGGTCGCCGACGCGTCCGTCAGCCGGGGATGGGACGCGAGCGCCGTCAGGTCCGGGCCGGCACAGTCGAGCTTCAGCTCGACCTCGCGGGGCTCCTCCCCGGCGTTGCTATCGGTATCGCTCATACGCTCCTCTTCGTCGCCTGCCACCGCTAACGAGGCAGGGATGGGCTCCGGTTGCATCGGCTCCCATATCGCGCCGCGCGACACCGGCATCGGGGCGTGACCGTCCGACGCACCTGACTCAGCAAAGGGGGCCGCGTTCCCGTCGTCAAGCTGCGACGCCGCTGCTCCGCGCTGCAGATGGATGCTGCGCTGCGTTAAAATCGCGCTTTCCCAGAACGGCACGGCGTGGCAAGACAAATTGTCCACAATCGATCTGCCACGCAGCCCCGGCCCCGACCGCCCGGCGGCACACGGCGCCACGACGCGCCGGCGCGGCGGATTTCCCATCCGAGCGAGCGGTGCGCCCCTTGTGGACGGCGGCACCGTGGAGATGATCCGGTCGGTGGCTGCTTTGAAGACACTCCTCGTCGGCGTGATCGGGCACGTCGATCACGGCAAGACGGCGCTCGTCCGCGCGCTCACCGGCGTCGAGACCGACCGGCTCAAGGAGGAACGCGCCCGCGGCGTGTCCATCGTGCCGGGCTTCGCGCTGCTGACCTCCGGACAGGGCGAGATCGACCTCGTCGACCTGCCGGGCCACGAGCGGTTCGTCCGCGCCATGATCTCCGGCGCGACCGGGATGCGGGCCGTCCTGCTGGCGGTCGACGCCCACGAGGGCATCAAGCCGCAGACGGTCGAGCATCTCGAGATCGCGTCCCTGATCGGCGTGCGCCGCGGCGTGCTGGCGCTGACCAAGGCGGACCTCGCGACGCCCGAGACCGTAGCGGCCCGCGCCGCCGAGATCGCCGCCGCGGCCGCCCGGGCCGGGATCGAGGCCGGACCGGTCATCGCGACCTCGACCGTGACGGGCGACGGCCTGCCGGAGCTCGCGGCCGCCCTCTCGGCGCTTCTGGCCGAGACGGAGCCCGGCCGCGACGACGGCTTCCCCTACCTGCCGGTGGACCGGGTCTTCTCCCGGCCGGGTTTCGGCACCGTCGTGACCGGGACGCTGCGGCGCGGGCCGCTCGCGGTCGGCGACACCGTCGAGATCGCCCCCGGCGGCCGCACCGCGACCGTGCGCGGCCTGCAGATCCACGGGCGCGCGGTGGAGCGTGCCGAGCCGGGGCGGCGCACGGCGGTCGCCCTGCGCGGGATCGACCTCGATCAGATCGCCCGCGGGCAGGCGCTGTCGCTGCCGGGCCAGCTCGCGCCGAGCCCGTGGCTCGACGTGGCGATCACCGCGGCCGCGAGCCTGTCGGACGCGCTGGCGGGCGGCACGGCCTGTCGCCTGCTGTTCGGGACCACCGAGGTCGAGGCGCGGCTGCGGCTGCTCGACCGCGACGCCCTGGAGCCCGGGGCCAGCACCCGGGCGCAGCTCCATCTCGGCGAGCCGGTGGCGGTGCCGGCGCGGGAGCCGTTCGTGCTGCGGCTCGATTCGCCCTCCGTCACGGTGGCGGGCGGTCGGATCCTCGATCCGGCGAGCCGCCGCCGCCGGCGCCACGATCCCCGGGTCATGGCCGACCTGGCCGCCCTGGCGGCGGGCGGTCCCGCCGACGCGATCACGGTCCGCCTCGGGCAGCTCGGCGCGGCCGGAGCGCCGCTCATCGACCTCGCCCGGATCGCCGGTGTGGCGCCGGACCGGGCCCGGCAGGTGCTCTCCGAAGGCGGCGCCCGGGCGATCGGCGACCGCTTCGTCGGGGCCGCGGCCTTCGAGGCGCTGCGTACCGGCACGCTGGCAGCCCTGGCGCACCACCACCGCGACTACCCGATGGAGCACGGCATCGCCCTCGAGCGCCTGTCGCGCGCCCTGGCGCTGCCCGAGGCGGTGGCCGGCGCCGTCCTGCGCGACCTCGCGGCCGCCGGCGCAGTCGCCCAGGCGGCAGCCCTGTGGCGACGGGCCGAATTCGACCCCGCCCGCAACGAGAGCGAGGCCGCCCGCCGGCTGGAGCAGGTCTTCCGCCGCGCCGGCCTCAACCCGCCCGACGAGGCCGAGGCCATCGGCCGTGACGTGCGCCGCCGCGAGGCATTGACCTACCTCGTGGGGGCCGGCACGGTGATCCGCGCCGTCGACCGGGTCCAGCGCCGCGCCGTGCTGTTCCACCGGGAGGCGGTGGACAGCGCCAAGACCCGCCTGATCGACGCCTTCCCGACGGCGCGGACGGCCGAGACCGGCTTCCTGGCCCGGGAGGCCGGCGCGACCCTCGGGATCTCGCGCAAATTCTCCATCCCGTTGCTCGAGCATCTCGACGCCACGGGGTTCACCCGCCGGGCGGGAGATCGCCGGGTCATCGTCGCCCTCGAGACCGGGCGCGCGGGCCCGGACGCGGGCCGACGCGGCGCCCAGGACGGCGCGTCCCATTCATGACAGGGCCGGGAATCACCGCACCGCGGCACACTCGCACCCGAGGCGCCCTTGAGCCGGTGTCTCCTCCACGAGGGAAAGGCGCGCGCCAGCGCGGTCAGCGCCAACTCTAGTCATCCGCGCCGAACCAATCGCCGCGACCGGGCTCGTAGCACGTGTACCCGATCAGGCAGTTCGGGTTGTCGCGGGTCGGCCGGAAGGCCCGCCGCGCGATCTCGGTGGGCTCGCAGAACGAGCGGTCGCGGACGAACCGGTCGTAGGTCATGCCGCCGGTCCCGAGGACGAGAGCGCCGCGGGCCTGGATGAGGCGGATCGTCTGCTGGCAGGTCATCGTCGTGCTGGACGGTCGCGTCTGAGCCGCGACCGGCGACGCGGCCAGGACCAGGGCCGTCGCAATCCGGGTCATCATCGCCTTCGCCTCCGCCATCGGTCCTGCGAACAACCCGGCGCGGCCGTCGCCCGCGCTGCGTCGGCTCGCCGCAAGGCGACGCGGCGGGCCCGGGCTAGTCCTCGAAGGCCTCGACGTGGACGGTCCCGGGCTCCTGGCGGCGGGCCCCCTCCTCGATCCGGGCGAGCTGCGCCTGCGCGCGGCCGCAGGGGAAGCCGTAGCGAGCGCGGACGCGATCGCTGGCGATGCCGAGGGCCAGACGGCTCAGGGCGACGAACTCGTCGAGGGGGTAGTCCTGCCCGACCGCGAGGTGGTCCTTGATCACCAGCGACGGCGAGTAGCAGGCCTCGCGGGTCCCGTCCGGCCACCGGATATGGAAGCGCATCTCAGGCATCGCGCGGGACCCGCAGCGTGTTCCAGGCCGCAGCCCCCGTGGCCGCCGCCATCAACGGCGCGTCCCCGGGCGCGAGTTCCGCGTAGGTCGGGAGGTGGCGCGCCGCGCAGGCGTCCCAGACATGCGCCCGGGCGACCTCGCGGCCGGCGTTGCGCAGTCGCGCCCGCCGGCTCGGGTCCAGGCTCGCCCGCATGGCGGCCGCGATGGCCTCTGTGTCCTCCGGATTCACCGACAGGGCTTCCCCCGGGGCGATGTACTCGGTGAAGGGCGGTCTTCCCGACACGATCACCGGCGTGCCGCAGGCCATGGCTTCCAGCACGCACAGGCCGTAGCCCTCCACCAGCGAGGGGAAGACCAGGGTGTCGGCGAGCCGGTAGAGGGCCGGCATGTCCGCCTGCGCCACGGCGCCGGTGCGGATCACCGGCCGGCCGGGGCCGACCTCGAGCCCCTCGCGCTCGAGGGCGGCGCAGCACCGGGCCTCGTACCCGGCATGATCGAGGGACGACGCGCCGCCGGCCACGACGAGCTGCGCGCCGGGCAAGCTCCGGCGCAGGGCCGCGAAGGCCTCGATGATCGCCAGCGCGTTCTTGCGCGCCTCGAAGCCGCCGACACCGAGGAAGACCGGGCCGCCGCCGAGGCCGAGGCGGCGACGGAGCGCGTCGTCCTCCGGCCCGGGATCGGGCGTGAAGGCGGCCGCGTCCACGCCGGTCCCGACCACGTCGGCCCGCGCGCCGTACTCGGCGGCCAGCGTCGCCGCCCAGGTCCGGCTGACACAGAGCAGGCGCCCGGCATCGAGGATCGCGCGCTCCTCCCACTGCGCCAGCCGCGGATCGGTGAACGTGTCGATGCGGTGGACCGTGCGCACGAAGCCCGGGATGAGCCGGCGGCGGGTCAGGGTCGCGAGCGCGTTCCCGCTGACGCGGCATTGGGCATGGAAGACATCGAAGTCGCAGGCGGCGGGGGTCGAGAAATGCGCGAGGTAATCGGCGATCCGGGCGCCGACCAGCGCCGCGTCGGACCCCGCGGCCGGCTTGGCCGCGACCGAGATTACCGGACACTGCGCCGCGCGGAAGAAGCCGCCGCCGGTCGGATCGGGCGCGTGGACGACCGCCTCGTGCCCCAGCCTGCCCAGGGCCTCCCCGAGCGCCAGAGCGTGGACCACGCCGCCGCGCGGGTCGGTCGAGTGCGTGAGGATCGCGATGCGCAAGCAATCGACCATGGGACGGCGCGTGGAGCCCGCGGCCGGTCGGGGGACGCGCCGCGTCGCCCGACCGCGCGCTCCGCCGCCCTCTCGGAGACGCGTTTCGAAGCGGTCGCATGGTTCATGCCGAGTCGGCCGGGAGGCGCTCGAAAGCGCGGTCGCCGCGACTGGCGGCGCCGATGGGCCGGTCGATGTTGCCGGGAAACCTCGCGCAAGCCCCCCGCTCCCAACTAACGCCTAATTTTGTGTTACGAATTCAGTGTGTTTTCAAACTCTGCCTGGAACCGCTCTTTTCAGGGCCCTGTGTCAGATTGTATCTACCGCTCACGAGAGCCGGAGCCGTCGGTCCCGTGTCCAAGTCGCTGAACACTGTCTTTCCCGCCCGCAGGATGCTGCGCCGCCTCGGCTTGTTGGGCGCCCTCTTGGTTCTGCCGACCGCGGTGCTCGCCTACGCGGACCTGCTCCCCGAATCCCTGGATATGCTGGGCTTCGACCTGGGCGACAGCCCGGACCTGCCGCACGTCGCCCGCCAGATTGCCATCGGCGCCCCGCTCAAGATCGTGGCCTTCGGATCATCCTCGACGGAGGGCGTGGGTGCCTCGAGCCCGGCCAACGCCTACCCGGCCCGCCTCCAGATCGACCTCCGCAAGAAGCTGCACGGGCTGGACGTCGCGGTCATCAATCGCGGCATCGGCGGCGAGCACGTCGACGACATGCTGGCGCGGCTCGACCGCGACGTCATCGCGGCCGAGCCCCAGCTCGTCATCTGGCAGACCGGCAGCAACGACCCTCTGCGCGGTGTCTCGCTGGAGCATTTCCGCGAGGCCACCGTGTCGGCGATCCGCCGGATCCGGGATGCCGGCATCGACGTGGTGCTGATGGAGCCGCAATGGTGCCCGAAGCTCGAATCCACGCCGGGCGCCTCCCGCTTCCGCGACGCCGTGCGCAGCATCGGCGACGAGCTCGACGTGCCGGTGATCCGGCGGGCCGACCTGATGCACGGTTGGGTCCGCGAGGGTAAGCTGACGACCAAGCAGCTCTTCGCCGCCGACGGCCTGCACATGGCCGATCGCGGCTACGCACTCTTGGCCGAGGCCGCCGCGCAGTCGATCCTGCAGGATGCCGGCCCGCTGCGCAGCGCCCAGGCGGTCGCCGAGTAGGCGCCCGGGTCCCGGACCGGCTGGACTCGGCCGGCGAAGCTCCCCATCTCGGCGCGATCGAGAGCGGAGCCGAATCTTGAGCCAGGACGCATTCAGGTACGACGACCGGGGCGCCGTCCCCCAGATGCACGCGACCACCATCCTGATGGTCCGCAAGGGCGGTCGCGTCGTCATCGGCGGCGACGGTCAGGTCAGCCTCGGCCAGACCATCGTGAAGGGGAACGCCCGCAAGGTCCGGCGCCTCGCCAAGGGCGCGGTGATCGGCGGCTTCGCCGGCGCCACCGCGGACGCCTTCACGCTGTTCGAGCGCCTCGAAGCGAAGCTGGAGCAGTACCCCGGCCAGCTGACCCGGGCCTGCGTGGAACTGACCAAGGACTGGCGGACGGACCGCTACCTACGTCGCCTCGAGGCGATGATGCTCGTCGCCGACCGCGAAGTCAGCCTGCTCCTGTCGGGTTCCGGCGACGTGCTGGAGCCCGAGAGCGGCGTCATGGCCATCGGCTCCGGCGGCAATTACGCCCTGGCGGCCGCCAGGGCGCTGGAGGAGGGCGACCTCGACGCCGAGGCGATCGTCCGGCGGGCCATGGCGATCGCCGCCGAGATCTGCGTCTATACCAACGGCAACCTCGTCATCGAGGCGCTGGACGCCTGAGACCGGGCTCCGCGGGGCCGGGTCGCGCCGGCCCGACCGTCCTCGCCGCGGCGTCGCGCGCGCAAGGCGTTCCTCGCCGCGCCCGCCTGCCGTCGCTGGCGCTCGAAGCTCGGCAGCACAGCACGGCGCGCGTCCGGCTGACGGCAGCGCACCACAGCTTCCGCGCGAGCTGCACCGCGCGCGAATACGGTCCTGCACCGATTTTCGGGTCTGCCGCCACCCGTCTGTACCGGTAATGCGACCGTAGCGCCGACGAAGACCTTGACCGGTCAACACTCATCTGAGGTTGTAACCGCTGACGACAGAAGAACGCCGGGCGCGCACAGAAATTTGATCGCGGGCGGCGCGCTCTCAACACCTTTCGTCAGAGCTGTCTACGGCGTTAATGCCCAAAGTAACACAAAATTTACATCGTATAAATTATTACTGACCGCAGGGAACGAGAACCGAATTCCCGAATGGGACCCTGAGGACTGACTATGCGCTCGATCAATGACGTCCGGATCGTAACGAAACTGACTGCCGCTTTCGGCACCTTGGCGGCGGTCACGGTCGGGATCAGCGTCATCGGATACACTCATCTTTCTTCGATCGAGCGCGTCAATCATCTGACGGAGCACTCGTATCAGGTCATCTCGGCCCTCGACGGCCTCACGCAGGCGATGGTCAATCAGGAGACCGGACTGCGCGGATACCTGATCGCGGGCGACCCGAAATTTCTGGAGCCGCTCCACGCCGGCCAGAAGTCCTTCAAGGTTTCCCTCGAGAGCGCCAGGTCGCTCACCGCGGACAATGCCGCCCAGCAGGCGCGCCTGGAGGCCGTGCGCGGCTCGGCGGAGACGTGGTCGAAGGACATCGCCGCGAAGGAGATCGCCCTCGTCGAGGCCGGAAACCTCGACAAGGCCCGGCAGATCGAGGCGAGCGGCGCCGGCAAGGCGTCCATGGACGCCCTGCGCGCCAAGATCGGCGAGGCCGAGAAGGCCGAACGCGACCTCCTGACGGCCCGGAGCGACGAGCAGGCGCGCTCCTTCGGCGCCGCCTACCTCGCGAGCCTCCTCGGCAGCCTCGCCAGCGTCGTCATCGCGGTGCTGCTGGCCTTCCTCGTCTTCGCGATGCTGACCCGGCCCCTCGGCCGTCTCGTGGCGGTGCTGCAGCGCATGGCCCGGGGCGAGATCGAGGCCGAGATCGAGGAGGCCGCCCGCGGCGACGAGATCGGCGCTGTCGGGCGCGCCGTGGACGGCATCAAGGCGATGGTCGCCAAGAAGGCCGCCGAGGAGGCCGAGATGAAGCGCGTCGCCGACGCGGCCGCCGCGGCCGAGCGGCGCCGGACCATGATCGAGCTCGCCGACGGCTTCGACCGGGCGGTCGGCGGGATCGTCGGCATGGTCTCATCCTCGGCCACCGAGCTGCAGGCGACCGCCCGGACCATGTCGGCGACGGCGTCCCAGACGTCGAGCCAGTCGAACACGGTTGCGGCAGCCGCCGAGGAAGCCGCCTCGAACGTCAACACCGTCGCGGCCGCGGCCGAGGAGCTCGGCTCGTCGGTGCAGGAGATCGGCCGGCAGGTGGACGGTTCGGCGCTCCTGGCGCAGCGGGCCGTCTCCGATGCCGATCAGACCGGCGCCCTCGTCCAAGAGCTGAGCAATTCCGTGTCGCGGATCGGCGACGTGGTCGGGTTGATCTCCAACATCGCCGGCCAGACCAACCTGCTGGCGCTCAACGCCACCATCGAGGCGGCCCGGGCCGGGGCCGCCGGCAAGGGCTTCGCGGTGGTGGCCTCCGAGGTCAAGGCGCTGGCCGAGCAGACCGCCAGGGCGACGCACGAGATCTCCGGCCAGATCGCGCAGATCCAGGCCTCGACCGGGCAGGCGGTCACGTCGATCGCCGGCATCACCGGCCGGATCCGCGAGATCAGCGGCGTGGCGACCTCGATCGCCGCCGCGGTCGAGCAGCAGGGTGCGGCGACCCAGGAGATCGTCCGCAACGT
>NZ_JBQEPK010000029.1:0-78727 GCF_052045615.1 Methylobacterium sp. 22177 | reverse complement strand
TCATCAGCGAGTTCATGGACGAGGCCGCGATCGCGGCCGAGCTCGCCGGCCTCGACGTGGTGTACGATCCCGGCCTCGTCGACCGGCCGGAGGACCTCGCCGCCGCCGCCGCCCGGGCCGACGCCCTGATCGTGCGCAACCGGACGCAGGTCCGCGGCGCCCTGCTCGACGCCGCCCGCGACCTCACGGTCGTCGGCCGCCTCGGCGTCGGCCTCGACAACATCGACCTCCCCGCCTGCCGGGCGCGCGGCATCGCGGTCTACCCGGCCACCGGCGCCAACGACGGCGCGGTCGCCGAGTACGTCATCGCCTCCGCGCTGCTGCTCCTGCGCGGCGCCTACGGGGCGAGCGCCGCCGTCGCCGCCGGCGCGTGGCCGCGCAACGCCCTGATGGGCCGCGAGATCGCCGGCAAGCGCCTCGGCCTCGTGGGCTTCGGCGCGATCGCCCGCGAGACCGCCCGGCGGGCGGCGGCGCTCGGCATGGCGGTCGCCGCCCACGACCCGTTCGTGGCCGCGGACGACCCGGCCTGGACCCAGACTTGGACCCCGGCCTCGGGCCCGGTGGAACGGACCGCCCTCGACGCGCTGATCGCCGGCAGCGACGTGCTCTCGCTGCACGTGCCGCTCACCGACGCGACCCGCGGCCTGATCGACGCGGCGGCGCTGGCGCGGATGCCGACGGGCGCGATCCTGATCAACGCCGCCCGGGGCGGCATCGTGGACGAGGCGGCCGTGGCCGCCGCGCTGCGCTCCGGCCATCTCGGCGGCGCGGCGCTGGACGTGTTCGAGCGCGAGCCCCTCGACCCGGCCGCCGGCGCCGTGTTCGCGGGCGTGCCCAACCTGATCCTGACGCCCCACATCGCCGGCGTGACCCGGGAATCGAACGTGCGCGTCTCCGCCGTCACCGCCGCGGCCGTGCGCCGACACCTCACGGAGCGCTGAGCCGATGCCGAACCTCACCCTCCCGGAGGCCGAGGCCCTGGCCGCCGAGGCCCTCGTCCGCTGCGGCACGGCCGCGGCCGCGGCCCGGAGCGTCGCCCGTGCCCTGGTCGGCGCCGAGGCGGACGGGCTGAAGGGCCACGGCCTGTCGCGGGTCGCGCCCTACGCGGCGCAGGTCCGGGCCGGGAAGGTCGTGGGCGACGCGGTCCCGCGGGCCACGCGCCCGCGGCCGGGCCTGCTCGCCATCGACGCCGCCCACGGCTTCGCCTACCCGGCGATCGATCTCGCCCTGGAGGCGCTGCCGGGTCTCGCCCGCCAGCAGGGCGTGGCGGCGGCGGGCATCCGCCGCTCGCACCATTGCGGCGCCGCGGGGCGGCCGGTGGAGCGCTTGGCCGAGCAGGGCTGCGTCGCGCTGCTCTTCGCCAACACGCCCGCCGCGATGGCGCCGTGGGGTGGGCGCCAGGCGGTGTTCGGCACCAACCCGCTGGCCTTCGCCTGCCCGCTGCCGGGCGGCGCGCCGATCGTGGTCGACCTCGCCCTGTCGAAGGTGGCCCGCGCCAACATCGTCGGGGCGGCCAGGCGCGGGGAGCCGATCCCCGAGGGCTGGGCCCTCGACGCCGACGGGCGCCCGACCACGGATGCGGGGGCCGCCCTCGACGGCACCATGGTGCCGCTGGGCGACGCCAAGGGCACGGCGCTCGCCCTGATGGTGGAACTGCTCGCCGCCGGCCTCGTCGGCGCGCGCTTCGCCGGCGAGGCCTCCTCGTTCCTCGACGCCGCGGGCGACCCGCCGGGGACCGGGCAGCTGATCCTCGTCCTCGACGCGGCCGCGCTCAGCCCGGACGCGCCTGAGCGCTTCGCGGCGCTGGCCGGCACGATCGCGGCGCAGGACGGCGCCCGGCTCCCCGGCAGCCGCCGGCTCGGGCTGCGCCGCCGGGCCGCCGAGGCCGGCCTCGACGTGGCCGAAGCCCTCGTCGCCGAGATCCGGGCGCTGTGACGCGGATCGCCTGTGCGGACGAGGAAGCGGTGATTGCTCCCGTCGTCTGGCCGACGTAAGCGAGAGGAGGGAGAGGTGCTGGACACAACCTTCGACGCTCTACCCACGGATGGGGCTCTGCGTCGTCACGCGATGGAACGGTCAGGCGAAGGGCAGGCAGGTTCGGGGCGCACAGATTCGGGAGGCGCCCGCACGGTCGGCTTCCGCCCGCTCTACCGGCAGGTCTACGACACGCTGCTGAAGCGCCTGGCCGACGCGGTCTGGCAGCCGGGCCAGGTCCTGCCGAGCGAGGGGCAGCTCGCCGCCGAGCTGGGCGTCAGCCAGGGGACGGTGCGCAAGGCCCTCGACGCGCTCACCGCCGACAGCCTGCTGGTGCGCCGCCAGGGCCGCGGGACCTTCGTGGCCGATCACGACGACAAGCAGAGCGTCTTCCGCTTCCTGAAGCTGCGGCCGGACGGCGACGGTGCCGGCATGCCGTCGAGCCGGGTGACGGGGATCGCGGAGGCGGCCGCCAGCGCCGACGAGCGCGGGCGCCTCGACCTCGTGCGGTCCGCCCGCGTGGTCCGGATCGAGCGCGTGCGCGCCGTCGACGCCAAGCTCTGCGTGGTCGAGACGATCAGCGTGCCCGCCGGTCTGTTCCCGGGCATCGCCCAGATCGAGCTGCCGAACACCCTCTACAGCCTCTACGCCACCCGCTACGGCATCACGATCGCCACCGCCAACGAGCGCCTGAAGGCCGTGGCGATCGCGCCCCGCGAGGCGGAGCTGCTCCAAGTGGCCGCCGGCAGCCCCGCCCTCGAGATCGACCGCGTCGCCATCGATCTCGAGGAGCGGCCGGTCGAGTGGCGTCTCTCCACCTGCCTGACGCAGGACATCCACTACCTCTCCGTCCTTCGCTGATCGGGATCCCGTCGGGAGCGTCGCCCCGCGGCCGAAGGCGGGCGGGCCGAACCGGACCGCGGCCGCGGCAGCCCGAGCGGGAGCGCGCGATGACCGATCGCGCGAGACGGGATTTCACGCGGCTGAGCGGGAGCCGCGCCGGAACCCCGCCGGCTACAGGCGCAACGTCGTCGAGACGACCCGCGTGCGGGCGGCCTAGAGGGGCGATCGGCATGTCCAGCACCCGCCCGCTTCGCCCGGCGGTCGCCGCCGCCTTCGCGCTCGCCACCGCGCCAGATACCGACGCGCCGGATACCGACGGCGCAGTTCCGGCCGGCCCCGGATGCCGCGCTCGCGGCCGGCTCGCAGCCCGCGCGGGAGAAGTGCCTGACCTGCCGCTCGGCCGACTACGTCGCCAGGCAGCCGCCCCGGAAGGGGCAGGCGTTCTGGGACGCCGAGGTCGCGAATCGCCAAGCTGTTCCAAGGTAATCCAAGATGATGAAGGTCTACCGGGCGCCGGTCGCGGGGGAGCAGGCCAGGGCCAACGCGGCCTATCTCGGTGCGGCCCACTGAGCGCCGAGACCGGGCAGGAGGCCGCGCGATGACCGCCAGAACCGCCCTACCGGACCGGTCCGGCTCGCGCGTCGCAGAGGCTGTCGCCCCGTGCCCGCCCCTGCGAGGCTGCTCGCCTGCAACGCGGCGGTCCCCCGCGCCCGGCAGCGATGTCACGAGCGCGCGCGTTGCGCCCGGGAGGTGAAAGTCCCTGACACGACGACATCGTCAGGACGGCACGAAGATGTCGGGTGAGAAACGGCACGGGCAGGGCCGCCCTGGGACCGGGGCAAGAGCGCCCGATCGCCCCGACATCTGACGAGCAGGCCGACGTCTTCCGATCGAATACGGCCGCGCAAGACGACGTCTCTGGATACGGGCCGTCACCGGCGCGACGCCCGACGGGACATGTGTGAACCCTCCGCGTCCGCTCCCTCCGTATCTGTGCCGGATGGCCCGGGACGGCATCGCTATTCGAATCCGCGAATGGCCATGACTATAAAATATTCGCGGCCATTATATGAATGTTAGATGCATAGACACGCCCGACGAGCGCCGTTAACCACACCCTTCAATATCTTTGAAATTCGAGGCCGCTAATCTGCGGAGATAATTTCGGATTGGACTGCCTCAGTGACGACTGCCGCAACGAGAGCGAAGTAGCGAGACGCCGCTTTGGGACTGTATTCCAAACTGCGGGCCGCACTGGCTGAAGACGCCCTGCTCTCGCGCGACGTGAAGCGGTCGCTCGTCGACGGGCTGTATCAACCCTTCGCCTCTCTCGCGGTCGGCGCCGCGTCCGGCACGATCGTCGCCACGGCCGCGGCGTTCTGGTCCGATGATCGGGCGATCACCCTGACCGCGTTCGCGGTCGGCCTGATCGGGCTCACCCGCGTCCTGCTCGCTCGGGTTTACCTGACGAAGGGCCCGGAAAAGTACGATCGGCACGAAATCTGGGAGACATACTTCTCCGTCGGCGCGTTCGCCTACGCTGCGTCGCTCGGTATCCTGTCGTTTCTGATCACGACCCGGTCGTCCAACCTCGCGCTCCAGGTCATCACCCCCACGTTCACCATCGGTTACGCCGCGGGCATCTCGGGCCGCAACGCGGGCCGCCCCCTGCTGGCCATCGCGCAGGTTGTCCTGTCGGCGATGCCGCTGTCGGCGGGTCTGCTGGTGTCCGGCGACGGCGAGCGGGCCTCGCTCGGCATCCTCTCGCTCCTGTTCGCCTACGGCATGATCGATATCACGCTCAGCACGCGCGAGATCATCGTGTCGGCCCTGGTCACGACGCGCGAGAAGGAGGCGCTCGCCGCGAAATTCCAGGCCCAGGCCAATCTCTTCGACATCGCGTTGCGCAACATGTCGCACGGGCTGTGCATGTTCGACGCGCGCGGCCGCCTTCAGGTCTGGAACGACCAGTTCCTCTCGATATCGGGCATTCCCTCAAGCCGGATCCATACCAACTCCACGGCCAGATCGCTGTACAAATTGAGCCGCGCCATCGTCGATGAGAGGTCTGCGGGTCGCGGCTCGACGCTGTCGACGTTTGCGGCGGCGTCGAATGCGTTGCGATCGGGGAATCTGGTCTTGATCCTCCCCGACGATCGCGTGGTCTCGTTGATGCAGCGGCGGACCGCCGAGAAGGGCTACGTCATCATCTTCGAGGACATCACCGAGCGGCGTCGAAACGAGGCCCGCATCCAGCAGATGGCGAGTTACGACGATCTGACCGGCCTGCTGAACCGAAGCAGCTTCAAGGCCAAGGTCTCCGAGGCGCTGAAGGCCAGCGCCCGCAGCAAGGGAGATTTCGCGGTCCATCTGCTCGACCTCGACCACTTCAAAGTCATCAACGACACGCTGGGGCACCCGGCCGGCGACCGATTGTTGCAGATGGTCGCGGACCGGCTGCGCGGGATCGGGGCGCTATCCGGATCGGTCGCCCGCCTCGGCGGCGACGAGTTCGTCATCGTCCAGCAATCCGTCACGTCGCCGGCTGTCGCGGAGGATCTCGCGCGGCGCGTCCTGCAAGAACTGGAGCGGCCTTTCGATATCGACGGCACTCACGTCACCGTCGGCGCCTCGATCGGCATCGCGATCGCCCCGTTCCACGCCAACGACGAGGACAGACTCCTGAAATGCGCCGATATCGCCCTCTACGCCATCAAGGGGGCCGGCAGGAGCGGGTTCAAGATCTTCCAGCATGAGATGGAAGCGGCCACGCGCGCGCGGCACGCCCTCGAGTCGGATCTCCGGGCCGCTCTGACCAACGGGGAGCTGGAGCTGCACTATCAGCCGATCGTCGACTCGAGCACCGGGGCGATCGTGAGCTGCGAGGCCTTGCTTCGGTGGCAGCATCCCGTCTCGGGATACATCCCGCCGTCGGACTTCATCCCGGTGGCCGAGGACACGGGGCTCATCGTCCAGCTCGGCAACTGGGTCCTGAACGAGGCCTGCCGCGAGGCCCGGAAGTGGCCGTCGACCGTGAGCGTCGCGGTCAACATGTCGCCGCGTCAGTTCGGCGATCCGCAGCTGGCCTTCCACGTCATCGGCGCGCTGAATCGCTCCGGCCTCCCGGCGCATCGCCTGGAACTCGAGATCACGGAGAGCGTGACGCTGGGCGCGACGCACAAGATCGTCGAGACCATCAACAAGCTCCGCCAGCTGGGGATCCGCCTGTCGATCGACGACTTCGGGACGGGTTACTCGTCCCTGAGCTCCCTGAGAAATTTCGCCTTCGACAAGTTGAAGATCGACCGGTCGTTCGTGTCGGATCTGGACCGGAAGGCCGAGTCGACCGCGATCATCCGGGCGATCGTCGGCATGGGACGAAGCATCGGGATGGCCATCGTCGTCGAGGGCGTCGAGACCGAGACGCAACTCTCCATCCTCCGCGCGGAGGGCTGTGATCTGATCCAGGGCTACGTCTTCAGCCGTCCGGTCGCCGCGCCGCAGATCCGGACCATGCTCGCGGCCGCGGGGCCCCTGACGAGGCTAGCGAGCTGACGCCGACAGCGCGCGGGCGGGCACCGTGCGGGCCTGAGCGGCCTGAGCGGCCTGAGCGGCCTGGGCTTTTCCCCGGAGCTTGTCCTGGGCCAGAACGAGCCGCTCCATGATGCTCAGATCCCTGTCGGTGAGGTTCATCGCGGCGGCCGCCCAGACCGCGACGATCTTTCTCAACTCGTCCAAGGATATGCGATCGACCTCGCGGGCCGCTTGATAGATCGCCTGCTGCCCGTTGCGCCGCCGACGGTTGCCGGCGATGTAGGCGCGCACGGCGGCCTCGCCCTGGCCGCGCTCGGCGAGGATGTGAACGATCCCCAGTTCGTGCATCTCTTCGGCGGTGTAGGTTCTACCATCGAGGATCATCTCCTGAGCCTTGATGGTCCCCAGTCGCCGGGCGAGGAAACTGTACGCTCCCATACCGGGGAAGAGTCCGAAGAGTATTTCCGGAAAGCCGAACTTGGTGCCCTTCTCGGCGATGATCACGTCGAACGAGAGCAGGCCCTCGAACCCCCCGCCCAGCGCGTCGCCCTGAACGAGGCCGATCGTGATGATCGGCAGATTCAGCGCGTTCATGTTGCGGTGAAGAACATCGACGCACGCGTTGCCGTAGCCGACCAGCGCGGCCTCGTCGCCCGCGCGGATCTTGCTCGCGAACAGGTTCAGATCACCGCCGAGACTGAACACACCGGGAAATCGTGACCCGAAGACGAAATAGTTCAGATCAGGACCGCCGTTGCCGAAGACCCGCTCGATATCGTCCTGCAGCCGGCTGAAATCGGCCAGCATCTCGGGATTCTGGCAGGGGCGTCCGTGCGGGCGCATGAAGGCCCACAGGGTGTTGCTACCGGCTTCGAAATCGACTTCGATCTGAGCGAGTTCGGAGAGGCCGGGATCGGCGGGCGATACGGCCGGAGCGATCCGCGTCTCGCTCGGTCGCCGCGCGGGCGTCGGCCGCCGCCGCAGCGGCACAGGACCGGGGTAAGGCACCAAATCTTTGGCGAGGCCTGTAATAGACGCCATTTCATTTGGATCCGTTAAGTGGTCCTTAACCGTATCGCGGCCGGCACCGCTGGGCTAGGCGGCCGGAGCGGCCCTCCTCAGATAATTAAGCTTTGGTTAATTTCTGGCCGATTAGCCGCTTTTGCTTGCAAGCCAGGGCTATTGGGATGTGGCGGCCCGTCGACGCCCAGGTGATCGTGCGGCGCGGGTCGCGTCCACGTCGCTCTCGCCGCCGGCGGCCTTGCCCGAGCGACGCGCGGGGCCCGTCCCATCGGGCCCGTAGACCTCCGCCGCGCGCCCCAGCCCTGTGACCGCCCTGCCCCGCCGCGATGCCCCGCCGCGATGCGGCGGCCGCATCGCGACCCGCCCCACCCGGAAACAGGGCCGAATGCCGCGCCGTTGGCCGAGGCGCACGGCGCGGCGCGACGGCGGCTGACGCTCCTCGGCGGCGGGCGCGTGCTGGCGGTCTGCCGCGTCTCCCTGGGCTTCGCGCCGATCGGCCCGAAAGCGACGGAAGGCGGCGGAACGCGACGGCAGAACACCCGAGGGTCACGACCGCATCGCGGGCAAGAACCCGAACAGCATCGCCCGCCTCGCGGCGGATCCCCTATCCGGACGCAGCCGGCCGCGCCGCGGCATCCGCGGCCGGCGCGCCGCCCGGCGGAGACATCGTGATCCACGGCCTCAGGAACGGCTTCTCCTGGGTCGGACGCCCGCCTCGTCTGGCCGATTGGACGGATGGCTGCGCGGGCGCGACCCGCGCCTCGGAAGGAGCCCGGCCGGGACGCCGGGAGGCCTGTGCCGGCCAGGGGACAGTCCCTCGGCGTCCGGGCAGGCCTCAGCGGACGGAGTCCTGGGCGGGCCCGTCCGGCCCCCGGGCCGTGCGCCACGGCAGCGGGTCGAACGCGCGTCGGAGCGCCTCGAGGAACCGCTCCGTCCGGGCCGCGCGCGACCGCCGTTGCGAGCCGAGCAGGGCGACGACCGGCGCCGACGGCAGGGCGTAGCCTTCGAGCAGGCGCGTCAGCCGCCCGGCGCGCAGGTCGTCGGCGACGTCCCATTCCGAGCGGACGATCACGCCGAGGCCCGCGAGGGCCCAACCGCGCACCACGTCGCCGTCATTGCTGACCAGGCCCGCGTCCACCCTGACGCGCGCCTCGGCGCCGTCCGCCGTCCGGAAGCGCCAGAGCGTCACGTCCTCGTCGTTCTCGCGCAGCGCGATGCAGGTGTGATCCCGCAGGTCGACCGGCACGCGCGGGGCCGGGTGCCGGGCCAGGTAGGCGGGCGCCGCGCAGAGGATCCGATCGTTCGGCGCGAGGGCGCGCACGGTCAGGCTCGGGGTCGCCTCCCTGATCTCACCGACATGGATCGCGAGGTCCCAGGTCTCGGACGGGATGCGACCCAGGCGGTCCGAGAGCAGCAGGTCGATCCGCACGCCCGGATGCCGGAGCCGGAACGCCGTCACGACCGGGGCCACGTGCCGGCGCCCGAAGCCGAGCGGGGCGACGACACGCAGATGTCCGGTCACCGCGCCGACGCGCTCGGCCAGGGCGTCGGCGAGATCGTCGAAGGCGCCGAGGAGGTCGCGGCCGCGCTCGGCCAGCAGCTCCCCCTCGTCGGTCAGCGTGAGGCCGCGGCCGGACCGGTCCACCAGATGGACCCGCAGCCGCTTCTCGAGACTGCGCAGCCGCTGCGTCACGGCGGGCGGGGACACGTTCAGGCTGCGCGCCGCGGCGGCCAGAGACGGGCTGGCCGCCACCGCCGCGAAGAACCGGAGATCGTCGGTGTCGAGCATTAAGGCTGACCTTAATCCAGAATGCCGAACAGATTAATGGTGTCTTCCGGCCCGGCATGGTCTGTCACCCGGCAGTGAGACAGGGAGGCGCGGACATGCCGGGCAATCGAGCCGAGGCGCCGTTGCGGTCAGCGGAGATCGACGGAGCCTCGAGCCCCCTCCAGACGCCGTGCCTGCTCCTCGACGAGGCGCGGCTGCGCGCGAACCTCGCGGGGATGCGGGCGCACCTGGACCGGCTGGGCGTCACCCTCCGGCCGCACCTGAAGACGGCGAAGTCGATCGACGTCGCCCGCCTGGCGATGGCCGGTCCGGCCGGCCCGGCGATGGTCTCGACCCTGCGCGAGGCCGAGTACTTCGCCGAGGGCGGGGTGCGGGACATGATCTACGGCGTCGGCATCGCCCCGCAGAAGCTCGACCGCGTCGGCGCGATCCGGCGACGCTGGGGCGCGGACCTCGCCGTAGTGCTCGACTCGATCGAGCAGGCGGACGCGGTCGCCGCCTGGGCCGCGCGGACCGGCGACCGTCTGCCGGTCCTGATCGAGGTCGACGCCGACGGCCATCGCTCCGGCGTGAAGCCCGCGGACGCGGCGCTGCTGGTGGCGATCGGGCGCGCGCTCGGCGCGGGGGTGGACCTGCGCGGCGTGCTGCTCCATGCCGGCGACAGCTACGGCCTCAGCGATCCCGAGGATCTCGCCGCGGCCGCGGAGGCCGAGCGCGCGGCGGCGGTGACGGCGGCCACCCTGCTGCGCGGGGCGGGTCTGCCGTGCCCGGTGGTGAGCGTCGGCTCGACCCCGACCGCGCGCTACGCTCGGGACCTCGCCGGGGTCACCGAGGTTCGGGCCGGCGTGTTCATGTTCGGCGACCTGTTCCAGGCCGGCGTCGGCTCCGTCGCGGTCGACGACATCGCGGTGAGCGTGCTCGCCACCGTGATCGGGCACCGCCGCGACAAGGGCTGGATCATCACCGATGCCGGCTGGATGGCGCTGTCGCGCGACCGGGGCACGGCCCGGCAGGCGGTCGATCAGGGCTACGGCGTGGTCTGCGACCGCGCCGGCCGCCCCTATCCGGACCTGATCGTCGCCGACGCCAACCAGGAGCACGGCATCCTCGCCCTGCGCCCGGGCTCCCGCGCCGCCCTCCCCGAGCTGGCCATCGGTGACCGCGTGCGCGTCCTGCCGAACCACGCCTGCGCGACGGGCGCGCAGTACGACCGCTACCACGTCCTCGACGCCGACGGGCGGGTCGCCGCCGTCTGGCCGCGCATCAATGGCTGGTAGGCGGTGCCGACCGTGACGGCACGGATGGCGCGCACCTCGACCGCCCGGCGACGCCGGACGCGACGGGAGCCGGTCCGGATGCGGTGAGGCGCGGACTGACGCGCCGGGACGCTGCGGCGCGGCCCGCGGCCGCGCGACGGACGGCACCGCCCGCTGCGGCGCGCGACACGGAAGGAGACCCCACCATGACATCCCACCGGTTCGACGCCGTCCTGTTCGATCTCCTGACGGCCCTGCTCGACAGCTGGTCCCTGTGGAACTCGGTCGCCGGCAGCGAGGAGGCCGGCCGCCGGTGGCGGGCCGAGTACCTGCGGATCACCTACCGGACGGGGGCGTACCGGCCGTACGAGGATCTCGTGGCCGAGGCCGCCGAGGCGGTGGGCATGCCGCGCCGCCTCGCGGCGGACCTCGAGGACCGCTACGGCGAACTCCGGCCCTGGCCCGGCGTGACGGAGACCCTGCAGGCGCTCGCGGTGCGCTCCGTGCGGCTCGGCGTCGTGACCAACTGCTCCGAACGTCTGGGGCGCATCGCCGCCGGTTGCGTGGGGGTCGAGCTCGACGCGGTCGTCACGGCGGAGCGCGCCGGATTCTACAAGCCCGATCCGCGTCCCTACCGGCTGGGACTGCAGGCCCTCGGGGTCGAGCCCGCGCGCTGCCTGTTCGTCGCCGGCTCGGCCTTCGACCTGGTGGGGACGGCGCGGGTGGGGCTGGCGACGTACTGGCACGACCGCGCGGGCATGGCGGCCCCGGACGGCGCGCCGCCCCCGCTGGCGCACGAGACCACCCTGGAACCGCTGCGCGGCTGGTTCGAGCCGAGCGCGCGCTGACGCCGGCGCTCGCCGGGCGCAGCGGGTGCGGTCCCGGGGCGGGCAACGGGTCGGCGGAGGGCGCCTTCAGAGCCGCCGACGGCGGTCCTTCCGGTCGCCGCGCACCGAGCGACCGGGTCGAACCGGGCGCAAGCTTTGCCTTTCCGCCGCCGCCCGGTCCATGTAGCCGCCCATGATCCGCCTCATCCCCAGCCTGCCCGCGGCCTACGTCATCGCGCGGGTGGTGTGGCCCCTGCCGGCGCCGCTCGCGCTCAGGCTCGGCCTCGCCGCGCTCCTCCTCGTCGCCTCCCAGTACCACCTGTGGAGCCGCCTCTCCTCCGGGTCGGTCTTCGCGCCGGAATTCCCGCGCCCGGTCGTGATCCTGTTCAACTGGGCGTTCGGCGCGATCGCGCTGGCGGCGGTGATGCAGCTCGCCCTCGACCTCGTCGCCCTGATCTCCCTGGCGCTGCCCGGAGGCGGCTGGGCGATCCCGACCGCTTGGCGCGCCGCGCTGGCCGCGGCGGCCGCGTGCCTCTCGGCCGTCGCCGTGTGGCGGGCCGCGCGCGTGCCGCCGCTGAAGGACGTCCCGGTCGCGATCGCGGACCTGCCCCCCGGCCTCGACGGCTACACGATCCTGCACCTGACCGACCTGCATATCAGCCGCCTGTTCCCGGCCGCCTGGGCGGGGGCCGTCGTCGCGCGCGCCAACGCCCTCCGGGCCGACCTGATCGTGGTGACCGGCGACTTCATCGACGGGTCGCTGGAGGCCCGGCGGAGCGACGTCAGGCCGTTGCAGGACCTGCGCGCGCGCGACGGAGTCTGGGCCGTGCCCGGCAACCACGAGTACTTCTTCGACCACGACGCCTGGATGCGCCACCTCGCCGGGTTGGGGATCCGCGTCCTCGCCAACGCCCACACGGTCCTGAGGCGCGGCGGCGCCGCGCTGGTGCTGGCCGGCGTCACCGACCGCTCCGCGCCCGCCACGGGGCATCCGGGCCCCGACCTCGACGCGGCCCTGGTGGGCGCGCCCGAGGGCGCGCCGATCGTTCTGCTGGACCACCAGCCGGCGAACGCCGCCCGGGCCGCGGCGCGCGGCGTGGCGCTCCAGCTCTCCGGCCATACCCACGGCGGCATGATCCGCGGCCTGGACCGGCTGGTGGCGCGCGGCAATGCCGGGTTCGTCTCGGGCGCGTACCGGGTCGGGACGATGCGGCTCTACGTCAGCAACGGCACCGGGCTCTGGCCCGGCTTCGCCCTCCGGCTGGGGCGTCCGTCGGAGCTGACGCGGGTCACCCTGCGGAGGGCCACCTGACGCGGTGGAGCAGCATCCCGGCGAGCATCGCCGCCACGAACAGCGCGACCTCCGGCAGGCCGAGGGTCAGGCCGGCCAGGGCCGGGCCGGGACAGAAGCCGGCGAGCCCCCAGCCGACGCCGAACAGCGCGGCTCCGGCGAGCAGCCGGGCATCCACGCTCCGATTCGTCGGCACTTCGAAGCGCGGCGCCAGGGCGGGCTGCGCCATCCGCGCCTTGATCGCGTAGCCCAGCGCCGAGACTCCGACGGCCCCGGCCAGCACGAAGG
This sequence comes from Methylobacterium sp. 22177, assembly GCF_052045615.1. Classification (NCBI taxonomy): domain Bacteria; kingdom Pseudomonadati; phylum Pseudomonadota; class Alphaproteobacteria; order Hyphomicrobiales; family Methylobacteriaceae; genus Methylobacterium; species Methylobacterium sp. 22177. The sequence goes on along the minus strand of NZ_JBQEPK010000029.1, from coordinate 65,902 downwards.
CGAGGCTCGGATCCCAGGCGCCCGCGACGTCGAGGAAGCCCAGGACCCGCTCGGGGTCCATCATGCCCGAGAGGGCGAGGCCGACGCCGAACAGCAGGCCGCTCACCAGGGCGGCGAGGAGGCGCGGCGCGCTCATCGCGTCACGCCGTGCCGTACGAGGAAGACGGTGACGATGGCCGCCGCCATGAAGGTCGCGACCGCCGCCAGGGAGCGCGGCGAGAGCCGGGCGAGTCCGCAGACCCCGTGACCGCTGGTGCAGCCCGAGCCCAGGCGGGTCCCGTAGCCGACGAGGAGACCGGCGGCGATCAGCATCGGCCACGACGCGCCCGCGCGGACATCCGGCCAGTGGCCCGCCGCCAGCCGGTACAGGGCGGGACCGGCGAGGAGCCCGACGAGGAAGGCCGCGCGCCAGGCCCAGTCGCGGGCCGCCGGCCCCAGGGGGCTGCCGAACAGGCTGTCGAGCAGGCCGCCGAGGATGCCGCTGATCCCGGCGATGCGGCCGTTGGCCAGAAGCAGCAGCGCCGCCGAGGCGCCGATCAGGGCGCCCCCCGCGAGCGGAGCGAGGAAAGCGGTCACGGTCCGTCTCCGATCTGCCCGAACTTCGCGGCCTGGCCGAGCGCCCGATCCGGCGCGTCGGGCGCGCGCCGGGAGCCGCCGCGGTCGGCGGTTGATCGCGAGGATATCCTCGACCGCGTCGAGAAGCGCCCGGAGGCGCGGATCGGTCAAGCTGTAGAAGGCCACCCTGTGCTCGCGCCAGCTGGCGACGATATCGACGGTGCGCCGCTCGCCGAGCTTCTCCGACAGGGTCGGTTGCCGGACGCGCAAGCGCCGCCCGATCCTCGGCCGACACGTCGCCCTCGGTGCGATCTGACCGGAACCGTCCTCGCTATCGAAAGGTGCGATGCGAGACCTGTGCGAGCCGGACGCGTGACCTGATCCGATCGCGCCTCGACCCGGCTGCCGCCGCACGGATGCCGGGCTGCCAACGCCGCTCGAAGTCTTCGACGATCAACCGGGAGGTCTCGGTCGACTTCGCCACCGGGGCAGGGCACGACAACCGGATCACGACGCCCGGCACCGTCCGGGGTTGACGGAGTTGCGCAGATTGGACAGGTTCCAATCACTAACCTGTGTTACAGTCAGGGCGCCGATGTCCACTGATCTTCCCCAGGGTAGAGTCACGTTCCGCGGCCGCGGTCTGGCCTTCGCGCACGGCGCCAAGCTCGTGCTGAAGGTGTGCCCGCTGTGCTCGCAGTGGAACGCGCCGCGGGCTGCCGACCTCGGGCAATGCGGCTGGTGCGCCTACACCCCGTCCGGTCGCGACGTCGAACCCGCGCCCAGCCGCCACGACACCGAGGTCACCTCGTAGACGGCACAGATGCTCGGAACGGAGCGCGCCGCCCATCGCGGCGATGGGAACGCGGAGCGACGCAGTCGATCCTGACGGCCGTCGGGGCGGAGATCGGCACCGCCGCCGACAGGCCACGCCCACTTCAGCTGCACTGGAGCTCGGCCCTCGCCCGGGAGAGTTTGCGCAGGATTCGGCGGATGTGCTCGCGGAGCATGAGAGTCTCGTCGGTCGGGCTCTCATCGGGAGGCACGGCCAACACATCCAAGACGCTTACGGCCCGGTAGCGCATCCGCTCCTCCGCCAACATGATGACGTGTCCTAGCAGCGACTTCTAATTAACGCATCCATCATTTGATCGATTCCGCGCTTCTGAGGCGAGCAAGTTTACGTAGATCTCCCAATTCAGGCCCCGATCCGATTGCGCAATAGAGTTTCCGACCCCTCCGCTTCACCGAACCGCCGCCCCAGCGAAATAATCCCGGCCCCACTCAGCTTCGATCGCAGCGTCTCTTGGCGGACGCTGGCCGGCTCAACAGGGATCGCGGCGTGGGCGCGAAGGCCTTCTCGGCACCACCCGCGCCGCGGCGGTCGCGACGCCGTGAACAGGGTCGCGTTCGCCGAGCCTCGATGCCGGTATGACGTGCCGACGTCCTGAGCGCGGCGAGATCGGCACCGGCTGTCCCGAGCCTTGGCCGCGCGAGGGGAGACGGATCATCGCCTCCGTCACGAATCCGGTGCCGAGGTGCGGACAGCGCGACGGGCCGCGCCCCGGCGCGGGTCTTCCCGGATCTCCGCGTCCGCGCGGCTGCCGCGGTCGGCCGCCCCCTTGCGATCGGAAGGCGGCCGTGTCCGGCACGATCGCCGGCGCTAGCAGTCCGGGGGGCGCCGCCCGATCTCGCTGTCGAGATACACGGACCAGTCCGACAAGGTCGTGAGCTGCGAGCCGAACATCTTGCTGACCTGATGGAAGCCCAGGGCGCGGTAACTCTCGAACTGGCTCTCCGAGAACCACTGGTTGGCCGTGCTCTCGTGCGGGAAGGCCGGGCTGGTGGCGCCGTAGGCGCGGACTTCGGCGGGGATGTCGTCCAGGAAGCTCGGCTTGATGTAGATCAGCGATGCCGCGTCGCGGGCGCCCGGATACGCGATCGTACCGCGCGCGTAGCCCAGCGCGCCGGCGCGCTTGCCCTCGCGCTCGATCGTCGAGCGGGCGAGAATGCGCATCTCGCCCATCTGGACCTTCGCCAACCCGTCCACCTCGGCCTTCCGGATCACGCTGCCGAGGTCGAAGAAGGTGCAGTGTTCGTCCTGGCCCGCGTCGATCACCACGATCCGCGCGCAGCGCCGCCGCAGCATCTCGTAGACGCCGAGATTGTCGAAATGGCCGCCGTCCGAGAGGTAGATCGCCTGCCGGACATCGGTGCTGCGGCCGCCGAGCTCGCTCAGGAGCGCGAGCACGGAATTCCTCGGCTTGGCGAGCTTCAAGTCGTCCCGGCGCGCCACCGCGGGGTTGGGCAGCCAGGCGCCGAGCCGGACGTTGAACAGGGTCATCAGGAACGCGATCGGGCGCGACGAGTGATAGCCCCAGTTCGGGCTGACCGCGGCCCCGGAGATCGTCAGCAGCCCGCCCAGCAGCGGCCCTCTGCCCGCGCTGACACGATCGCCCCGCGTCTCCATCCCGGCATACTGCGATGTGCGGATGTAGGCCCCGCGCGGACCGCCGGTGGCGGGCAGGTCGCGCGCCCTGTCCGCGCGGTCGAGGACAGCCGAGCCGCAGGCGAAGGGTGTCGCGGTGAACGAGGCGGCCTTCCGCTCCGCCCACTCGGTGTGGAGGAGATCGGTCAGGTTGAGCGTCATGTTGACGACGGGCAGCAGCCGCTTCTCCGTCCCGAGTTCGGCGATGCGCGGGCTGTCCTCCTCGTCGAAGTCGGTGAAGGGATCGGCGTCGCGCCGCGCCCGCGCCGAGCCGAGGAACCCCCGGGTCAGGCGGTTGCGGTAGACGCCGTGCATGGAGAAGCGGTTGACGTTGACGCGGCCGAACAGCCAGACGGCCCCGGCCAGGACCGCCGCCACCGCGACATCCAGGATCACGATCATGCCGTAGGGGTTGATGCCGCAGCCGGAGCCGACCTCCGCACCGCCGAGCGCCCAACCCGGCAGCAGGCAGTCGCCCCACCAGTCGTACGCGGAGCCGAGGAGGCGGCCGAGCCACCAGCCCATCAGGGCGAACAGGCTGATCCCGAAGACCGCGGCCATCGCGCTGAGGCCCATCATCACGAGGTCGTCCATCCGCCCCTTGGCGGCCAGGGACTGCGCGCGGACGAAGACCTGCTTGCCCAGGAAGGCGGCGGCCGGGCCGGTGGCGAGGGCGGCAAGCGCGCTGAACAGGGCGGGGATCTGCGCGTCGTGGCGGCCGAGGGCGTCGGCGGACAGGACGAGGCAGCACAGGCACAGCCCCGTCCAGCCCATCGCGGCCAGCAGAAGCTGTCCGTCGACCCGCGCGACCCACTCGCGGTCGAGGTCGGCGCACTCGGCGCTCTTCCGGAACCCGATGAAGATGACGCTCTGGAGCAGGTGGATGACGATCAGCGCCGGCGGGGCCGCGTAGGTCAGGGTCTGTGAGACCTCTGCCCGTTCGGCATCGAAGCTGGCAGCCCCGCCGACCAGCCAGTCGATGAAGGCGCCGGTGCAGAGACTGATCAGCGCGGCCGAGACGAGGCTGCTGGCGAGCCAGGGACCGACGTTCCGCTCGTACAGCCAGAGGCCGGGATGACCCTTCGCGGTCTGCCAGATCAGGCCGCTGAGATAGGCCGTGACCTGCACGGCGAAGTACGCGAGGCCCAGACGGCACAGGGACAGGCCCGAGACCGGCAGCGGCTGCTCGAACAGCGCGCGGAGCGTGAACGGCAGCGCCAGGGCCCAGACGCAGGTCGGCGCGACGATGCAGGCCGCGACCCGCGCCGGGGACGCGTACGCCGTGACGCCGCCGGTCCGCGGCCGATGGCTCGGCAGGAGGATGCAGGCGCTGAACGTCGCGACGAACAGCGCCGCGCTGCCGAGCACCAGGGGCAGCCACAGCGTGCTGCCGCGCGCAGCCTCGAGCGCCGTCCTGTAGGCGAGCAGCGCGAGGGGAACGAACAGCAGCAGCGGGAAGATGATCAACCAGTTGAGGATCGTGTTCCGGATGTAGAGGACGATGCCGGCCCAGGTGTCCGACGACAGGATCCCGACTTCCGGCGTCAGGTAGTTCGTGTACCGCCGCAATTTGGCGAAGATCTCGTTGCCCGAGCCGCCGAGCTGGCGCTCGGCCTCGGCGATGCTGCCGCACTGGCGTATGAACGTCTGCAGCCAGCCGCCCGCGAAGCCGCCCCCCGATACCGTCGACAGGTAGTGGAACTCGCCGAGCATCCGCCGGCTGGCCAGGGCCTGCAGGGCACCGAGGCAGAAGGTGGCGCTGCGGATCCCGCCCCCGGACAGGCACAGGGCGGCGAGCCGGGCCTGGTCGGCCCGCGCCTGCCAGGGCGCGCGATCGCCGGGCTGCGGCGGTCCGCAGAAGTGATCCATCTCCTCTTCGAGTGCCTGCTCGGTATCGAGGAACCACGCGTCCCGGCCCGTCATCACCGCGGGCAGGTGATGGGACGGGGCATCCGCCTGGATGTCTGCGGGACTGGCGCTCATCGCTCCTCCTATCGCCCGCGCGGTGCCGGACTTCGCGGTTCAGCCGTTCCGATCAGCGGTCGCGCAAACATCTCTCCGCCGGCCCTCGGCACAGTTTATGCTAAGATTTTACACCCTCAGTATTGATGTCATGAACGATTTCATAACCTATATGCGACAGACGATTCTATCGATGCAGCATTACGGCGGCGCGACACCGCCGCACCGCCGACGGCGAAAATTACAGTCGCTCCGAGCCTCACAGAAAAACTGTATTCGAACATCATCCATTTGAAGGACGCGCGGGCTTCGATCGGCGTTTACTGGAATCGGCAGACACTTCGCGAAGGCAGGGTTCCCGCCATGTCCCAGGTGCGATCGTGACCGGCTCCCGGGCCGCCCGCGCCGCCGCGCTCACGGCGATGATCCTGGTCCCGGTGCAGGCCGGGTTGCGCGCCGCCGACCGGGAGCCGGGGGACAGGCCGGACGGCGGCCCGCACTTTCTCGATCAATCCTGGACGTCGCAGGAGCGCGCGTGGTTCTACGGGGCGAGCCAGGGCTCGCAGATCATGCCCTACGCCTGGTTCATGTCCCTGGAGCGCCCGGACGACGACAGGCTCTTCGTCGCGGACGGGCTCGCGCGCTTCGGCTACCTGCCGAACCCGTATGACGGGACGCGCGGATCGAACCGCAGCGGGCTTCCCATCGGCTTCGTGAAGGATGTGGACGATCGCGGCGAGTGGATCGGCATGACCTGCGCCGCCTGCCACGTGAACCGGATCGACCTGCGCGGTCGGTCGATCCTGATCGATGGCGGCCCGGCCGACGCCGACATGTTCGCCTTCATCGAGGAACTGGGCCGCGCCCTCGCGCAAACGCGCGACGACGGGGCGCGCTTCGAGCGCTTCGCCCGCCGCGTCATCCCGGCGGAACTGTCGGCGCCGGGGGCGGGCCCGTCCGAGGCCGACCGCCGCCGGCTGCGGGTCAGCCTGACGCGGTTGGCCGAGGATTTCTCCCGCTACGTCGCGTCGAGCCGGACCGCGGTGCCCTGGGGGCCGGCCCGCCTGGACGCCTTCGGCATGATCTTCAACCGGGCGACCGGCATCGATCTGCGCGACCCGCACAACATCGCCCCGCCCGACGCGCCCGTCAGCTACCCGTTCCTGTGGGATACGTCGTGGCACGACCGGGTGCAGTGGAACGGCTCGGCCGCGAACGGGCTCGCCGTCGAGCGCCTCGGCCGAAACGTCGGCGAGGTCCTGGGCGTCTTCGCCCGTGCCGACATCCGTGAGCCGATCCTGCCGCCGCTGTGGTTCGAGACCTCGGCGGACCGGGTCAATCTCCTGCGGATCGAGAACCAGCTGGGCGCCCTCACGGCGCCGGCCTGGCCCGACCGGATCGCGCCGCGCACCGAGGCGCAGACCCGCGACGCCGCGGCCGGCAAGGCCCATTACGACCGGTACTGCGTGTCCTGCCACGCGATCGCCCCGACCGGCGCGAACCGCACGCTGACCGTGACCCTGACGCCGCTGGCCGAGATCGGGACCGACCCGAAGATGGCGACGAACGCCGTATCCCGGCGCGCGCGGACCGGGATCCTCGAAGGGGTCCGGATGCCGTTCCTGGCGACGACGCCGCCGCTGGCCGCCGAGACGAGCAGCCTCGACCTCGTGGCCGCGCTCGTGGCCGGCGCGATCCTGGCGCCGCTCGACCGCGGACCGGAGCCGTCGGGCGTCGGGGCGGACCAGGCCATCATCCTCGAGCGACTGCTCAAGCGCGGCGCCGCCGTCCTCGAAGCCCGCAACGCGATGCTCGACGATGTCTCGACCGCCGGCGGCAAGGGCCTCGTCGCCGCGTTTGTCGGGGCGCGGAGGGACCGCGATCTGCTGGTCTACAAGGCCCGGCCCCTCAACGGGATCTGGGCGACGGGCCCGTACCTGCACAACGGCTCGGTGCCGAACCTGTACGAACTGCTGCTGCCGTCCAGCCGGCGATCCAGGACGTTCCGGGTCGGCAGCCGCGAGCTGGACGAGGACCGGATCGGCTTCCGGTCCGACAGCGGGCCGTTCCTGTTCGACACCGCGTTGCCGGGCAATGCCAATACCGGCCACGAGGGGCCCGCCTACGGGACCGAGCAGCTCGACGAGACCCAGCGCCGGCAGCTCCTGGAGTACCTGCGAACCCTCTAGGCGCCCGCCGCAGACCGAATCTCCACATCACCAGTATTGATTTGCATCTCAACTGCATCCGTAATGGAATACCCAGGTTCGACACCTATCGGTCCGATCGGAATCCTGGAGATCTGAGGACACTCAAGACGCGCACTCACCACTCGCACTCACCGCGGAGCGTGGCCATGCAGGATCTCGAGGCGTATTCGGTACTGGTGGGGTCGATCTACGACCGCGTCGGCCAGCCGGAGGAGTGGTCGGCGCTCCTCGAGGATCTGACCGACTTCGTCGGCGGCCGGGTCGGGCAGCTCGCCGTGTTCAGCCTCGACGGGAACCGCAAGCCGCTCTGGGCGGTGTCCGGCTTCGAGCGGGCGCGGTACCGCGAGTTCCTCTACCGGCACGCCACCGAGGATCCGCGCCTCCCCTACATCCTGTCGAACCAGGGCAAGGTCATCCGCGCCGAGGAGGGCGTCGACGCGGTGCAGTTCCGCGAGTCGGCCCTGTTCAAGGAGGTCGTGCAACCCTTCGAGATCGAGCACAGCCTCGTCACCTACTTCGCCAAGGAAGCCGACGTGATGGCGACGCTCGCGGCGATGCGCGGCGAGGACGGCGGCCCCTTCCGGTCCGACGAGGTCCGGCGCCTGGCGATGCTCGTCCCGCACCTGCGCCGGGCCTTCGAGCTGTACGCGCTGATGCGCCAGGCCTCCGAGCGCACGTCCGACCTCGCCTCCGCCCTGGACCTGCTCGACGCCGCCGTGATCCTCACCGATTCCGACCTGCGCGTCGCGCACGCCAACCGCGCGGCGGAAGCGCTCGCGCGGTCCCGGGCCGGCCTGTCCTTCGTGAAGGGCAGCCTCGTCCTCAAGGACAGCCAGACCGGGCGGCGGATCGCCCGCGCGGCCGGCGAGGCGCTCGCGGCCGCGAGCGGCGACGTGGCGATCACGCAGGCCGACCACATCGCGGTGACCTGCGGCGAGAGCGGCGTGCCCTACCGCGTCTCGTTGCACCCGCTGTCGAAGCGGCCGGCGGGCACCGGGTCGAAGGTGCGGGCCGAGCTGGCGATCGTGATCCGGACCGGGACCCAGAAGGTCCAGGAGAGCAACGCCGCGCGGCTGCAGAAGCTGTTCGGGCTGACCGTCGCCGAGTCGAACCTCGCCAACGCGGTGGCTTCGGGGCGGTCCCTCGACGCCCACGCCCGGGACCGCGGCATCGCGATCTCGACCGCCCGCACCCAGCTGCGCGCGCTGTTCGCCAAGACCGAGACCCACCGGCAGGGCGAGCTCGTGGCGCGCCTGCGCGAGGGGCTGGACGTCTCGCTCAACTGACCACCGCGCGTCGGGCCGGACGGCCCGCGCCTCTCCGCGAAGAACCTTGGAGGTCGTGCATGCGCGCCGCCGCTCCCGAGACGCCCTGCCTCGCGTTCCTGGAGGCCCTGCCGGTGTCGGAGCGCTGGCAGCGCGCCCGGGACTGGATCGCCCGCGCGCCGCGGCCCTTCTTCGCGCAGCTGCGCGCGCGGCGGACCGCGCTGGATTGCGGCGCGGCCATCCTGGTCGCCGGCCGCGCGGAGGTCGAGGAGATCCTGTCCTTGCCGCAGGTCTTCTCCGTCGCGCTCTACAAGCCCAAGATGGGCGAGTTCATGCTGGCGCTCGACGGCACGGAGGTGAATTACCGCGACAAGGCGGTCATGCGCGCCGTGCTGTCCTGGCGCGACCTCCCGGCCATCCGCGATCTGGCGGGCGCCGTCACCGACGCGGCCCTCGACGCGGGCGAAGGATCCATCGACGTCGTGGCGTCGCTCTCGCGCCTCGTGCCGCTGCGGATCGTGCAGCGGTTCTTCGGCTTCGCGGCCCCGGATGCCGACCTCCTGCGCTGGTCGTACGCGAACCAGTTCGACCAGTTCAACAACCTTCCCTTCGACGCGCGCCCGGATGCCGAGGCGATCCACGCGGCGGCGGATCGGGCGCGCCAGGAGATGCGGGCGGCGTTCGCCAGGATCATCCCGGCGCGCGTCGCGGCGATCGAGGCCGGCGCCGACCTGCCCGACGATGTCCTCACCCGCCTGCTCCGGCTGCACCTGCCGGCGGCGGCCGGCTTCGGCATGGACCGCGTCGTCATCAATGTCGGCGGCCTGCTGATCGGGGCCATCGAGACCACGTCGGAGGCCGTGGTGAACGCCCTCGCCGAGCTCCTCGGCCGGCCGCAGGTCCTCGAAGCCGCGCGCGCGGCCGCCCGGACCGGGCCCGCCGCCTTCGACGGTTACGTGTGGGAGGCGCTGCGCTTCGCGCCGATCGTCGCCTTCATGTTCCGCCAAGCGGAGACCGACCACGTGCTCGGCCGGGGCAGCCCGGCCGAGAGCCGGATCGCGAAGGGCCGGATCGTCCTGCCCCTCAGCCTCTCGGCGATGTTCGACGCGACCGGCGTGCCCGAGCCGGACCGTTTCGACCCGACCCGCCCGGATCAGACCTACCTCCATTTCGGCCGGGGCCATCACGAGTGCCTCGGCCGCTACGTGGCCGGCGCGATGATCCCGGAGATCGTCCGCCGCATCCTGCTGCGCGACGCCGTGCGGGCCGAGGGCGCGGTCGAGGACGGGGGCACGCCGTTTCCGACCGCGTTCCGGATCTCCTACGCCGGACGGTCGGCGGGCGCCGCCGCGCCCGGTTAGCCCGGCGCGCGGGCAGGACGTCGCCGATACCGGGCGCCCGGCCCCTCCGTCGGGAGCCCGCGCCGCGCGACCGCGCGTCCGGATCCGGGGCGTCGCGTGCAGACCCGCCCGATCGGCGCCCGGCCGCGCGGGGGCTCCGGCCGCGCCGCGCGGACCGTCCCGTCAAGGCTTCGTCACCGCAGATCCCGGAGCATCGACATGGCATCCTTCACGGATTTTCAGGACGGCTACGAGCGGACCTGGGCGTCGCTTCAGATCCGGCCGGAGAAGCTCGCGACCGTGCGCGAGCTCGCGCAGCAGCTCGCCGCCGGCAAACTGCGCTACCGGGAGATCGAGGCGCGCACGGGCGTGCCCTGGTGGTTCGTCGGGCTCTGCCACTACCGGGAATCGGCCTTCGACTTCGACACGTATCTCGGCAACGGGCAGACGCTCGGACGACGGACCACGATCGTCCCGAAGGGGCGCGGTCCCTTCACCGGGCCGCAGGCCTTCGTCGAAGGGGCGGTCGACGCGCTGCGCCTCCAGGGCCTGATCGGGGTCGGCGACTGGAGCGTCGCGCGCGCCCTCTACCGGCTCGAGGGCTTCAACGGCTACGGCTACCACGGCCGGGGCGTGAACTCGCCGTATCTCTGGGGCGGGTCGACGGCCTACGGGCCGCCGGGCGCGCGCGGCGGCAAGTTCGTGCGCGACCACGTCTTCGACCCGAACGTGGTCGACACGCAGATCGGCACCGCGGTGATCCTGCGGAGCCTCATCGACATCGACGCCACGGTCGCCCTCGCGGCGCCGCGCGCCGTCGAGGCTGCCGTGTCCCGCGAGCCCGACGACGAGCTCGCCGACAGCACGCTCTGGGTTCAGCAATCCCTCAACCGCCTCGGCGCGGCGCCGCCCCTCGTCGAGGACGGCCGGAACGGGCCGCGGACCATGGCGGCCGTGGCGATGTTCCAGGAACGGTGCGGCCTCGACGATTCCGGCCTCGCGGATGCGCGCACGATCGCGGCGATCCAGGAGGCGCTGCGGCCGGCGCCGGACAGGGCGGTGCTGGCGCGGATCCAGGACCTGGAGCGCCAGGTCGCCGCGCGGGCGGCCAGCCCGACGCAAACCGCCCCGCTGCACTCCGCACCGCTGCAACCCGTCCCGATGCATCCGGCGGTGATCGCGCCGGCCGCGCCCGTGCCGGCCGCGCCCCCCGCGGATGCCGCGGCACGGCTGGACGAGCTTCTCCAGGCCCTGCGCCGGCAGATCGACGGCGCGCGCCTGCCGACCGCCCAGGTCCTGCCCGGCCCGCCGGCAGCGCGTCCCGCCGGCGCGGTCCTCGGGCCGGTCAACGGCGCCCTCGGGCAGACGATCGGGCAGCTGCTCTCCGGCAAGAAGTCGGCGATCGGTATCGTCGGCGCGGTCGTCACGCAGATCCTGTCCCAGGTGCCGGCCGGCACAGGTCTGGGCCAGGTGCTCGCCCAGCTCACGCCCGCCTTCGGGCTGAGCCCCTACACGATGCCGATCTTCATCGCGCTGACGGCGTGGGGCGTGCTCGGGAAGTTCGAGAAGTGGAACGCGCGCGCGGGGCAGGCGGCGTAGCGCGCAGGGTCCCGAGAAGGCCGGCGCTCACGAGGCGCCGCGCCGCCGACACTGCCTCCGATAGGCGAAGGCCGCCGTGACCGGCGGCAGGGCCGCGAGCACGAAGCCGGCGGCCTTCCACGCGGCCGCGTCGCCGAGCATCACGACGAGGCCCGCGACCGTCAGCGTCGCGAGGCCCAGCGCGAACAGGACCGGCCGCCGCTGCCACAGCGCGGACACCCCGCTCATGCGGGACCTGCCTGCGCGCGACCGGCGCGCCGCCCGCGCCCGCGCGTCCACCACAGCCAGGCCCCGTTGCCGGTGATGAACAGGGTGGCCCAGGACAGCGCGCACCAGAGGATCTTGAGCGGCCAGGACCCGTAGTCGCCGAAATGCAGGGGCTGCGACAGCCTGACGATCGTGAGGTACCAGGGGAGACGGGCCACCTCCGCGACCCGGGCGTCGCGGGCGTCCACCAGGGCGATCTCGAACAGGCGCTTCTGCAGACCGGTCGGGCCGGCGAGCAGCACCGTGAAGTGCCGGTCCGTCGACAGCACCGTGTCCGGAACGATCATCAGCGTGGCCCGCCAGCCGGGCCGGGCGGCCTCCGCGGCGGCCCGGACGGCGTCGAGGGAGACGGCGGCGGGCCCGTCGACGCGCCCGGCGGAGGCCGGGGCGTGGGCGCGCACGAGGCGCTGCAACTCGGTCGCCTGCCACGCCAGGAGGCCGACGCCCCCGAGGGCGAGCGCGATCCCGGTGACCGAGACGAGCAGCGTCCAGCCGAGCGTGGCGACGCCGATCAGGTTGTGCAGATCGCGCTGGCGCAGGGCCGCGCCGCACCCGCGCCGGACCGCGCCGAAGGCGAGTCCGCGGATATAGGGCCCGTAGATCACGGTGCCCGAGACTAGGCAGAGCACGACCAGCAGGGCCACGGCGCCGCCGGCGAGCTGCCCCGGCAGACCCAGGAACCAGTTCGCGTGCAGCCGCAGCAGGAGGCCGAGGGGCGTCGTCCGCGGGTCGGGCCGCGACAGGACCGCGCCGCTCCGCGCGTCCATCAGCACCGGATCGGCCCCGGCGACCGTGCGGATGCCGGGCGCGGCGAGGCTCACCGTGACCCGCTCCGGATGCTCCGCGTCGAGCGCGACCGCGACGACGCGCCGGCCCGGCGCGCGCGCCAGCGCCGCGTCGGCGAGCGCGGCCAGCGGCCGGAGCGGCGCGTCAGAGGCCTCGACCGCCGGCTCGAAGCCCGCCCAGGCGTCGATCTCCTCGTGGAAGATCAGGACGGTCCCGGTCAGGCAGAGCACGAGGAAGAACGGCGCCGCGACCAGCCCGCTCCAGCGATGCAGCCACAGGCCCAGGCGGAAGGTCCGCGAGGCCGTGAACCGGGGGCTCGACGCAGGCCGGCCCCCCGCCGGGGCCGGTCGCCCGGAGACGGTCGGTGCCGCGCGCGTCATCGGCCGGCGACCCTACCAGCGATACGTGAGCGTCCCGAACACGCTCCGGCGGAACCCCTCGAAGACGTAGCCGGTGTAGAAGCCCGACGTGAAGTACCGCTGGTCGAAGATGTTGTTGGCGTTCACCGACAGGACCGCGCCCTTCCAGGCCGGGTTCAGCTGGGCGAGGTCGTAGTTCAGCGAGGCGTCGACGAGGGCGTAGGCCGGGATGCGATCGACGTTGGTGGCGTCCGTCCGTTCGCCGACGTAGCGCACGCCCGCCCCGGCCCGGAAGCCGGCGAAGGGCGAGTTCAGCGGGAGGGTGTAGTCGGCGAAGAGCGACAGGGTGTTGTCCGGCGCGTTCGGCAGGCGGTTGCCGACGAGCGCCGGGTTGGTCGCGTTCCGCGTGACCTTCGTGTTGAGGTGGGCGTAGCCGAAGATCAGGTTGAACCCGTCGAACAGGCTCGCCTTGCCCTCCAGCTCGAAGCCCCGCGATTCCGCCGCGCCCGTCACGATGAAGAAGCCGGGATTGAGGGGGTCGGCGAGGGGGATGTTGGTCTGCGTGATCTCGAAATACGACGCGGTGACGAGCGCGTTGGTGCCGACCGGCTGCCACTTGACGCCGCCCTCGATCTGGCTGGCCTCGCGGGGCGGCAGCGCCGAGCCGTCCGCCCGCTGACCCGCGATCTGCGGGTTGAACGACGTCGAGTAGGCGGCGTAGGGCACGATCCCGGCGGCGAACGCGTAGCCCAGGGCGGCCCGGTAGCTCAGGGCCGAGAAGTTCTGGTTGTCGATCGTCGTCCGGTTGAGGGTCGCGACCGGCAGGTTCGGGAAATTGAAGGTGGTCCGGACCTGCTGCTCGACCCAGTCGTTGCGCAGGCTGCCCGTGAGGATGAAGCCGTTCCACTTCATCTGGTCCTGGACATAGGCGCCCGTCTGCTGCTGCAGCGCCCGGGTCGCGACGTTCGTTCGCTGCGGGAAGGCGATGCCGAGGTTGTAGACCGGATCGTACAGGTCGATCAGGCGGTTCGCGGCGCTCGTCGGGTAGCCGTTCGGGAAGGTCCGCGCGTCGCGGCGATAGTAGTTCTGGAAGCCGACGCCGAGGACGACGTCGTGCTGGATGTCCCAGGTGTCGAAGCGCCCCTGGACGTAGTTGTCGGTCAGGAGCCCCTGGCTCGACTGGTCGCGCAGGTACGGGAAGACCGAGACGGCGAGGAAGCCGGGCGGCGTGAAGGCCGGGCTGGCGCCGACCGCGTCGAACTTCGAGGTGGTCTCGTAGGCCCGGAAGGCGGAGTGCAGCAGCCATCCCGGCGCGAAGCTGTGGTCGAGGATGTAGCCGATCTCCTTGTTCTCCAGGAGGCCGGTGTTGAAGTTCGGCTGCCCGACGAACGGGCTGCGCGGGAAGAAGCCGCGCGCGCTCGGCAGGATCGAGCCGACGATCGGCAGGCTCTGCTCCGATCCGCCGCCGCGGTACTCGGCGTACTTGCCGAGGACCGTGAGGGCGGTGTCGGCGTCCGGCCGCCAGGTCAGCGCCGGGGCGATGAAGGTCCGGTCGTCCGGCGTGTACTTGACCTGGCTGTCGGCGTTGCGGACGAGGCCGGTCACGCGATAGGCGAATTGCGGCGCGCCCTCGACCGGGCCGGACAGGTCGAAGCCGGCCTGGACGCGCCCGTAATTGCCGCCCTGGAGGAACACCTCGTTGAACGGGACGAAGGTCGGGCGCTTCGAGACGAGGTTGATGATGCCGCCCGGCTGGCCCTGGCCGTAGAGGACCGAGATCGGCCCCTTCACGACGTCGATGCGCTCGTAGGCGTAGGGCTCGATGTTCTGGTCGAACGAGTTGAAGCCGTAGCGCAGGCCGTCCTCGTAGACGCTGTCGAAGTTGTTGGCGTTGAAGCCGCGCAGCGTGAAGGTCGGACCGCCCTGGCCGCCGGGATAGTCGACGGCCTGGACGTTGGGCGTGTAGGCGACCGCGAGGTTGACGTCCTGCACGCCCCGGACATTCAGCTCGTCCCGGGTGATGACGCTGACGGTGGCGGGCGTCTCCAGGATGGAATCGTTGCCCTTCGAGCCCGCCGTGGACCGGGTCGCGACGAAGCCCGTCGTCCCGAAGGTCGGCTGCTGGGCCTCGACCGAGAGCTCGTCGAGGGTGACCGACGCGGCGGCCGCCCCGACCGGCGTCGGGGCATTCGAATCCCCCGGCGGCAGGGACGCCTGGGCGTAGCGCGGGTTCACGAGGGTGATCGTCGCGTGCTTCGCGGCGCGGTAGGTCAGCCCCGTCCCGTCGAGCAGCCGCGCGAGCGCCTCCAGGGGCAGGACGTCCCCCTCGACGCCCCGCGTCGCGCGGTTCTCGGTCAGCGCCGTCCGGTAGGCCAGCGACAGGCCCGTCCGCGCGATGAGGCTCGCCAGGGCCGGCTCGAGGGGACCGGGCGCGATCGAGAGCCGGACGCGCCGCGCCGAGAGCGCGCGCGGCGGCCCGGCGTCCCCGGCGGCGACGGGCACGATGTTGAGCCGTTCGCCGGCTCGCACGAAGGTCGGGGTGATCGGCCGTTCCTGCGCGGCCGAGGCCTGCCCGATCGCGATCAGGGACGCGCTCGCCAGGGCCGCCCTGCGCCACGTGCCGCCCAGCGCGCTTCCGAGAGTGCCGCCCAGCGCGCTGCCGAGAGTGCCGCCCAGCGCGCTGCCGAGAGTGCCGCCCAGCGCGCTGCCGAGAGTGCCGCCGAGATTCCACACCGCCATCCGTGCCCCCGTTCCGCGGAGGGCGGCACGCTCGGCGCGCGCTCTGGGCCCTCACGGACACACGACAATCGAGCCGCGCGACTCCTGACCTCCCCGCGCGGGTTTTTTTCGCCCCGTCAGCCCGGCGGCCTGACGAGGACGAGGTACGGGGTCAGGCGCGTGACGCGCAGGCCCATCGTCGCGACCAGCACGTCGAGCGCTTCGTCGGTGTCGCGGATGTCGAGCGTCCCGCTGAAGCGCTGCGCGCCGAGCCCCGAGCCGAGCAGGACGATGCGTCCGCGCCGATATCGGTTCAGGTCGGCCACGACCGCGGCGAGGGGCTGCCCCGTGACGACGAGCCGGCCCTCCCGCCACGCCGTGGCGCGCCCGACATCGCCGCGCTCGACCATCAGGTGGCCGTCGGCGCTCCGGAGGGCCACCTCGCCGGCCCCGATCGTCACGGCGCCGGCGGATGTCGACGCGTCCACGCGCCCCTCCGCCACACCGACCGGTTCGGCGTCCCCGCCGGCCCGGACGAAGAAGCGCGTCCCCACCGCGCGAACCCGCAGACCGCCGCCGTGGACCACGAAGGGCCGGCCGCTGTCGGGCACGACATCGAACTCCGCCTCCCCGCGCAGCAGGTGGACGTCGCGCTCGGCGGCCGTGAAGCGCAGGACCAGCGCCGTGTCGGTGTTGAGGGCGGCGCGGCTGCCGTCGGGGAGCCGCGTCGTCTCGATGTCCCCGATACCGGTCCAGACATCGGCGCGGACGCGGTCGAGGAGCCCGCTCTCGTAGGCGACGAAGCCGGACAGGCCCAGCGCCGCCGCGAGACCGACGAGGCGCGTCGGCGGCCGCCGCTTGCGCCGGCGGGTATCGGGCGCGCGCCCGGCGACGCGCCGCCACGCCTCCATCTCCGCGTAGGCCTCGGCATGGGCCGGGTCGGCCGCGCGCCAGGTCGCGAAGGCTGCCCGGTCGGCGTCGGTCGCGTCGGGGGAGGCCAGGCGAACCACCCAGAACGCGGCCCGCGCGTAGACCGGGTCGTCCGCGGCCTCGTCGTCGCCCGCGGGCGTCCGCTCCTCCTCCATGTCGACCCGCTGCCCGCTCCGCCCGTCCGACCTATGAAGACCATCGAGGCCGCGAAGTCCTGACGTTCCGGATCAGAAGAATTCGTGGCACGCGCGGCGGATGTGCAGCAGCGCCTTGATGAGGTGCTTCTCGACCATGTTGCGGCTGACGCCGAGACGGGCGGCGACCTCCCCGTTCGAGAGGCCCTCGAAGGTGCTGAGGAGGAACGCCTCGCGGCAGCGCGGCGGCAGCCCGTCGATCGCCGCCGCGACGAGGCGCAGCTGCTCGCGGGCGATCACCTGCGTCTCGGTCTGCGCGCGGCCGTCCACGACGCTGGACAGCTCGAGATCGGTGATGGACCGGAACAGGCCGGCCTCGAACCGGCGGCGCTTGCCGAGATTGGCGGCGACGTTGCGGGCGAGGTGGAACAGGAACAGGCGCGGCTGCTCCAGGTCGGTGGTGGTGAGCGCCTTGACGAGACGGAGATACGTCTCCTGCGCGGCATCGGCGGCATCCGCGGGATTGCCGAGCTTGCGGAGCAGGAACCGATGAAGGTTCAGGTTCTCGCTGCGATGCAGGGCATCTACCGATACCGCCGCCATTACTCCAATCCTCAGATGCTCGCGCCGTGCACAGTCGCGTGCAGCGTCCGACGGATTAAAATAATATGGCTCCGATTGGCGCAAGCGGCTCAGATCTTTGTAGCACCTCTAAACTGCGGTTGCTCTGTTCGGTCAAACGGTTGTCTAGACGCGAGAAATGAATGGCCGGACAGCGGGGCGTTGGACTGGAATAATTCCAGCCCTCCCGGCTGTTTCCGGCGCCTGTTGCAAATCTGCGGCATGGCGAGCCGCAGAGGCCGCCTTGCCCGCGCCGCGCCCGCTCACTCGGCGAGCACGAAGGCGAGGCCGAGGATCGCCACGAGCAGCGCTCCGCCCGCGAGTTCCTCACGCGGCTCCTCCGCGAAGCGCGTCGACCGGCTCGCGCTGGCGATCCCGGCTCCGACGAGCCCGATGATCAGGAAGCCGAGGCCGAGCAGATCGGTCATGTGAACGGACGGTAGCATAGGTCGATTCTCCGTCGGCGGTGGCTCTTACCCCTCTGGCCAAGCCCAGTGCGCCTCGACGTGCGCGATCAGCCCGAGCGCGTGATCGCGCACGAGGACCGCGGCCCGATCCGCGTCGCGTGCCTGCAGGGCGGCGATGATGGCGGCATGCTCGCGCATCGAATCTTCGAGCCTCCCGGCCCGATGGAGGAAGGCCGACCGGAGCGCCCGCATGTGGATGAACAGGTTGGTCGTCATCTCGACCATCAATCCGCAGCCGCCGAGACGGATGATCGTCCGATGAAAGTCGAGGTTGGCCTCGTCATAGGCCTTCAGATGATCGGGTAAAGTGGATATCTCGAAATCTTCGAACGCCCTGCCGAGCGCGCGAAGTTCGGAATCTTCGGCGTGCCGCGCGGCGGCATGGGCCGCCATGCCCTCGAGCGCGGCCCAGACGGTGATCATCTCGACGATCTCGCGCTTGGTCTTGCGCGTCACGAAGAGGCCGCGGCGCGGCACCGTGCTCACGAAGCCTTCCCGCTCGAGAAGCGTCAGGGCTTCCCGGACTGGCGTGCGGCTGATGCCGAGATCCTGCGCGATCTGGTGTTCGTGCAGCCGGATCTGCGCTGAGCCGTCGTAGAGATCCATCGCCAGGATCGATTGCTTGATGCTGTCGTAGGCCTGCTCGCGCAGGCTCACGGTCTGCCCGATCGAGGCCAGACCCAGGGAGGTCTCGGGAGGCTGCAGCACAGTCGATCTCCGAAAACGCGGGAACTGGTTCCGGCCTCAGATCTCGGGCGGGCGCCGGAGCGCGGCTGGAATGTCGCGTGAGAGCGAGGCGCCGACGAAGCACGGCATGATCGGAGGTGTACGCCCGAGGATCCGCAGGTGCCCGCTGCGACGTGCGTCCCGAAGAGACGCCGCGACGGTGCCGGCGGCGCGCAACCCCCTCGATCGTCTCTGCCCCGGCTCCGAGATTCCGGAGCCGGGGCGTCGCGGGTCCGGCCCGGCCGCGGGGCGGCCGAGCCGGTCGCTCAGGCGTGCGCCAGCGTCAGCGCCGGCGCCGCGGCGTCGTTGTTCGCCGCGTGGTGCTGCTTGAGCATCGGCCGCAGCACCGCGATCGCCAGGATGGCGGCGATCAGGTCCATGGTCGCCACCGTGTAGAGGACCGTCGCCCAGGTACCGGTCGCCTGCATGATCAGGTTGCCCACCGGCACGAACAGCGCCGCGAAGCCCTTGGCGCAGTAGAGCACGCCGTAGATCTTGCCGATGTGCTTCGAGCCGAAGGTGTCGGCGGCGGTGGCGCTGAACAGCGAGTAGACCTCGCCCCAGGCCAGGAACACCACACCGGACAGGATCACGAAGGCCCACGGATTCGAGCCGAAATAGCCCAGGGCCACGATGCCGATACCCTCCATCGCGAACGCGATGAACATCGTCTTCTCCCGTCCGATCCGGTCCGAGACGAAGCCGAAGAGCGGGCGCGAGATCCCGTTCATGATCCGGTCGAGCATCAGCGCGAAGGGCAGCGCCGCCATGGCGAAGAAGTACAGGTTGACCTGGAAGTTCTTCACCCCGAGATCCTGCGCGATCACGCCGAGCTGGGCCACAGCCATCAGGCCGCCCGTCACCGTGCAGGTGAACATCAGCAGCATCACGTAGAACACGGGGGTGCGCAGCGCCTCGCCCAGCGTGTAGTCGCGCCGCGACTGCAGGACCTTGGTGGAGAACGGCACCTGATCCTTGCGCGGGGCGCGCATGGCGATGGCGGCGGCGATGATGATGGCGCCCTGGATCAGGCCGAAGACGAAGAAGGCCTGGGCGTAGTTGCCACCGTCGATCATCTTGGCGATCGGCAGGATGGTGAGCGCCGAGCCGGCGCCGTAGCCGCCCGCCGTGAGGCCGACCGCCAGGCCGCGCTTGTCCGGGAACCACTTGAGCGCGTTGTTGACACAGGTGGCGTAGACGCAGCCGACGCCGATACCGCCGGCCACTGAGCCGAGGTAGAAGCCGCTCAGGCTGGTGGCGTAGGAGTTGATGACCCAGGCCAGGCCCGTCATCAGGCCGCCGAACATCACGACGCGGCTAGGGCCGTACTTGTCGATGAAGTAGCCCTCGATCGGGGTCAGCCAGGTCTGGACGACGACGAAGATCGTGAAGGCGACCTGGATCGCGGCGCGGTCCCAACCGAAGGTCTTCTGGATCTCGGGAACGAACAGCGTCCAGGCATACTGGATGTTCGCCGCGGCAACCATGCAGATCACGCCGAGCACGATCTGCAGCCATCGATTGGTACTGGGTATTGCCGTAGCCGGCGTGGCATTTGGCATGGCCATGAGCTTCCTCCCTCGTCCCTGCGCTGACATTCGGCGACGTGCTATAGGATTGGCGTGCACGTCGGCGCATCGCCGGCCTCGCCGAAACCTCATGTCGGGTTCCGATATTGGCTTTGCGGCATGCATTATTCTGTGTGCCAGGATCCTATGGCAAGCAAAATAATTCACACGCCGCGGTCGACGGAGCGGGATTATAAGGCGGCGCCGCGCGTGCAGCCTCGCTGCGCGACCGCCCTCCCCTCGATCCTCGCCGGTTCGGGCGAGGCCTCGCGGCCGGTTCCGGGCTTCGCGGACATCCGTCCCGGCTGTGCCGGTGAAGCCGGCTATCCGCGACGCAGCGTCCGGTAGATTCCCGAGCCCGGTGCCGCCGCGTTGACGGGCCGGTCCCGGATCGTGCTGGCCGGGAGGATCGGCCGGGACCGGACGAATCGGCGATGAAGCGCGGGGCAGGGGCGAACGATGGGCCGGCCGTGCCGACGCCGCGCCGGATCGGAGAACCGACGACGCACCGACATCGCCGCAGCCCGTGAGGCGATCGATGTCTCCGGTCCGAGATGCTGTCGTCGATGCGAAGCGTATCGCGGACCGAAGGTCGGTCAGGCCCGGACGATGGAGGGCCCTGAGCGCGGGCACACCCGCCCGCGCCGGCTCGCGACCGGGAGCGTCCGCTCACGGGACGCTGTGAAGCCATCTGATCGTGGCTCCGGGAGCGGGCGGGCAGAAACCGATCCCGCCCTGTCGCCGGGTACGCCATCCACCGACGCCGTTCGAGCCCGATCTCCGTATCCGCGCGAGCGGCCAACGGTGCTGATGGGCGCGGGCCGCCTTGAGGGGATGGCGCAATCGACGACACGGCCGCGCGGTCACGGCCAGGGCCGTGCCGAGCTCGGCGGTCCGGGCCCCGAGCGCCCGCGTGTCGAGCCCGACGCGGTCGGACGACGCGAGGCCCGCGAAGGGGCGGCCCTCCGGGGCCGGCGGGTCGCGGACCGCGTCCGCGTCAGGGGATCAGCTTGCCGGGGTTCATGAGGTTCCGGGGATCGATGGCGCGCTTGAGGGTCCGCATGAGGCCGAGCGCCTCCGGCCCGTGCTCGCTCTCCATGAAGCGCATCTTCTTCTGGCCGATCCCGTGCTCGCCCGTGCAGGTGCCGCCCAGGTCCAGCGCGCGGGCGACGAGCCGGTCGAGAAAGCCGGCCACCGCGGACATCTCCTCGGGGCTGTCGGCATCGACGAGCGGGAGGGTGTGGAAGTTGCCGTCGCCGACATGGCCGGCGATCGGCGCCGTGAGCCCGGTCGCGGCGATGTCGCGCTTCGTCGCCTCCACGCATTCCGCGAGCCGCGAGATCGGCACGCAGACATCGGTCGACATGTTCTTGATCGTGGGACCGGGCCGCAGCGCGACCGCGGCCCAGTAGACGTCGTGGCGCGCCTGCCAGAGGCGTGCGCGCGCGTCGGCCCCGGTCGCCCAGTCGAACGGGCCGCCGCCGAGCTCGGCGGCGATCTCGCCGAACCGCTCGGCCTGCTCCCGCGCGCCCGCGTCCGTGCCGTGGAACTCGACCAGGAGCAGCGGGGTCTCCGGCAGGGTCAGCTTCGAGTAGCGGTTGCAGGCCGCGACCTGCACCTCGTCGAGCAGCTCGATGCGCGCGACCGGGATGCCGGACTGAATCGTCAGGATCGTGGCGTCGCAGGCCGCCTTGATCGAGGGGAACGGGCAGATGCCCGCCGAGATCGCCTCGGGGATGCCGTGCAGGCGCAGCGTGACCTCGGTGATGATCCCGAGCGTGCCCTCCGAGCCGACGAGGAGCCGGGTGAGATCGTAGCCGGCGGACGACTTGCGCGCCCTCCGGGCGGTCGTGACGATGTCGCCGTTCGGCATCACCGCGGTGAGCGCGAGCACCGCATCCTTCATCGTCCCGTAGCGCACGGCGTTGGTGCCCGATGCCCGCGTCGCCGCCATCCCGCCGATCGTGGCGTCCGCCCCGGGATCGATGGGGAAGAACAGGCCGGTATCGCGCAGGTACGCGTTCAGCGCCCTGCGGGTGACGCCGGCCTCGACCGTGCAGTCGAGGTCGTCGGCATTGACCGCGCGGACGCGATTCATCGCGCCCGTGTCGATCGAGACGCCGCCGAACGGCGCGTTGACGTGGCCCTCGAGGGAGGTGCCGACGCCGTAGGGCACGATCGGCACGTCGCGCTCGGCGCAGGCGCGCACGACGGCCTGCACCTCCGCGGTGGTGTGCGGGAAGACCACGAGGTCCGGCGGCTCGCACGGCGCCCAGGTGAGCTGGTTGGCGTGCTGCTCGCGCACGGCCCGGCTCTCCGTCACCCGGTCCCCGAGCACGGCCCGCAAGGCCTCGGTGAGACCCGCGATCGTCGCCGCGTCCGGGCGGGTGCGGGGGGCGGGAGCGGGTGCGTTCATGGGCTGCTCCGATGGGTTCGAGCCGGCGCGTCGCCGGCGACGGCGTGTCCCCGGGCTCGCGCGGCCCCGCAACACGGCCTCCGCCGGGAGGACAGTCCGACGCTGCCATAAGTCGATCGGCCGCCGGCCGCCACCCGCCGCCGCCCCCCGGGCGCGGCAGGGCGGCGGCGCGATCCCCTGCCCCCAGATCGCGTCTCCTGCGCCGCGTCTACTCCGCCGCGTCTACTCCGCCGCCTGCGCACCGCGCGCCGCGGCCTGCTCCAGGTGTGGGTCGTGGGTGAGGCAGAGGACCGTCACCATGGCGGCGAGCCCGGCCGCCGCGATGAGGAGGAGGCCGCCCGTGAAGGTGCCGGTGGCATCCTTGATCGCGCCGACCGCGTAGGGGGCCGCGAAGCCGGAGAGGTTGCCGAGGGCGTTGACGATGGCGATCCCGCCGGCCGCCGCGGCGCCGGACAGGAAGGCGGTGGGCAGCGTCCAGATCACCGGGAGGCCGCCGAAGACGCCGAAGGCCGAGACGCTGAACAGGACCATCTTGGCGTAGGGATCGGAGACCAGTGCCGCCCCGGCCGTGCCGCCGGCCGCGAGCAGGAGCGCGAAGGCCGCGTGCCCCTTGCGCTCGCCCCGGCGGTCCGAGGAGCGTCCGAGGGCGAGCATGCCGACGATCCCGATCGCGAAGGGGATGAGGCTGACGAGACCAGTCTGGACGTTCGTGAGGTCGAAGCCCTTCACGATCTGCGGCAGGAAGAAGCTGAGCCCGTAGAGCAGCGCCACGTTGCCGAAATACACGAAGGCGACGGCGAGCACGCGCCGGTCGAGGAGCGCGTCCCGGACGCTGTAGCGGCGGGCGGATTCGCGCGCCCGCCGCTCCTGCGCGAGGCGCTCGGTGAGCCAGGCGCGCTCGTCCGCCGGCAGCCAGCCCGCCTGCGCCGGCCGGTCCGTCAGGAAGCCCAGGACGATGCCGGCGCAGATGACGGCCGGCAGGGCCTCGAGGACGTAGAGCCACTGCCAGCCCCTGAAGCCCCAGACCCCGTCGAGGCCCAGCAGCGCCCCCGAGACCGGCGCGCCGACGACGCTCGACAGCGGGACCGCGACCATGAAGGTGCCGATGATCCGCCCGCGGTAGCGCGCGGGGAACCACAGCGTGAGGTAGAAGATGATGCCGGGAAAGAAGCCGGCCTCCGCGGCGCCCAGCAGCAGGCGCACGGCGTAGAAGCTCGTCTCGCCGACGATGAAGGCCATCGCGCCCGACAGGAGCCCCCAGGTCAGCATGATCCGGGCGATCCACACCCGCGCCCCGACCCGCTCCAGGATCAGGTTCGACGGCACCTCGAACACGAAGTAGGTCAGGAAGAAGATGCCGGCCCCGAGGCCGTAGGCCGTGGCGGAGATGCCGAGGTCCTCGTTCATGGTCAGCGCGGCGAAGCCGACATTGACCCGGTCGAGGTAGGAGATGAAGTAGCAGGTGATCAGGAGGGGCAGCAGCCGCCTGCTGACCCGCCGGACGGCGCGCGCTTCCACATCCATCGGTCGGCCTCCCTCGAGGATCCGGAACGGACGCCGTGCGCCCGGTCCGACCGGTTCTCCGGCCGGTTCGCGGCAGACATAGCCGGGCGGTGGGCGCCCCGATAGCCGAGGACGCGGTGCGGCGGCGGGCGCCTACGCGCCGGTGCGGTGCCCGGCCCCGCCGCGTGCGAGCGCGTCGAGCAGGAGGTCGACGACGGCTTGGGGCCGCTCCTGCTGCACCCAGTGCCCCGCCCCCGCCACGAAGTGGCAGCCGAGCAGGCCCGCGCCGGCGGCCTCCTCCATGCGCCCCAGCGCGCCCGGCACCTGGAACGGCCCCCAGTCGCGCGCTCCGGACACGAACAGGAGGGGAACCTCGATCCGCCGGCCGGCGAAGCGCGCGAGGTCGCGGTCGATGCTGCCATCCATGCGGCACCGGTAGCCCTGGAGCGCGCCCTGGAAGCCGGACCGCGCGTACTCGGCGGCGTAGACGGCGAGCTCCGCGTCCGTCAGCCAGGCGCAGTCCGCGCCGTCCCGCGGCGGCATCTCCGGCGCCACCGTCGCGGGCATCGTCCGGCCCTGATCCATCACGTAGTAGGTCGGCATCTCGGCGAGGGTCTCGGCCGTCCAGCCGGCGAGCGCGCGGGGTCGGTTGTCCGGCCAGTCGGCGCTCTTGTGGTGGAAATAGGCGCGCAGGAAGGCGGCGAGGCCCTGGGGGCTGCGCTCCATGTCGGCGGCGGCGCGTCGGGACGCGTAGTAGCGGTGATAGTGCGTGCGCGGGCGCGGCAGGGCGGCCAGCGCCGCGTGGATCGGGTCGTCGGCCGGCGTCCGGAGGCCCCGGGCCAGGGCGTCGAGCCCCGGCGCCCCCGCGAAGGGCGCGCTCATGAGGGCGACCGTGCCGAAGAGATCGGGCCGCGCCAGGGCGCAGTAGCCGCAGACCCAGGACCCGTAATCGTGTCCGACGAGCGCCGCGACCCTGTCGCGCGTCAGGGCGCTCATCAGGCACAGCAGGTCGAGGAGATGGTTGTGCAGGCGGTAGGGCGCGAGGTCGTCCGCGAAGGCGACCGGCGCGTCCGCGGTGCGGCCGTAGCCCCGGAGGTCGGGGGCGACGACGTGGTAGCCCGCCGCGGCCAGGGCCGGCATGACCTTCCGCCAGGAATAGGCGATCTCGGGGAAGCCGTGCACCAGCAGGATGAGGGGGCGGTCGGGGCCGGCCTCGCCCGCCTCCAGCACGTGCATGCGCAGGCCGTTGACGCCCTCGACGAAGCGGGCGCGGATGCCGGCCGGGAGCGCGGCCGGATCGAGCGGGGGCAGGACGTTCGTGACCATCGCCGCGCGCTCCCGAATCGATCGTTCGACGGCCTCTGAACGTACCCGATCCCCGATCCGACCGCGAACCGCCGGGACGCGCGGGGACGGGCAGGCTCGAAGCCGCGACGCGCGCCGGCCTGCCTCGCTCGCCGACCCGCGGGCGTCCGGTCCTGCGTCGGGCGCGCGATCGGCGCGCGGCCGAACCGTCAGGCCATCAGGGCGGCGCGGCCCTCCCGGGGCCCGGCCTCGGCCCGCCACGCATCGCGCTCGGCCTCCAGCCCCTGGATCCGGGCGTGGAGCTGTCCCGCATCGATGGCCGTCTCCATCAGCATGTCCTGCGCGCTGGCGAGCTGCTCGCGCAACTCGGAATTCTCGGTCACGAGGGTCAACAGGATCGCAGCCACGTCGTCGCCCATTCGTCCACCTGCCTCACCGTCCGGGGTCGCGGCTGGTAGGACCGGCATGGTTACCGCCCCTGAAAGGATGGCGGCCGGCCGGCCGTGCCGGAGCCGCTGTCCACAGCAGGATTGCGCCGACCGCCGGCACACCGCCCGCGGTCCACGCCGTCACGGCCGCGCGGTGAGCCCGACGCGCGCTGTCGCGACGCGGCCGCAGGAACAATCGTCCGTGCGGGAAGATGCCGTCATGCGCACCCCGCGCGAACGGAGCTGCTCGCATGTTCATGAAGCTCGACCGCCTTCAGGCCGAACTGCCACAGCCGAAGAAGCCCGATCCCAACGCGGCGGCCGCGCTGCAGGAGCTGCTCGGCGGCAAGTACGGGGAGATGTCGACCCTCGGGAACTACATGTTCCAGAGCTTCAACTTCCGCAACAAGTCGAAGCTGCGCCCCTTCTACAGCCTGGTGTCGAGCATCTTCGCCGAGGAGCTCGGGCACGTGGAGCTGGTCTCGACCGGCATCGCGATGCTCAACAACGGCCCCGGCGACGACACCGAGGAGGTCGACGTCTCGAAGGCCCCGTTCCACGACATGCAGGACATCCGGCTCGCCGGCAGCTTCCTGAGCAACGGCGGCGGCGCCACGCCGGTCAATTCCAACGCGCAGTCCTGGAACGTCGACATGGTCACGACGACGGGCAACATCATCATCGACCTGCTGCACAATTTCCACCTGGAATGCGGCGCGCGCCTGCACAAGCTGCGCGTCTACGAGACCCTCAAGGATCCGACCGGCCGGGAGGTCTGCGGCTACCTGCTCGTGCGCGGTTCCGTGCACGCGCACGCCTACGCGCTGGCGCTCAAGAAGCTGACGGGCGTCGAGATCGAGAAGATGCTGCCGACCCCGAACATCGTTCTCGACAAGATTCCGGAATGCCAGAAGTATCTGCAGGAGGGCTCGCACCGGCGCCTCTACCGCTTCAGCCCGGACGACTACAAGGAAGCGGCCGGCGTCTGGTCGAACGACGAGGTCGCGCTGCCGGGCGATCCGCCCGGCAACCTCGAGGTCGTCGACGGCCTGCCGGAGGGCGGCAAGATCCCGGAACTCGACGGCAATTACGGGGCGTTCGCGCCCAACTACGCCCCCGAGGAGATCTTCGAGATCGCGAGCAAGCTCTACAAGAAAGGGCGCTGAGCCGCGCGCGGAGCCCCGCGGTCTCAGGGCCGTGGGGCACGCCGTCCTCGGTCAGTACCAGTCGTCGTCGTCGGCGGGCGATCCCGGCGGCAGGGGGCCGTCACCCATCACCCCGGGATCCCCGTAGTTGAACGGAGGTCCGTCGAAACCGACGACGCCGTCCGGATTGTCCGGCGTCACGTTGGGATCGACCTTCAGCTCGGTATCCTCGCGCCCGAGCCGTTGATCGAGGCGATCCACGCGCTTGAGATCCCGCTGGATCGGGATGTCCTGCTGGGCCTGCGCGACGATGACGGGGCTCGTCAGAGCGAATACCAGAGCGGCGACGGTCAAGCGTGTCATGGCAATCGGCCTTTCGCGTCCAGGCGCGCTCATGGCGTCGATTCATACCGTACACGCGCCATCGAGCATAGCATTGACGGCCGTCAACACTAATCGCGCGTGCATGTCGGCCGGACACGCCCGCGGCGAGATCGCGTCGCCGTCCGGCGCGGGCGGGTCGAGGTCTGCCGCCGCGCCGTGGAGCGCGCGCACCCGTCGAGCCCTCGCGGCACGCCTGCGGGCGTGTCGGCCGGGCGTTCGCTTTCCGTACTCATGTGGCACCGGAGCGGCAGTCAGCGCGTGGCGGCTCCGCTACGGTGCGGACGTCTCCACGAGGCGCCCTCGATGCTCATCTCCGCCCTGACCATCCGCCGCGTCCTCCTGCTGGGGCTCGTGCTCGTCGCCCTCGTCGCGCTCGCGGACGGCGTGGCCCGCCATGAGCTGCGCACGGCCACGCGCGCGATGACCCTGGCCGACGCGGCCCCGCAGGCGGATCGCGCGTCCGATGAGTAGGCGGTCGCCCTTCGCGGCGGGCCTCGCGCTCCTCGCAGCCCTCGCCGGTGCCCGGCCCGCCGCGGCGCTGGAAGCGGAGCCGGGCGACCTGCCGGGCCTGGAGCGCGCTTGGCACGGCTGCGTCCGCGAGGCCTTCGACCAGCAGCCCGCGCACAGGAGCAAGCCCGGACGGGAGCGGGGTGCCCTGGACATGTGCAAACCGCAGGAGGACGCCTACGTGGCCGCCCTGATGGCCGCTCGGCCGATCGACGCGAACCGCCCGGCCCTGGCCTGGGCGCGGACCTGGATGGCCTACGTGGTGGATCCTCTGAAGGACTGGATCGCCGCGCTGCATCGCTGAGCCGCCCCACCCGCGGTCGGCCAGACGCGCCGGTCCCCGAGCGTGTGGCGAGAGGCGCTGCCGCGAGCCCGCGACCGATCGCGGGCTTCCGGCGACCACATCGCGCGCCCGTGCGGGGCGAGATGCCCAAAGGTCTCGCGCAGCTCTATCGAAGGCGCGCTTCGAGCATTCGCGCCAGTCATGTGCATCCCTTCGCATTGTTCGTGCGTTCCATCCTCGAACCAGCCGATATTTCGGTGCGATTGTCGACATAGAGGAGGCGCGAATGCTGCGCGGTGGATTGCTGTGGCTGCTGGGAATCCCGCTGCCGATCATTCTGTTGTTGTATTTCCTCGGCGTGTTCCACTAGGCACCGGCAGGCGGACGTCGTGCCCTACACGGTCGAGATCACAACGCCGCCGGTTCAGATCGACGGCGCCGAGCAGGCGTCGCGGATGTACCAGCTGCCGGATCCGTTCAGCACGCTGGCCGAGGCCAAGGAGGCGGCGATCACGCATATCGCGGGACTGGGCCTCGATCCGGCCGGCGTCCTCTACACCGTCTTCGACCGCGAGGGCTTCACGGTCGCCTCCAACGCGGATCAGCGCGCCGAGGCCGGATAGAT
Source organism: Methylobacterium sp. 22177 (assembly GCF_052045615.1). Taxonomy (NCBI): domain Bacteria; kingdom Pseudomonadati; phylum Pseudomonadota; class Alphaproteobacteria; order Hyphomicrobiales; family Methylobacteriaceae; genus Methylobacterium; species Methylobacterium sp. 22177. The sequence goes on along the minus strand of NZ_JBQEPK010000029.1, from coordinate 37,311 downwards.
CGGGCCGGCGGGTCCGGTCCCGCTCTGCGGAGCCCTCCGAACCGGGAGGCGGCCGTCCTGCCCGCCTCCGGCCGGTGCGCAGCCCGAGATCCGTGCGCGAACAGCGGCTCCGCAGGTGTTCCCGGACACGCCGGGCCTGAAAGCTCGGGCGTACATCGGGATCACACCGCGAGCACGGTCGCGAACCCGATGGAGACGACGATGACCTGGACGAACCGCATCACCCTGGCCGCGACCCTGATCGCCGGCGCCATCGCCCTCGTGACCTACGCGCAGGCCCTCAGCCTGCCGGCGCATTTCGCCTAGACCGACGCCGGCCCGGCGGCTGCCTCGCTCACCGGGGCAGCCTGAACCCGCGCCCGGTTCCGCCGTGCAGCGTGCCCCTTCGCGCCGCACCCGCCCGGCCGATCCGGCCTCTCGTTGCAGGTGGTGGTCCCGGGTCTTACCCGAGACCCGCTGCCCGATGAGAGGCGTGCACGACATGGTTCTGAAGGGCTTCTCCTACGCGATGATCGGCGCCTGCCTGAGTGGCCTCGCGATGACGGTGAGCGGCTCGGCCGGCGTGCTGATGGGCTTCTGAACCGCGCAACGCGCTGGTCCTCAGGTCCGCCCGAGCGCAGGCCGAGGCCGCGCTCACGCGACCGGGTCCTCCCATCCGATGGCGCGGCGCAGGAAGGTGAGCCCCAGCGCCCTGAACGCCGCCGTCTGCTCGCTGTCCTTGCCGGCGCCGTGCCCGCCCGTTGCGGGCTCGTAGAAGGCGACGTCGCAGCCGAGGACGCGGAGCTTCTGCGCCATCTTCCGCGCGTGGCCGGGATGAACCCGGTCGTCGCCGCGGCTCGTGGCCAGAAGGATCGGCGGGTAGGGCCGCCCCGCTTCGGCGGCGTGGTAGGCGGAGATGCCGGACAGGAACGCCCAGTCCTGCGGATCGTCCGGATCGCCGTATTCCCCGATCCAGCTCGCGCCGGCGAGGAGCTTCGTGTAGCGGCGCATGTCGATGAGCGGGATCGTGCAGGCCAGCGCCCCGAACCGCTCCGGGTAGCGGGTGAGCATGTTGGCGATCAGCAGGCCCCCGTTCGAGCCGCCCTCGGCCGCGATCCGCCTCGGCCGCGTCACGCCGCGGGCGACGAGGTCGGCGGCCACCGCGGCGAAGTCGTCGTGCGCCCGCGCCTTGCCCTCGCGCCGGCCCGCGTGGTGCCAGCGGGTGCCGAACTCGCCGCCGCCGCGGATGTTGGCGGTCACGCAGGTGCCGCCGCGCTCCAGCCAGAGCTTGCCCAGCACAGGCTGGTAATCCGGCAGGCGCGAGAGGCCGAACCCGCCATAGGCCGTCAGGTAGACGGGGGCCACACCGGTCTCGGCCTCCGGCCCGACCTGGACGTAGGGCACGCGCGTCCCGTCCGCCGACCGGGCCTCGTGGCGCGTCACCCGGATGCCGCGCGCCTCGAAGGCCGGGGGCGCCTGACGCAGCACGGCCGGGGCGTCGAGCGCGGGCGGGAAGGCGAGCAGCGCCGGCGGCGTCACCGGATCGTGGGCCAGCGCGAGCAGGGCTCCATCCGCCCGCTCCGGATCGCCGTCGAGGGGCCAGAGATGGACGGAGCCCAGCGCGGGCAGCCCGGCGACGGCCCGCTCGGTCCATCCCCCCGGCCCCGGCTCGAAGACGCGGTAGGTGGGACGTAGGTCCTCGAGCACGTCCACGATCAGCCGCCCGGCCGACCAGAACACGCCCTGGAGGGCGCGCCGCTCGTCCGGCCGCCACAGGACCGTGAACGCGCGGCGGCCCGCCAGAAGATCGGGCAGCGCGATCGCCAGCACCGTGTCGGTGTCATGCGCGACGCCGTCCACCGTCCAGGGCCGCCGCGGCCGCACGGACAGGTGGTTCCGGTGCAGCTGGACCCCGGCATGCGTGGGCAGGTCGAGGCGCACGTGCACGCCGGTGCGGTCGCCGATATGGATCGCCGCGTCGAAGAAGCCGAGCCGCTCGACGACGGTGATCCGCTCCGTCCCGGTCTGCCGGTCGGACGCGCCCCAGACATCCATGCTGGTCTCGGCGGTCTCGAACAGGACCGGCGCGTCGCGCGGATCCGTGCCGCGCGGCCAGAGCCGGACGGTGCGCGCGTATCCGGACCGCGTGGCCATGCCCGGCCCGAGGGCGCTCGACAGGAGCACGGTGTCGCGATCGAGCCACGTGGCGCCGCCCTTGCCCTCGGGCAGGACGAAGCCGTCGGCCATGAAGGTGCGGGTGTCGAGATCGAACTCGCGGATCACGGCCGCGTCCTTGCCGCCGCGGCTGAGGCGCACCAGGGCGCGATCGAGATCGCCCTTGAGGATCGCCGCCCCGGCCCAGACCCAGTCCTCGCCCTCGGTCGCCGCGAGGCTGTCGAGATCGAGCAGGATCTCCCAGTCCGGGACCGCGGCGCGGTAGCCGGCCTCGTCGACGCGCCGCCACAGGCCGCGCGGATGCGCGCCGTCCGTCCAGAAATTGTAGAGCCAGGCGCCGAAGCGCTGGACGAACGGGATCCGGCCCGGCCGGTCGAGGAGGTCGCGGGCGATGTCGCGGTCGCGGAGGAAGACGGCATCGCCGTAGCGGGCGAGCGTCTCCGCGTTGCGCGCCTCGACCCAGGCCAGCGCGTCGGGCCCGTCGACCGCCTCCAGCCAGAGGTAGGGATCGTCGTCGGGTCGGGCGAGCGTCGGCCTGGGATCGGGGTGGGGGTCGGTTGCCGCGGACATGGCCGGGAGCGTAGCCCGTGCGCGCCGTCCTCAAAAGTCGCGCGGTGCCCCTCCGATCAGCGGTCAATCGTCCCGGACGCGCAGATCTTCGCGCGCGTCGCGCAGGTCGAGCGGCGGATCCGGTCGCGCGGATCAGGGATGTTCCGCGTGCGCGCGGCCGATCCCTCCCCCTGAAACGTCGCCCGCTCGCCCGCCATCGTCTCGGCCGGCGGGGCGCACACGTCCTTCGTGCGGACATATACTGGTCTTATCGTCGCCATTCAGATCATCGCAGCGCTTTTACTGTTTTGATTTTCGGCATTTCAGCACATTGGGCTTGCGCGCACCTCGATTATGGTCTTCTATGACGGTTCGGTGGCGTACGTTCCGGTTCGTGCTCTGAGTCCCCATGCCGTCTCGGGGGGTCGCAACGATGCGCATCGGCGAGCAAGGGTCACGCGGTTCTCGCCGGGAGGGCCTCGGCCACGTGGCGACGATCGCCCTCGTGGGCGCCGCCGTCCTGGCCTCGGGCGCGCTCGGCGTCTCGGCCGGACGGGCGCTGGACGGGGACGCGGTCGTCGGGACCTGGCGCCTCGTCACGGCGACGCGCCGGATCGTGGACACGGACGAGACCATCGACGCCTACGGCGGCCCGAAGCCGACCGGATGGATCCATTACGGCCGCGACGGGCGCATGATGGTGGTCTGCGCCTACGAAGGCCGGGAGAGGCCGATCGCCAACGACAAGATGTCCGACGCGGACCGGGTCAAGCTCCACAAGACCTTCTTCGCCTATGCCGGGACATACCGGTTCGAGGGCGACCGGATCATCCACGACATCGACACGTCGTGGAACGAGGCCTGGACCGGGACCTCCCAGGTCCGGCACGTCGCGCAGGAGAACGGGCGGCTCATCCTCCGGACGGTGCCGTTCAAGTTCAACCTCGACGGCAGGATGAGCATCATCACCCTCACCTGGGAGAAATACCCTTAGTCGAAGCCCGCAGACCCCGTGCCGCCACGCTCTCATCAACCAGAACACTTCACGATGGAGGAAGACATGCTGCGCCCTCACGTCCTGCACGCGACCGTGCTCGCCGTGGCCCTGATGACGCCGAGCCTGTGCCGGTCGGATACCGTGCAGGCCGACGCGCAGAGCGCCGCGAGCCGGTGGGACGCGGCGTATAACGGCGGCGACATGGACACGCTGGCCAAGCTCTACGCGCCCGACGCGATCGTCGTCACGAAGGGCGCCCCGCAGACCAGCGACGGCATTCAGAAGTTCTTCGCCGGGCTGAAGGCGAAGGGGTGGGACGAGCACAAGACGACGGTGAATTCGGCGCTGCCCAAGGACAACCTGCTCATCGTCTCCGGACGCTGGGAGATGACCGGCCCCGGCGACGGGGGCGCGCGGAAGAAGTTCGAGGGCAACTGGGTGAACGTGCTGGAGAAGCGCGACGGCGCCTGGCGCACGGTCCTGCACACCTGGAACTGATCGCTCCGCCCGGCCGGGAGACGGCCGGGCGGCGGGCCGCCCGGTCTCAGAGGATCGGCCGCGGGACCGCGTCCCGCGCCCGGTCGGCCGGGCCGCCCTCGGCCGGCGCGACGCCCGCCTCCAGGCTCTCCAGGCTCTGGCTGCGCGGCTCGACGCCGAACGCCGCGACCGCCACGATCTGCAGGGCGAGCAGCCCGATCATCAGGCCGGTCACGCCCGCGATGCCGTAGGCCTCGAACAGGGTCACGACCAGGAAGGGCGTCACGATGGTCGCCCCGCGCCCGACCGTGTTGCACAGGCCCGAGGCCCGCAGGCGCACCTCGGTCGGGAACAGCTCGGGGATGTAGATCCCGAACAGCAGGGCCACCAGCACGTAGATCGGCACCGTCAGCCCGAACCCGACCAGCGGCAGCAGCACCGGGTCGAGGGTCATCGGGTAGAGGATCCCGAACAGGATGGCCGTCGCCGAGGCGCCGACGATCGTCGGCTTGCGACCCCAGCGGTCGGCGGTCAGGGCGCCGATGGCGCTGCCCACCGGCGCGCCGAGCCCCATCAACAGCGCGTAGCCGAAGGAGGTCGCCACCGAGAGTCCCTGCCGGATGAAGAAGGTCGGCAGCCAAGTCACGAAGCCGTACAGCAGGGTGTTGATCACCACGAGGCACAGGCAGCCCAGCAGCAGCCGCGACAGCAGCGGCGGCCGGAACAGGGCGGCGAGCCCGAGCTGCGTGACCGGCGCCGTCGCGGCGGCGGGCGGCAGGGGCGCGCCGCGGGCGGCCTCGGCCTCGATCGCGCGCATCAGCGCCTCGGCCTCGGCGTGGCGCCCCACGGCCTCGAGCCAGCGCGGCGATTCCGGCAGGCTCTTGCGGGCGTACCAGACGGCGAGCGCCCCGAGACCGCCCAGCGCGAACATCGCGCGCCATCCGAAGGCCGGGATGATCAGGTAGCCGATCAGGGAGGCGGCCGGCAGGCCCGTGACGACGAACACCGCCATGAGGCCGAGGAAGCGCCCGCGCGAGCGCGCCGGCACGAACTCGGTCATGGTCGAGTAGCCCACGACGTTCTCGGCCCCGAGCCCGACGCCCATGATGAAGCGGAGCACGATCAGCACCGTCATGTTGGGCGCGAAGGCCGCCCCGAGCGCGGCCAGCCCGAAGACCAGCAGGTTGGCCTGGTAGGTGAAGCGCCGCCCGTAGCGGTCGCCGAAGAAGCCCGTCAGGAACGAGCCCGCCATCATGCCCACGAAGGTGGCCGAGACGAACCACGCGTTCTGCGGCAGGGTCGAGAAGCCGCTCTTCAGCGTCGCGCCGAGCACGGTGGCGGCGATGTAGATGTCGAACCCGTCGAAGAACATGCCGATCCCGATCAGCCACATGATGCGGCGGTGGAACGGCCCGATCGGCAGGCGGTCGAGGCGGCCTCCGGCGTTGACCGCCGGGCTCACGGCTTCGGACATGGGGCGTTTCCTTCCTCGGGTTCGGGGCCGGCGCGGAAGGGGTCCGTCTGGCGCGGACCTCGTATCCCCCGCGCCGTCGGTCGTCAGTTCAGGCGGCGCTGGCCGGCCGTGTCGCGGTACCAGTCGAAGGGCCCGTCGCCGGTCGCGACCATCACGCTCTTCACGTCGAAATGGTCGTTGAAGCTCTCGATGCCGCACTCGCGGCCGAGGCCGCTGTCGCCGACCCCGCCCCAGGGCGAGGCCGGGTCGAGGCGGTGGTGGTCGTTGATCCAGACGATGCCGGCCTTGACCGCGTGCGCCACCCGGTGGGCCCGGGCGACGTCGCGGGTGCGCACGGCCGCGGCGAGGCCGAACGGCGAGTCGTTGGCCAGCCGGAGCGCGTCGGCCTCGTCCTCGAAGCGGGTGACGCTGGTGAAGGGCCCGAACACCTCCTCCTGGAAGATGCGCATGTCGGCGGTGACGTCGGCGAACACGGTGGGCTCCACGTAGTAGCCGCCCTCGAAGCCCGGCACCCGGGCCGCCCGCCCGCCCGCGACGGCGCGGGCACCCGCGTCGCGGCCGTAGCCGGCATAGGCCAGCACCCGCTCGCGCTGGCGCTCGGAGATGACCGGGCCGAGCTGGGTCGCCGGGTCGAAGGGGTCGCCGAGGCGGATCGCGGCGGTCTTGGCGGCGAGCCGCTCCACGAACTCGTCGTAGATCGAGGCCTGGACGAGGTGGCGGCTGCCGCAGACGCAGGTCTGGCCGGCGCCGATGAAGGCGCCGAAGGCCGCGTAGTTCACCGCCCGCTCGACGTCGAAGTCGTCGAACACCATCACGGGGGTCTTGCCGCCGAGTTCCATGGTCTGGTGGGCGAAGACCTTCGCGGCCGCCGAGCCGGCGATCCGGCCGGCCTCGGTGCCGCCGGTGAGCACGAGCTTGTTGATGTCGCGGTGCTCGGCCAGCGCCTTGCCGGTCGAGGCGCCGAGCCCCAGCACGATGTTGAACACGCCCGGCGGCAGGCCGGCCTCGGTGAAGATCTGCGCGAGCTTCAGGGTCGTGAGCGGCGTGTACTCGGAGGGCTTGACCACCGTGGTGCAGCCGGTGGCGAGCACGACCGCCAGCGACTTGCACAGGATCATCAGCGGGTGGTTGAACGGCGTGCAGTTCGCCACCACGCCGATCGGGGTGCGGCGGGTGTAGTTGAGGTAGTTGCCCTCCACGGGGATCACGTCGTCGCGCCGCGCCAGCGCCACGCCCGCGAAGTAGCGGAAGAAGTCCGGCAGCCGCGAGAGCTGGGCCCGGGTCTCGTTGACCGGCCGGCCGTTGTTGGTGGTCTCCAGCCGGTAGAGCGTGTCGAGACTGGCCTCGAACGCGTCGGCGAGCCGGTTCACCAGCCGGGCGCGCGCCCGGATGTCCATCCCGCCCCACTCCCGGCCCTCGAAGGCGGCGCGGGCCGAGCGCATCGCCCGGTCGACGTCGGCCGGCCCCGAATTCGGGATGCGGGCGATGACCGCGCCGGTGGCCGGGTTGCGCACGTCGATCAGCGTGCCGTCCCCGGCCTCGACCTCGCGCCCGTCGATGAAGTTGCCCCGGGTCTCGACCGTCGGTTCCGGCGCGTGCAGGGTCATGGCGTCTCTCCCGTGTCGGGCCCGCTGTCGGGCCCGTGTCGTGTTCGACCGCGTCCCTCGGCTCCGCGCCGGGCGCGGCCTCGTTCAGAGGACGATCGCGCTGCGCTCCAGGGCGGTCAGGATGCGGCGCTCGGCCTGGGCGACGTGCGCGCGCACGAGGCGCCGCGCGCCGCGCCCGTCGCGCCGTTGCACGGCGTCGATGATGGCGGCGTGCTCGTCCACCAGCTGCGCCGGATCGCGCCCGCGGATGCCGTCGAGGCTGACGCGCACCAGCCGGTCGGCCTGCTCGACGAGGTCGCGCACGGTCGCGGCCATGCGGCGGTTTCCCGACGCCTCGGCGAGGGCGATGTGGAACGCGCGGTTCTCCGCGATGAAGTCGGCGCCGTCCGCGACGGTGCGGAACGCGTCGAGGGACGCCACGACGGAATCGGGCGCGCCGGCGGCGGCCTCGGCCGCGCAGGCCGGCTCCAGGGCGAGGCGCATGCGCAGCAGATCGCGGGCGTCGGCCACCGAAATCGCGTTGATCTGATATCCCTGGCGGGCGTGAACCGTGACGAGGCGCTCGCGCTCCAGGCGCAGCAGTGCCTCCCGGACCGGCTGCCGGCTCACGGCGTAGCGCTGGGCCAGCTCCTGCTCGCGCACCTCGGCGCCGGGACGCAGGACGCAGGCCAGGATGTCGGCGCGGATCGCCGCGTAGATGTTGTCTCGGAGCAGCACGCGCAGCCTCGTTCGGTCGACACATGCTGCCATCTGTGAAATATCACGTCAACCGGATTGCGAGCGAACGCGTCGGATGCGACAGCGTCGTGAGGCTGCCGGCAGAGGCGGCGGGGGAGGTCTCGGATGCAGGCGATGTTCGCGGATGGCCAGGTCGCGGTGACCGCGTGCGGCGAGGGCCCTCCCCTCGTCCTGCTGCACTCGCTGCTCGCCGACCGGACGAGCTTCGACCGGGTCACCCCGGCGCTCGGCCGCGACTTCCGGCTCCTCCTCCCCGACCTGCCCGGATTCGGCGCCTCCGCGCCCGCCCCGGGCGGCCTCGAGGCCGTCGCCGACCGGGTCGGCGCGGCCTTGCGCGCGGCGACCGGGGGCCGGCCGGCGGCCGGGCTGGGCAACGGCTACGGCGGCTTCGTGCTGCTGCTCTGCGCCCTGCGCCACCCCGACCTCTTCGACCGGCTCGTCTTCGCCGATTGCGGCGCCTGCTTCCCGGAGCCCGGCCGGGCCGCGTTCCGCGGCATGGCCGGGGCGGCGGCCGAGGCGGGGCTCGCGGCGATCGCCGACACGGCCATGCGCCGCCTGTTCGCGCCCGCGTTCCAGGCCGCGCACCCGGACCTGATGGCCGAGCGCCGGGCCGCCTTCCTGCGCACGGACGTCGACGTGTTCCGGGCCGCCTGCGCGGCCCTGGCCGGCCTCGACCTGCGCGCCCGCCTCTCCGAGATCCGCGCGCCGGCGCTGGTGCTCGTCGGGGAGGAGGACGAGGCGACCCCGCCGGCCATGGCGCGCGAGCTCGCGGCCGGCCTGCCGGACGCGCGGTTCGTGACGCTGCCGGACTGCGCCCACGTCCCGCAGCTCCAGGCCCCCGAGATGTTCGCCAGCGAGGTCCTGGCGTTTCTCCGGCCGGGCGCCGCCTGACCGGGCGCGCGGAACGGTGCTAGGTTCGGCCGCTCCGGCGGGGTCGGTGGTCCCGATCCGCGCGGCCGCGACGGCGCGCCATCCAGCGAGACGGACATGAAGACATTTTTCGTGCAGATCAAATGCGAGATCGGCAAGACTTACGCCGTGTCCGACGCGCTCGTCGCGATGGAGATCGCGTCGGAGATCTACTCCACGGCCGGGCGCTTCGACATCATGGCCAAGTTCCACGTGGACAACGGCGTCGATATCGGGCTGTTCGTGAACGACTTCCTCCTGCGCCTCGACGGCGTGAAGGATTCCGAGACGATCATCGCCTTCAAGGCCTTCCACTGACGCGCCCGACCGGGACCGGCGCCCGGAAGCCCCGCGCCGCGGACGTCCGGGGCGGCCCGGCTCAGCGGACGCGCGACGGGTCGATCACCAGGAAGTACTCGCACGCCTCCGTGCCGACGTTGGTGAAGGCGTGCCCGGCATCGGCCTCGAAATACAGGCTGTCGCCGGTCTCCATGATGACCGCGCGCTCGCCGATCACCGCCCGCAGGCGGCCGCGCAGGACGTAGATGTACTCGGACACGCCGCGGCGATGGGCGGTGAACTCGCCGGTGCTGGCGCCCGGCGGCAGCGTGTTGAGCACCCAGTCGATGCCGCGCCCGGGCAGGACCGGCGAGATGCAGCGCCGCAGGTAGCCGGACGCCTCGTCGCGCAGGATCGGCTGGCGGCTCGCCGGGATCAGCAGGATCTCGCGCTCCGTCGCGGGCGCCATCAGCCGCGAGAAGGTGACGCCGAGCGCCTCCGCGAGGCGGGACAGCACCACCGTCGACGGCACGGCCTCGGAGCGCTCGATCTTCGAGATCATCGAGCGGCTGACCCCCGAGCGCGCCGCCAGCGTCTCCAGCGACAGGCCCTGCTCCCTGCGGCGCCGCCGGATCTCCTCGGCGATGTGGATCTGCGGGGACGTCTCCGTCGCTGCCGGGTCCGCCCCGATGATCGTCCTCGCCGTCATGCCCCGTCATCCGCGCCCGCGACCGGCCCGCGCGACCGGGGCGCGGCACCGAGAGAGTCGCCCCCGCCTAACGCAGGGGCGGCCGAATTGCACCTTGCGCCGCACTGCGCGCCGCACTGCGCGACGGGTCGGCCGCCGGGCCGCTGCGCGCCGGGCTGGCACGCCGCTTGCCTCCACAAGAATGGATTTTCATCCATCACAGTGGAGGATGTGCCGTGGCCGATACCGCGTTGCCCCTTGAGGCGTCCCCGGCTCTCGAGGCCGGCCCGGTGCCGGTCGCCGACCGGCGCCAGATCGTCTGGTCGAGCGTCATCGGCACGACGGTCGAGTGGTACGACTTCCTGATCTACGGAACGGCCACGGCGCTCGTGTTCAACAAGCTGTTCTTCCCGAGCTTCGACCCGCTGGTCGGCACCATCGCGGCGTTCGGCTCCTACGCGGTGGGCTTCCTGGCGCGCCCCCTCGGCGGCGTCATCTTCGGGCATTTCGGCGACAAGATCGGCCGCAAGGCGATGCTCTCGCTGACCATCATCATCATGGGCCTCGGCACGTTCCTGATCGGGTGCCTGCCGACCTACGCGCAGATCGGCCTGTGGGCCCCGATCCTGCTCGTGGCGCTGCGCCTGGTCCAGGGCATCGGGATCGGCGGCGAGTGGGGCGGCGCGGTCCTGATGGTGGTCGAGAGCGTCCCGGCGGAGCGGCGCGGCTTCTTCGGCAGCATCGTCCAGCTCGGCTACCCCCTCGGCGTCATCGCGTCGATCGGGGCCTTCGCGCTGTGCGGCTTCCTGCCGGAGGCGGACTTCCTCGCCTGGGGCTGGCGGATCCCGTTCCTGGCCAGCGCGCTGCTGGTCGGCCTCGGGCTGTTCATCCGCCTGCGGCTGCACGAGACGCCGGCCTTCCAGCGGGTGAAGCGGCAATCCGCGGTGGCGCGCCTGCCGGTCATGGAGATCCTCACCGAGCACCCGCGCACCTTCCTGAAGGCCGTGGGCCTCAAGGTCTCGGAGATCGCCTACGTCAGCGTCGTGACCGTGTTCTCGATCTCCTACGTGACCGGCCAGCTCGGGCTGTCGCGCAGCATCATCCTGAACGGGATCCTGGTGGCGGCGGTGATCGAGCTCTTCACCCTGCCGGCCTTCGGCTGGCTGTCGGACCGCTACGGCCGCCGGACGCTGTTCGTCGCCGCCTGCCTGTTCTCGATCGCCTTCGCGTTCCCGCTGTTCACCCTCCTCGACACGCGCGACCCGATGGTCATCACGCTGACCGTCGCGGTGGCGCTGAGCTTCGGCCAGGGGATCATGTTCGGCACCGGCGCCGCCTGGATGTCCGAGCTGTTCGACGCGCGCCTGCGCTACAGCGGCGCCTCGCTGGGCTTCCAGGTGGGCGCGGCCCTGAGCGGGGGCTTCACGCCCCTGATCGCCGCGGCCCTGCTGGGCTGGAGCTCCGGCGCGACTTGGCCGATCTCGGTCTACCTGATCGCCCTCGCCTGCATCACGCTGACCGCCACGCTCCTCGCCCCGGAAACGGCGCGGAAGCCGATCGACTGACCGGTCGGCCGGCCGTCCCGAAGGCGCGCGGACGCTTCCCATAGAGTGGATTATCGTCCACTATCTGAAACAACCCTGCGAGAGACCGACCGCATGACGAAGCACACCATCCGCACCGAGAAGGCCGCCCCGGCGGTCGGGCCCTACGCCCAGGGAATCCGGGCCGGCGGGCTGGTCTTCGCCTCCGGACAGCTGCCGATCGATCCCGCCACCGGCGCGTTCCCGGAGGGGGTCGAGGCGCAGACCCGGCGCTCCCTCGCCAACCTCGCCGCCGTGCTCGAGGCGGGCGGAGCCAGCCTCGCGAGCGTCGTGAAGACGACGGTGTTCCTCAAGGACATGAACGAGTTCGCCGCGATGAACGCGGTCTACGCCGAGCACTTCCCGGGCGAGGCGCCGGCCCGCTCCACCGTCGAGGTCGCGCGCCTGCCGCGCGACGCCCGGGTCGAGATCGAGGCGATCGCGCTTGCCACGGAGGCCGCATGACCAGCGAGACGGCACCCCGCATGGTCGAGGCGTTCGCGCACGCGGCGGGATCGGCCGCCGTTCGGGTTCCGGGCGGCGCCACCGGCTGGGTTGGCACCCTGACCCACATCCACATCGCCCCCGCGGCGAGCTTCGAGATGGAGGCGCTGTCCGAGGCCGTGTGCGTGGCCGGCCGCGGGATCGAGGGCGACCGCTACTTCCTCGGCACCGGCACCTACTCGCCCAAGCCCGACGTGCGCGAGGTCACGCTGATCGAGCAGGAGGCCCTCGACGCCCTCAACCGCAACGACCCGCCGCTGCAGGAGGGGCCGCTGCGCCTCCTGCCGGGGGATCATCGGCGCAATCTCACGGTGCGCGGCGTGCCGCTCAACCACTTGGTCGGCCGGCGCTTCCGGGTCGGCGCCGTGATCCTGCGGGGTGGGCGCCTCAACTTCCCCTGCCGTTATCTCGAGGAGCTTCTCGGGATGCCGGTCTACCTGCCGCTCTACAATCGCTCGGGCCTGAACTGCGGGATCGAGAGCGGCGGCGTGATCCGGCCCGGCGACGCGATCGAGCTGCTGGACTGACGGAGCTGCGCGCGATGACGGCCCGCCTGATCATGAAGCTGCGCGTCGCCGAGGCGGTCGCGACGACGCCGGAGGTGCTGCACCTCAGCCTCGTCCATCCCGCGCGCCCGGAACTCCCCGCCTGGACGGCCGGCGCCCACGTCGACCTGCGCCTGCCGGATGGTCGGGTCCGGCAGTACTCGCTGTGCGGCGACCCGGCCGACCGGGGCCGTTACGAGATCGCGATCAAGCGGGAGCCGGTCGGCCGGGGCGGCTCGGCCTGGGCACACGACACGCTCGCGCCGGGCGCGTTCGCCCACGTCTCCGCGCCCCGCAACAACTTCCCCCTCGAGCCCGACGCCCGCCGCCACCTGCTCGTGGCCGGCGGGATCGGGGTGACGCCCCTGCTCGCCATGGCGCGCGCGCTCTCCGCGTCGGGGGCCGAGTACGCGTTCCATCTCTGCGCCCCCTCCCCCGGGCAGGCGCCGCTGCTGGCGGAGGTGCGGACGGTCTGCGGGCCGCGCCTCCGCTGCTGGTTCGGGTCCGAGGGGCGGCGCCTCGATCCCGGCGCCCTCGGCCCGGCCGAGGCCGGGACGCACGTCTACGCCTGCGGGCCGCGGCGCCTCATGGACGCGGTGCAGACGGGCCTGGTCGCGCGGGGCTGGCCCGTCGAGCGGGTGCACAGCGAGCATTTCGAGCCGCTGCGCGACGAGGGCTTCGTGCCGGAGCCGTTCGAGGCGCGCATCGCCTCCACCGGCCAGGTGCTCCACGTCCCCGCCGACCGGTCCCTGCTCGACGTGCTGCGCCGCGCGGGGTTCGACCTGCCGTCCTCCTGCGAGCTCGGCGTCTGCGGCTCCTGCGAGTGCGGCTATCGCGACGGCACGGTCATCCACCGCGACGCGGTGCTGCCGCTCACCAAGCGCCGGAGCCGCATGATGGCTTGCGTCTCGCGCGCGCGGGACGCCGTGACGCTCGACCTCTGACCACGGGATCCGCGAAAGGGCATTATCAGACGTACCGCCTCGCGCGGGCGCCCTTCCAGGCTCGGACCGGGCCGCGCGGGTCCAGATCACGGGCCCGTCCACCTGCCGGAGCGGCGTCTCCGGCCGACCGCTTCGCCGCACGGCCCGCTCCAGCCTGGAGACTGCGCCGGTTTGGTGGCTGCGCCAGCGCGCCGCACGATTCGGATCAGCGAACCTCGCGCGGCGGATGGCGATGCCGCTCGGGCTGGGTTAGCCCGCCTCGATCGTGCCATCGCCGTGGGGCAGTCCCCAGCCCGCCAAGAGGAGGTCGTGAGAATGAGCCGATCCACGCTGTCCATCAGCGCCGGTCTGGCGGTGGCCGCAGTCGTCCTGGCGGGCCTCTGGGTTTCCTACGGACCCCGTCCTCACGCGAGCCGCGACAGGCAAGCGTCCACGACGATACCCGTGTCCAAGCAGGACCGATCCGGGATTGATCCCCAGGGAGAGAGCATCCGCTCCGTGTATCCGGGGCCGGGTTCCGGATCTGCCCAGCGCGTCGCCCCGGCGCCGCGGACCGGGGCGGCGGCCCCCCCGCCGTCCCCAGCGGCAATCTCGGCGGCAATCCCGGCAGTACCGCCGGATGCTCCGACCGCGGGCGGGGCGGCGGCGAGGCCGATGCCGCCGCAGCCGGCCGACAGCGCGTCCGGCTCGGGCCAGCCGCCGGCCTCTCCGGGCCAGGGCGTCGACCTCAACACGGCGTCCGTCGAGGAGCTGAACGCCCTCGGGGCCGGCATGATCGGACGCAGGATCATCGCGTTCCGGCCCTACGCGTCCCCGGAGGATCTCGTGACCCGGCGTGTCCTGAAGAAGGCCGATTACGAGGCGATCAAGGCTGCCGTCGCGGTGCGGCAGACCGATGCCGCGGGCGCCGGCCGCCCGGATTGAGCGTCGCGATCCTCGGGACAGAGCTTGGCTCCGCCGAGCCGTCAGGAGTGAGCCCTCCAGGGGACGCGCGTTCTTCGCCCTGAATGCGCGTCCGGCGGCGGTGCCGAGCCGCGCCGGACTACACGCGCCGCGACGGCGCGGCCTGCTTACCGGCGAGCCGTTTGCCGAGCCGCTCGATGTCGACGATCATCCGCTCGTGCGTCCCGGCCCCGATCTGCTCCGCCTCGTCCCAGGCCGCGACGCGGAACTGGATCTGGCGTCCGGCGACGCCGACGACCTCGGCCTCTGCCCGGACGCGGTGGCCGACCGGAGTCGCCGCCATGTGGGTCACGTCCACCTTCGTTCCGACGGCGCTCTCACCGGGATCGAGGTATTGGCGAACGGCGTTCAGCGCCGCGTTCTCCATGATCAGGACCATCATCGGCGTGGCGAAGACCGGCGGCAGGATGTTGTCCTTGAACTGGCTGGCCAGATGTGACGGCCCGACCAGCATGGCGAAGCTCCCCTTCGCACCCAACGGGATGTCCTGCATGCGCGCGCTCCAGATCCGTTTCAGCCCGACCACCGATAGGTAGGGCCGCGCGACCGCGTCCGGCCAGCCTCGGGCCTTCGCCGCACGCAGCCCTCCCCTCCCCTGCCCGCCGCTCGGCCCGCCAGGGGACCGCCAAGGGATCACCGTAGCACCGCGGAGCGCGCCCGGTCAGCGCCGGCGGCGGGGCTGGCCGGCCGCCTCCAGGATGAGGTCCGCGATGTCCGGAGCGCGCGAGATCAGCGACAGGTGGCTCGCCTTGAGCTCGACGGTCCGCGCGTTCATGCGCTTGGCCATGAACCGTTCGAGGTCCGGGTCGATGGTCCGATCCTCGGTCGACACCGCGTAGAAGCTCGGCTTCGAGCGCCAGGCCGCGTGGGTGGTCCGTCCCGTCAACAGGGCCTTGCGGAACGGCTGCTGGCTCGCGAACAGCACCCGGGCCTTCTCGGCCGGCAGATCGCCCGCGAAATCCCGCAGGAACGCTGCCTCGCTCAGGCGCCCCTCGTCACCGTCGAACTCGATGCCGGCCGCGGCGGGCGGTGTCGGGTAGGTCCTGGCCAGCGCCGCGTAGTCCTCGTTCGCGTCCGGCGCCCGGGCCGCGACGTAGACCAGGGCCGAGACCTTCGGGTCGATACCGGCCTCGGTCACGATCATGCCGGAGAACGAGTGACCGACCAGCACGGTCGGCCCTTCCTGCCGTGCCAGCACGCGCTGCGCCGCGGCCACCGCCTCCTCGAAGGTGGTCAGCGGGTTCTGCACGGAGGTGACGGTGAGGCCGGCCGCCTGCAGGTGCGGGATCACCTCGGACCAGCACGACCCGTCGGCGAACAGCCCGTGCACCAGCACGACGTTGCGCGCCCGCGGCGGGTCCTGGGCCTCGGCCGCGCCGGGAAGCAGCGCGGCCGCCGCGCTGGCGGCGAGCGCGCGGTTCAGCGTTCTGCGCGTCATCATGGGGGCCTCCGTCTGGACGCGTCGGTGCGGGGCGTCCCGTCCCCGTTCGCCGTCGGCGCGGGAAGGATACACCCGGTGACCGGCGAGGCGCACTTCTCGGCGCGGGCCCCGGCGCGCTCTGCCGGGCGGACGGCAACCGGTCGGGCGGGCCGGGTCTCAGGCGGGTGCGAGCGTCACGACGACAAGGAGCGGTGCGCCGCGCGCAGGTAGCGCCGGTCGATGTAGCGGTCCGCCTCCGAATGACGGCGGTTCGGCAACGCGCGGATCAGCGCGCTGACCTCGATCAGGGCCTGGACCGCGGCCGTGCTCGCGTCGCCGTCGCGGGGGAAGATCGCTTCGTCCGTGTAGGTCTGCCACGCCCTGGCGAGGTAGGCGGGCGCCACGCCGGTCTCGACCGCCGCGACGCGGGTCGCGGTGTCCGGATCCCGGTAGAACAGCGCGTGGGCGCGCACGAACGCCCGCAGGAAGCGCGTGAGGATCGCCGCGTTCTCCGCGGCCCAGCGCGCGTCGACGTTCAGGGACGTGAACTGGAAGTCCGGGACGTCCGCACGGGGGTCGCACACGACGCTGAAGCCCGCGTCGATCGCGACGGCGTCGAGCGGGGCCCCCTGCAGGCCGGCGTCGATCGCGCCGCTCTGGAGCAGCTCCCAGCGCGCCAGGATGGGTCCGACGGCCCGCAACGCGTAGTCGCCGGGATAGGTGAGCCCGCGGGCGGCGAGCAGCTTCATCACCAGGGACGAGCTGCCCGCCTCCAGGGACGAGACGCCGATCACCTTGCCGCGCAGGCCCGACACGTCCCGGATCTCCGGGCGGGCGATCAGGGAGAACGGCAGCTTGTTGACGTTGCCGCCGACGATCGTGAAGTGGCCCCCGGCCTCCCGGTCGAGGACGACGTGCTCGGTGATGCCGTAGGCGAGGTCGACCCGCCCGTCGCGCAACCGCTCGGTCACGGCATCGACGCCCTCGTGGAGCTCGATCGCCACGGTGAGGCCCTCCTCGGCGAACAGGCCGGCGTGCTGCGCGATCCAGACCGGGAGGTTGAAGTAGTTCCGCGACACGGCCGCGAAGGTGAGCCCGGTCATCGGTCAGCGGCTCGCGGCGCGCAGGGGAACCGGCGCGGCGGGCAGCGGCGGGGCCGCCCCGCGGATCGGACGACGCGCGCCGAGCAGGACGATCAGCGCCCCCGCCAGGAGCAGCGCGCCCGCGATCAGGAACGCGCCGGCGAAGCCGCCGGTGCCCGCCACGACGTAGCCGGTGACGATGGGGGCGGCGAGGCCGAACGTGTTCCCGCCGACGATGAGCAGGCTGACGGCCGCGCCGTTGGCGGCGCCGTCCTCCAGGAGGTCGGCGGTGAGGGCGATGTTGAGGCCGGCCACGGTCCCGACGCAGCTCAGCGACACTCCGAACAGGCAGAGGATGAGCCAGACCGGCTGGACGAGCGGCGTGGCGAGGATGACCGACGAGGCGAGGAGGAGTCCGGCGATCAGCTTGCGCCGGTCGGCGGGCGTCGCTCCGGGCCGGCGCAGGAGCCGGTCGCTCAGGGCGCCCACGGCGAGGCCGACCAGCGCGGCGATGCCGTAGGGGATCGCGGTGAACAGGCTGCTCTTCAGCACGTCGAGGCCGCGGCTCACCGCGAGGTAGTTCGGCAGCCAGGTCATGAACAGGTAGCTGGTGTAGACGGTGCAGCCCTGCGTGATCGCGAGCGCCCACATCGACGGGCTGCGCAGCAGACGCGTGACGGGCAGGCCGGACGCCGCGCCCGCGGTCCGCCCCTGCGGGCCGCGACGGCTCAGGATGTGGGCGCGCTCCGCGTCGGTCAGCCACGCGGCCGCCTCCGGCGCCCGGTACAGGGCGAACCACGCGGCGGCCAGGACGAGCCCGAGGCCGCCGGCGATCCAGAACGATTCCCGCCAGCCGAAGACCGTGACGAGCCAGCCGACGAGGGGCGCCCCGAGGCACAGCCCCGCGTAGGACCCGCTGTTCAGGCAGGCGGTGGCGAGGCCCCGCTCGTCCCGCGGGGCCCAGGCGCAGGCGATGTGGCCGCCGGCGGGATAGTTCGCCGCCTCGCCGGCCCCGAGCGCCAGCCGGGCCAGGTACAGGGCCGGCAGCGAGGCGGCGAGCCCGGTCCAGACCGCCGCCAGCGACCAGACGGCCAGCGCGGCGGCCGTGAGGGTGCGGCCGCCGAACCGGTCGGCAGCGATGCCCATCGGGATGAGGAGCAGCACGTAGGTCCAGAGGAACGCCGAGAACACGTAGCCCAGCTGGATCGGCGACAGCCTGAACGTGGCGGCGATCGGTGCCGCCGCGACCGAGAGATTCACGCGGTCGACGTAGCTCACGAAGGTGAGCAGGAAGAGGCCCCCGTAGACCGCGAACCTGCGCGAGCCGATCATGGCGCATCCTCGTTGACCGCGGCGGCGATCGCCGCCCGGACGCGCCGGGCGGTCGTCGTGCCTGCAGGTGTGGGTCCGAGGCCCGGCGCTTCGGTCCGGGAGACTCGGACGTGCGGACCCCTTATCGAGCCGTGGCGGCGGTCAACGGTAAGACCCTTTCGGTATACCTGCTATCGCCCGGGACGATACCGGCGCGCGGTCGCGATCGGCCGGGGAACGCGCCCGGAGCCCGGCCGGTAATGCTGCAGGACCCGGCCGCCGCGTGGATCGCCATGGACATTGCGCAGCTCAGAACGCTGATCCACGTCGCCGAACTCGGCAGCGTCAGCAAGGCGGCCGACCGGCTCAACATCGCCCAGCCTGCCCTCAGCCGGCAGATCCGCCAGCTGGAGCAGGAACTCGGTACCGACCTGTTCGAGCGCCACGGGCGCGGCATGGTCATCACCGAGACCGGGCGCGCGGTGCTGGTGCACGCGAGCCGCGTGATGGCCGAGATGGAGGCGATCCGCGACACGGTCGCGTCCGGTCGCACGTCGTTCCGGGGCACGGTCTCGGTCGGCACCACGCCGACCGTCGCCGAGATCGTGACGGTGCCGCTCGTCACGGCGCTCCGGCGCACGCATCCCGACCTCGCGGTCCGGCTGAGCGCGGCCTATAGCGGGCACATCCTCGACTGGCTGCAGCGCGGGCAGATCGACGTGGCCGTGTCGTACAACCCGCGCCGCCTGCACACGCTGCGCATCGTCCCGATCATGATCGAGACGCTGCTCCTCGTCGGCCCGGGCGGCCGGGAGGAGCCGGGCGCGCCCGTGCCCTTCGCCGGCCTCGCCGGCATGGACCTCGTCCTGCCGAGCCCCGGTCACATGCTGCGCGACATCGCCCACGACTGTGCCCGGCGGGCCGGCATCGAGCTCCGCGTGGTCGTCGAGGCGGACTCGTTCCAGTCGCTGATCAACCTGGTGCGCGCCGGAATCGGGGCCACCGTGCTGCCGCTGGCGCCGGTCCACGCCATGGTGGCGGCGGGCGACCTCACGGCGGCGCCGCTCACGGATCCCAGTCCGACCCGCGAGCTGGTCGTCGCCTATCCCGCCGACCGGCCGGTGAGCCGCGCCGCGCGCCTCGTGGGCGAGACGGTGATCGGGATCGCGGCCGATCTCGCCGCGCGCGGCGTCTGGATGGGCCAGGTGCTGGACGCGTCGCGGGCGGCCCACGCGTCTGGCCGGGACGCTCGAGCCTAGACGCCCGAGCTAGACATCCGCGGCATCTCTCGTTTCGCCGATTGCTATTGGCCCGGGCCGGACCGGCGCCTCTACGATCCATTCCGAACCGGCGGGGGTCGGCCACGACCGACGGGTCAGGGCGGCAGGGATGAGGGGGGCGATGACGGGCCAGGAACCGGACCACGCGGCGGACTGGCGCCGCGACGTCTTCCGCGGACTCAAGACGGCGGGCGTCCGGCACGTGGCCTACGTGCCCGACGCGGGGCACGCGACCGCGATCCGCCTCGCCGAGGCCGACCCGGATCTCAACGCCGTCGTGCTGACCACGGAAGAGGAAGGGATCGGCTACCTCGCGGGAGCCTGGCTCGGCGGGCAGCGCGGGGCGCTGCTGCTGCAATCGAGCGGGGTCGGCAACTGCATCAACACCCTGGCGCTGCCGGCCTGCGGCGGCTTCCCGCTCCTCATGGTCGTCACGATGCGCGGCGACTGGGCCGAGTTCAATCCCTGGCAGAACCCCATGGGGCAGGCCACCGAGGCGTCCCTGAAGCTCATGGGCGTGATGACGTGGCGGGCCGACGCGCCGGACGCCGTCGCGCCGCTCCTGCACGGCGCCGCCACCATGGCGTTCGAGGGCAACGCCGCCTGCGCCCTGCTGCTGGGGCAGCGACTGATCGGAGAGAAGTCGTGGCTGAAGTGAGCGCGGGCGGGCCGCTGGAGCGCCGGGAGGCCGTGGCGCGGCTCCTGGCCGGCCGGGACGATCTGCTGGTCATCACCGGGCTCGGCTCGCCCTCCTACGACGTTATGGCGGCGGGCGACCATCCCGGAAACTACTACCTGTGGGCGGCGATGGGCTCGGCCGCCACGGTCGGCCTCGGCCTCGCCGTCGCCCAGCCGGCGCGACCCGTCCTGGTGATCACCGGCGACGGCGAGATGCTGATGGGGCTCGGCGGGCTCGCGACGATCGCCCTGCAGCGACCGCCGAACCTGACCGTCGCGGTCCTCGACAACGGCCATTACGGCGAGACCGGCATGCAGGCGAGCCACGCCGGCCGCGGCCTGGCGCTCGAGGGGGTCGCGGAGGCCTGCGGCTTCCCGTGGAGCCGGGCGATCGCCGACAGCGCCGGCCTCGACACCCTGCGTGACCGGGTCGCCGCCCGGGCGGGCCTGACCTTCGCGGCGATCAAGATCCGTCCCGAGAACCCACCGCGCGTCCTGCCGCCGCGGGACGGCGTCCACGTCAAGAACCGCTTCCGGGCCGCGCTCGGCTACCCGACTTCCTAGAGCGCGCCCCGGCGGCGGCCGGGACCGCGCGACCGGGAACATCCCGGCGGAAGCGTCGCGCGATGTCACCCGGATATGCTGCTCGATGCTGGACGAGGCCCGCCTTTCAGCCTCTGATGGTGCTGCGAATTGAATAAAAGCCGGGAGAGGAAACCGAGATGCTGCGACGCGTGCTGCGTCAGCTGACGGCTGCGGCCGCCCTGACATTCGCCGGTCCCGCCGTCGCCGAGGAGCCGCTGCGCTTCGAGGTCGATCCGGCCTGGCCGCAGCGCCTGCCGAACGACTGGATCATGGGCCAGGCGGCGGGCGTCGCGGTCGACGCGCAGGACAATGTCTGGGTCATCCAGCGGCCGCGCACCCTCACCGACGACGAGAAGGCCGCGAGCCTCGATCCGCCCCGCACCCGATGCTGCAAGCCGGCACCGCCGGTCCTCGTCTTCGATCAGGCCGGGCGCCTGGTGAAGTCCTGGGGCGGCCCGGGCGAGGGCTATCAATGGCCCCAGAACGAGCACGGCATCCACATCGACCACAAGGGCTTCGTCTGGCTCGCGGGCAACGGCGACACCGACGGCCAGATCCTGAAATTCACGCCGGACGGCAAGTTCGTCCTGCAGATCGGCAAGCAGGGGCCGCAGACCGACAGCCGGGACACGAGCCGCCTCGGCAAACCGGCCGGCATGATGGTCGATCCGGAGTCGAACGAGCTCTACGTGGCCGACGGCTACTACAATCACCGCGTCATCGTGTTCGACGCGGAGACCGGCGCGTTCAAGCGGATGTGGGGGGCCTACGGCAAGCCGCCGACCGACGACAAGCTCGGCCCCTACGATCCGGCGGCGGCCCCGTCCCAGCAATTCGCCAACCCGGTGCACTGCGTGCAGATCGCCCGCGACGGCCTCGTCTACGTCTGCGACCGGACCAACGACCGGATCCAGGTGTTCAGGAAGGACGGCACCTTCGTGCAGGAGATGTTCGTCGAGAAGAACACCCGGGCCAACGGCTCGGTCTGGGAACTCGCCCTGTGGCCGGACGAGCGCCAGACCTACCTGCTCAACGCCGACGGGGCCAACAACGAGGTTCGCACCCTGAGCCGCGACACCGGCGAGGTCCTCGGCCGCTTCGGCCGCAACGGCCGGATGGCCGGCGACTTCCACTGGGTCCACAACCTCGCCATCGACTCCAAGGGCAACGTCTTCACCACCGAGGTCGACACCGGGAAGCGGGCGCAGAAGTTCCTGTTCCGGGGCGACATGGTGCTGCGCAAGCGCGCCGCCCTGCCGGAGGACGGCGCGCGATGATCGGCGCGGCGGATCCTGGAACGGGCGGACCGGACGCCGGCGCCCGGTGCGCGTGCTGCCTGCCCCGCCGCGGCTTCATGGGCCGCCTCGCCGGGCTGGGAGCGGCGGCGATGACGGCCGGCGCGGCGCGTGCCGAGCCGTCGCGCTACACGGGTTTGGTCATCGACTGCCACGGGCATTACACCACCGAGCCGGCCGCCCTGCTGGACTGGCGCAAGCGCCAGATCGGCGCGCTCAACGACCCGGGCCAGTCCCCCGCGCCGTCGGACCTGCGGGTCAGCGACGACGCGGTGCGCGCCAGCGTGAGCGGGCGGCAGCTCAAGCTCCAGTCCGAGCGCGGCATCTCCCTGGCGCTGTTCTCGCCGCGGGCCGGCGGGATGGGCCACCATATCGGCACGGCCCGCACCAGCCTCGACTGGTCGATCGTGTCGAACGACATGATCCACCGGGTGACGAGCCTGATGCCGCGGAACTTCGTCGGCGTCTGCCAGCTGCCGCAATCGCCCGGCGTCTCGCCGAAGGCCTGCGTACCCGAGCTGGAGCGCTGCGTCCGGGAGCTCGGCTTCGTCGGCTGCAACGTCAACCCGGACCCGTCCGGAGGTTACTGGACCGACCCGCCGCTCTCCGACCGGTTCTGGTACCCGCTCTGGGAGAAGATGGTCGAGCTCGACGTGCCGGGCATGGTGCATGTCAGCGCCTCGGCCAATCCCAACTTCCACGCGACCGGCGCGCATTACATCAACGGCGACACCACCGCCTTCATGCAGTTCGTGACCTCGGACCTGTTCAAGGACTTCCCGACGCTGCGCCTGATCATCCCGCACGGCGGCGGTGCCGTGCCCTATCACTGGGGGCGCTACCGGGGACTGGCCCAGGACGCGAAGCGGCCGCCGCTGTCCGAGCTGATGCGCAACGTCTTCTTCGACACCTGCGTCTACCACCAGCCCGGCATCGACCTGCTGCTCAAGGTCGTCCCGCGCGAGAACGTGCTGTTCGCCTCCGAGATGGTCGGCGCGGTGAACGGGATCGATCCCGAGACCGGCCACGCCTACGACGACACCAAGCGCTACGTCGAGGCCGCCGCGATTCCGGACGCGGACCGGGCCAAGATCTATGCCGGGAACGCGCTGCGCGCGTATCCGCGCCTCGCCGAGCGGCTCCGGTCAGTCGGCGTGACGCCGTAGCCCTTCCGGCCCTGCCGGGCACGACGCGCGGGATCGGGCGGGACCGGAGGACCCTATCGGGTCGGTGGCGGCTTCCTGCCGACGCGGGAACGCCGATTGCGCGAGCCCCGCGTGGCCGCGTATCCGGCCGCCCACTCCGCCGTGCTCGTCTGGCAGACACCATCACGGTCTGCAGTGCCGGGGCGCCCCCGCCACGTGGCCCCGGCACCGGCCGTCCGGCGCCGCGTCGTCAAGCGCGACGCCCTCAGGGGTCGCATGCTCGCCGCCCATGGCTGCCGCCAAGCCTTGGAACGAACTCTTCGCTAAGCCGGGCGGCCCGGGGCGGTCGCAGCCCGCTGCCGGCCGAGATCACTCTAGCGCGCCTGGATGCCGAGACACCGATCATGAGAACGCTCATCGCCTTCACGTCGGTCATGATTGTGTGCGCTGGTCCCGCCCTCGCCCAGACTGGTCGGCCGGGCGGAAACTGCGGCGACGATCCCGAGACGACAGGTGCCCTGCCCGCCGACCCGCGCAGCCTCTATCTGCCGGGCGAGCGGCCTGCCCGAGACCAGGACACGGTCGAGATCACGCCGCCCGAGGAAAGCTGGCAGGCGGCGGCCCGGGAGGATGCCGAGCGGCGGCGGCGCGCCATCCTCGCCTGCGGCGTGGACTGACGCACCCGTGCGTCGGAATCAGCCGCCGTGGCTCAATTGACGGCCCGACCGAGAGCGGCCGCCGGAAGGAGGGTCCAGCCGTGGGCAGTGGCCAGACGGATGTCCCCCTGCCCTGCCGGCCCAGGATCCGACACGGGCGGCGTCACCGACCCGCGCCGTGCCGCGACAGGTCCCGGGAATCCGGGCGTGTCGCGCAGCCGTCAGCAGGCCCTTCGACGGGTGTCATTCCGAAGGCGCGGCCACGGATGTCGTCACGGTGCCCGACCCCGGGCGTGTGCGCCTCGATGATCGTGGCCGGTTTCCGAGCGGCACGGCG
Source organism: Methylobacterium sp. 22177 (assembly GCF_052045615.1). Taxonomy (NCBI): domain Bacteria; kingdom Pseudomonadati; phylum Pseudomonadota; class Alphaproteobacteria; order Hyphomicrobiales; family Methylobacteriaceae; genus Methylobacterium; species Methylobacterium sp. 22177. The sequence goes on along the minus strand of NZ_JBQEPK010000029.1, from coordinate 13,111 downwards.
GGTCGCGGAACATGGCTAACAATCCCTGAACGACCGCCCCTCCGCGTCCGGGGTCAGCTTCCGAGCTTCGCGGCGAGCACCGTCGCCTCCCCGGGTCGGAGGTCGCCCAAGAGCCCGAAGACGGGGTCGGCAGCTCCTCCCGGCCGCCCTCGGAGATCGCGCTCCGGCGCATCGGCCGTTGGCGCCCCCTGCCCTCCGAAGCCTCGCCGTGCCGGCGTCGAGAGACCGCGCGGCGCCAGTTCTCAGGCTCTCCCGCAGCTATCCATCGCGAAGGCCGGCTCCTCCGGAAGTGCGCCAGGGATCGGGCCGACGCACCTCACCCGAGCGGCCAATGCGGCAGCCCGTTGTCCGATATCGGGAGCCGCTCCGGCCAACCAATCGGTGAGTTCCTCCCCTCGGACCGGAGGGGCCGCCGCCCGATGATCCGGCCCTCGAGATCGGCGACGGCCGACGTGTCCGGGCATCCCCTGCGCGTCCGGCGCTCGTCGGCGCAGCGCCCTCCCCTCCGGGCGAACCGCCTTCCGGCGAGCGGTGAGGGCGCGATCCCCTTTGCGACCAGGCGCGGAACGATCGCGCCCGCCGGAGACATCACGGCGCTGATCCTGACCGGCCATGCGGCCGCCCGTCCCTCGGAGAGAAGACGCTCGGTGCGGCGTCCGCCATCGTCGTCGGCAAAGCTTCGGGAGATCGGCTGTGCATCCGGCGCAGCCGATCTCCAGATCTCCCCAACGCCGCCTCGGTCTGCGGCGCCTGGGGTGGTCAGCCTCGGCTCGCTCGATAGGCTGCGAGGAGTTCGGGCAACCGGTCGGCCAGGTAATCACCGAAGCCGGGCGCGATCGTCTCATCGAGCGTCAGGCGCAGACCGGTCGTGCTCCGCTCTACGCGGGCGAATTTCAGGCCTCTGGTATCCTTCAGCGTCTCGGCCTTCGGCTTCGCCTTCTGCGGCTGCGGCGCGGCGAGTTCGGTCAGGATCACGGCGAAGCGCTCATCGGAGGGTCTGCCGACCAGCTTCGGCGAGGCGAGGACGGCGGCGATCCGCTCCGGGCTCGCCGCTCGGATCCGGTCGGCGAGCGTCAGCCAGCGCGGACGACCGACCTTCGGGGCCGGACCGATGATCGTCAGAACCGGGGCAGGGATGCTCTCCGCGATGTCGAGATAGCGGTCGAGCTCGGTCCGATGCACGGCCATCGCCTTCAGGATCAGGTCGCGCGCGATGCCGGCCCGCTCCATGTTCCGGGCGAAATGGGCACGCTCGATGTAGCTGAGATCCTCGCGCGCCAGATTCTCTGAGCCCTGTGCGATCACGAGTTCGGCGTCGGTCAGGTCCTGCACGACGGCGCGCACGGGCTTGCCCAGCGCCGTCGCCGCCCGCGTCCGTCGCCGCCCGTAAGCGATCTCGTAGCGGTCGGGCTTGGTCGGATGCCGGCGAACGAGGATCGGGGTATGCTGGCCCTCCTCCCGGATCTGATCCACGAAGGCCTCGAACGTCGCGTCCGTCGCGTCGGGCACCCGGTCGGCGATGGCGGATGGCTCACACAGACCCGGATCGAGTTCCACCACGGCCCCGTCCTGCGCGGCTACAGGACGGGCCGCCGCCCACATGGCGGCGATCGAGCGCGCCGCCGCGGGCCGCTTCTCCGCCACCGGGGGAGGGGGTGTGACACCTGTCACAGGGGGGTAAGCCGTTGAAGAATCGGGATGCGCGGGCGAAGCCACATCCGTCTGGATCGGCGCGCCCATGATCGCGCTCAGGCGCTTCTTCTGGCTCATACCCGGCCCCATGCACGTGCGATCAAGGTCTCGATCTCACTGTTGACCGCGTCGAGCGCGTCGAGCGCGCGGCGGTAGGTCGAACCCGTCACCTCGTCGCGACGAAGCGGTGTTTCGTACACGGTCTGGCCGCGCAGGCCCGAGTTCGAAACCGCGGCCGACTGCAGCATGGCTTTGGTCAGAACGCGCTCGCCGAACAGGCCGCGCAACATCGCGACCACCTCGGTCTGCGGGGTGTCCTGCGGCTCGAAGCGCGTGACGAGGTAGCGGAACCAGTCGTGGGTGCGCACGCCCCCCTGCTCACGCACCGGCTCCATCAGCTCGTCCATCATCGTGAGGAACTGGCGCATGCTCGAGACGTCGAGCATCTGCGGATGGATCGTGATGAGGAGCGAGGTCGACGCGCACAGAGCCGCGATGGTGAGGTAGCCGAGGCGCGGCGGACAATCGATCACGACGACGTCGTAGCGGTCCGCGACCTCCTCCAGAGCGAGTCCGGCCCGCACGAAGAACGGCGGCTCGGGATCGTTCGCCTTCCGCCGCGCCATGTGGTTGGGCGCCTCGAACTCAAAAACCTCAAGTTCCAGATCGGCCGGCACCAGGTCCAGTCCCGTGAAGTAGGTCGGCCGGATGACCGCGCCGAGGCCGCACCGCTCCTCGCCGTAGCGGATTGCATCATAGATGGTGCGGTAGGGCTCGCGCTCGTTCTCGGGTCGGACGCCGAGCAGCGTGGAGAGGCTGGCCTGCGGGTCGAGGTCGACCGCGAGCACGCGGTAGCCGCGCAGCACGAGCGACTGGGCGAGGTGCGCGGCGGTCGTTGTCTTGCCTGAACCGCCCTTGAAGTTGACGCAGGCGATGATCTGCAGATGCTCACCTCGGTCGGCATCGCGGTGTGGCAGGTAGCGGCGTCCCACGCGGTCGATCTCATCGAGATGCGCGCGCAGGGCGTGGATGTCGGCCAGCGTGTACATCCGTCGTCCACCCGGCGCGACCTCGGGCTCGGAGACGAGAAGGTCGGGGGAGAGTTGCCGGATCCGACTGTCGGTGACGCCCAGGATGCGCGCGACCTCACCGGAAGTGAAACGCCGGAGCGTCTTGGCCTCGGACGGCGAGAACACGACGGACGCGATCTCGCGCAGTTTCGCACCGAGCAGCCGAGCATCGTCGCCGGCGGTCTGATTTGGCGCAGGCACGAGCCGCCCGCCGGAGAGATGCTGGTTCATCGGCCCTATCTCGTTCACGGTGAAACGGTTGAAATGCCCAGATCACCGCAAGCGATAGGATGAGCCCGATTCGCGCGGACCTGTCCAGCCCCGGGCGGCCGGGCCCTGCGCGGCGGACGATTCCTGAATGCGCCTCCTGAAAGCAGGGCAGGGGACGCGGGTGGGAACGTCGCCCCACACCGATACCGGTCCGCGACGCGCGGGAGCCGGCCACCGGCCCGCTCGGCTCACGTCATCTTCCTCCGCCGCATCGCCATGAGTTCGGCTTCGAGTCCGTAGCGACCTTCGGAACACAGGCGGACGAGCTGCCTGAAGTAGCCCCCCGGATTCCGGATGCGAATCTCACCCCGCCGCACGTCGTCGTCGTGCAGCTGCGCGACGATCAGTACGAGCACCGAGGCCCGGAACGGACCGAGGGCCTCACAGGCCTCACCCCAGGCGGAGGGATGCGCCCCGATCCCGCCCCGCATCAGACGGCCGACCTCGATGACGTCCGCCTCCGTTCTGAGCTTAACGCCGAATTCACCAGCCACCGGGCAGGCAGCCGCAACGAGACCCGGTTCGGGCAGGTGGATCGGCCCAGGCTCCTTCTCGGGAGCCCTTGCACAAGGATCGGTAGGAGATCCGGTGTTTTGTTCTATGTGGCGGCTGGATATGCCGGCAGAGGCGGCCTGATAGAACCGTTCCTCCGTCATGATCTGAAGTTCCCCCCAAGCCTCGAGAACGAGATCCGGTTCGGCGTTCGACGCTCTGCGGCTCGGCGTACTCAGCTCCAGCGATTCCTGCGCTGCGAGCAGATCGGCCACGTCCGTTCTCGGAAAGCGCGTGCGGAGGGCGGTGAGGGCCTCCGACACAGCGCGGCGGCGGACGGTCAGGAGATCGAACGACCGACGTCTCCGGACTTCTCGCGCGGTCGCCTCAGCGAGCACCTCTGTCCATTCGCCCTGTCGGGCAACGATCGGCGTGAGGTCGAAGCCGTAAGCGTCGATGATGGCGCCGCCCGGTGCCCGGATGGCGAAGCGCTTGCCGTTCGCGCTGTCCCGGGGCGTGATGACCTCCAGGGCCACGAGGTCGCGCAACCCGTAGCGGAGCGCGCGCTCCGACAGCCCGGTCATTCCGCATAGGTGCTCGTTCGACGGCCAGACCACGAGGCGCTCCCACTCCTGCTCGCCCCACACGGCGCAGAGCGCCGAGAGGATGGCGCGCAGGGCAGGGCGCAGGCGCAGGGCCTTGGCAGCGTCCCGGCCGGCGGCCGAGAGCTCCCTGCGCGAGATCGTTCGCCCGGCCTCGAGCGCGCGTCTCCGACCGGCGAGCGCGGCGCGCGTGAGCGGCCGGCCACCGGAATGAACTGTCTCCACCTCAACCGCCTCCTCTCAGGAGGCAAAGCGGGACCGTTCACCCCGAAGGGTGTTCTTGACGACGGCCTGGGGGAGGGGGCATAAAGGGGGTGCGAATCGCCTGTCGCGCCCCATCCCAGGGTATGTCAGGTCCAAAGGCCTCGAGGTTCCCGCCTCGGGGCCTTCTGCTTTGCCCGTTACGTCATGCCGATTTCTCCTCGAAGGCAGACGCGAGCGCCCACTCGATCGCCTCGGTGCGGCTCTTGAACCGACCGTTCTGGATCGCTTGGTCGATGACAGCCTTGACCGACGGCTTCAGCCACACGTTCTGCTGGGTCATGCCCTTCTGCTTGAGAGCCTCCCTGCGACGTGTCTGACGGCGAATATCCGCCGCCTTCAGCTCTGCCAGCCGTTCCTCTGCGGTCATCGGTCCCCGCCCGATTCTGCCAACGTGACTGTTCATGTGGACCGATTCTGCAAACCGAGTCCAGCGGCGGCAGAGATTCGTGCGGGGATGGAGGGGTTTGTTAAGGGCGACCTGCTCCGCAGCCTCACCCGCGATGACCTGTGAATCGGCCCGGGACGCGCGGCCAATCTCGCGGCGGTCAACACCGGGCGGGCTCGAACCTTGCCGAAGGGTGAGCGCTGGACCGCGGGACGAGCGATCGAGCATCACGGCCGCGATGTCGCGGTCGGCGCCCCCGACAGACGCCCGTGCGGTTCGAAGCAGGCGGGGGAGGGGCGTGCGCCAGGGTGCCCGTATCAGCGGCGAGGGCCGGATGTCTTTCCGAGACCTCCGAGGGCTTCGCGCGTCGCGCGCCTCATCTCACCGCTCCGATCCGGCCAGGCGACGAGGATCCCGGTGGCGCCGAGGTTCGGCGCCTTCCGTGATCCCCTCGGAGCAGCACGCCGCTCTCAGGCGAGATGCGCGACGAGCAGGGCACGGGCGCGGCTCACCCGGCTCTTCACGGTCCCGGTCTGGCAGCCCATCACCTCAGCGGCCGCCTCGTAGGTCAGGCCCTGTGCCCCGACCAGGAGCAGGGCCTCCCGCTGCAGTTCCGGCAGCTTGCCGATGTGGGACCAGACGACCTGCAGATCCGAACCGTGCTCCTGAGCTGCCGGGGCGGTGAGTTGCGCCGCGACAGCGCCGTTCACGTCCTCGATCTCGCGCTTCCGCTTGCGGCATTCGGTGTAGAACTGGTTGCGCAGGATGGTGCACAGCCACGCCTTCAGGTTGGAGCCCGGTATGAACAGCTCCTGTCGCGCCCAGGCCCGGAGCACCGTCTCCTGGACCAGATCGTCGGCGCGCGAGGCATCGCCCACGAGCGAGAGGGCGAAGGCGCGCAGGCCGGGGAGTGCCTCGGTCAGGCCGTCGCGAAAAACGGCGGCGTAGTCCCGTTGCGGTCCCTCCAGCGCCGCATCGAGCTGCGCGACGAGCTCCAGCAGACGCGGCGGTGTCTGTGCCCGTGTCACGGCCTCGTAGGCGACGCGCAACTGCAGACCGAGATGATCCCGCACGCCGGCCGGTAGAGCGGCCAGTTCCGGGGGATCCTGCCGGCTCGGCCGACGGGCCTCTCCGTCTTGAGCAACCAACGTGTCCGTCAAGTCACGTCCTTTCAAAGCGCTCGTCGCACGCCCCGATCCCGGCCCGCCCTGGGGCCCGCTCGGCGGCCCGCTCGGCGGCCCGCATCGGCATCGGGCCATCCGACGGGACCGACCCGGATGCGCGCGTCATCGAGCGTTCATCTCCGCAGATAGGGCCAGCCACCTGACTGTACAGTGAACATCTAACCCTGCAAATGCGGGATCGTTCTCGGCGGCCCGAGCGTTGGGCCTCGCTTCGATCGGATGGGAGGTGCCAATGATGAAGTGAGCGGGTCCCGAAGATCTTCGCGTCCAGGGCGGCTCGAACGGCGATGTTCCCCGAGTCCGAGCGACGAATGTCGTGTCACGGTGAACGGAATACGGCGTCGGGAGCGGTGCGCGATCCCCACGAGACTGCGAGCTGCGCGCGCGGCGCCGCTGTGGCCCGCCAGATGAGGAACTTCAGAGCAGCTTCGATGCCGCAGAATGTAGAATATTGGATCACGGACAGACCGGATGGCTGGTTCGATGTTGTCGTGAAACTTGAATCCGGAAAAACCTTTCGCCGCACCGGGTGTGTCTCCCGAGCGGAGGCCGATACATGGATCGAAGGGCTGCGAATGCTGATGGCGGCGATCGGCGCACCCGTCTCTGCTGCCGACGCGACCCCTGAGGACGCCTCGGCCTTCGGGTCACAGACGATGCACGATGCGGGTCACTCCACGTCCTGAGCCCGCGCGGCTGGTCGTCTCCTTGCCGGGAACCGTCACGCGCGCCTCGCTCATCCGAGCGATCCTCACCTTGAGAGCGTCGATGGCCTACGCCTCGCCGGTCCCGGGCTTCCCGGCCGGATCGCCGAACAGGATCTCGTGGGTGATCGGGTCGTAGAAGCGCATGACGCTCCGGACGAACGCTCTCGGCTCGATCGCCAGCGCCTCGGCCCAGGCGCGGTACCGATCCGGAGGTATCCGGCCGCGCCCGGTCTCCAGCTGCGAGATGAAGGTGTAGTAATCCGCACCGACCAGCGCTGCGAGCTGTCGTTGCGACAGGCCGCGTGCCTCCCGAAGTTCCTTCAGATAGCGCCCGCCCTCCCGACGCAGCTCCAGCACCTCCTCGGAGTCCAGGCGTTGCTGATGAGCATACACGGAGTCTCGCCTTCCTGCCGACCGACGCCACTCAGCGCGGCGCTTATACAGCAAAAACCATATAGCCGACCCGGCGTCGCGCTGTCCAGACACGCGCCGTCGACCGTCGCCCCCGAACGCGACCCGATGCTTGGCAGGTATCCGACCAGCGCTATCATCATCCCGTAGGAAACGGTTTGAACAGAGGCGCGGAATGCCGCAATACCGGTCAGTGTCTCCAAATAGCGGCCCATGATTGTCGAGAATCGGACACGTGACCCACGCTCGCTGATCTGAGCGCCCGCGGGTCACGGACGCGAGCAGGACGGGAATCTGAGCCACCGGGTGTCGCCGGTCGTGCCGAACGATCGCAGGAAGAGGGCAGTATGGGCGATCATGCGCTGCAATCGGCACTGACCGTCGGCCTGCGCTCCCTGCGGCCGGTCCTGACGACCGCCGTGTTGTTCGGGCTCTTCATCAATCTGCTGCTGTTCGTCAGCCCGCTCTACATGCTCCAGATCTACGACCGCGTGATCCCGAGCCGGAATGAGACAACCCTGGCGGGGATCACGCTGATCGCGGCGTTCGGCCTGGCCGTCTACGCGATCTTGGAGATGCTGCGCGCCCGCCTCCTGGTACGCGGCGGCGTCGTGTTCGATCAGAAGATTGCTACGCCGATCTTCGATGCTGCCCATCGCGGCACGTTGGTCAGGCCCGGCGCGCAGCACGACACGGCGCTGCGCGACGTGGACATCCTGCGGGAGTTCCTGACCGGCAGCGGCATGCTGGCGTTCTGCGATCTGCCCTGGATCCCGATCTTCCTGCTCGCCTGCTTCATCTTACACCCCTGGTTCGGCTGGATGGCGCTCGTGGGCGGCGGCACGATCCTCGGCCTCACGCTGCTCAACGAGGTCGCGACCCGCCGGACGCTCGACGCCGCCAGTCAGGCCTCGCGCGAGGCGGGGCAGAGCGCCGCGACGGTCTTTCGAAACGGTGAAGTGCTCCAGGCCATGGGCATGGTGGCGTCCATGCGCGGGCTCTGGAGCCGGCGTCACGACGATGTTCTGCTCCTCCAGGCGCGCGCGAGCGATCGCGCGGGCCTGATCGTCGCCGCCACGAAGTTCATCCGCATGCTCCTGCAGACCCTGGTGCTCGGCATCGGCGCGTATCTCGCCCTGCACCGCGAGATCTCGGCCGGGTCGATGATCGCCGCGTCCATCATCATCGGCCGCACCCTCGCGCCGATCGAGGCTGTCGTCGGAAACTGGAAGGGCTTCACGGCGGCGCGGGCCAGCTATCGGCGACTGACCGATCTCATCGCCGTCGCCGGCTCGGAGACGCGCCGCCTCGTGTTGCCGCGACCGCGCGGCCTGATCGAGGCCGAGACCATCTCGGTGGCCGCCCCCGGAGCGTCGCGAGCCATCCTCGAGGACGTGAGCTTCCGGCTCGAGCCCGGCAGCGTCGTCGGGATCATCGGCCCGAGTGCCGCCGGCAAATCGACGCTCGTGCGCGCGCTCACCGGTGTCTGGCCCTTGCTGGAAGGCACGGTGCGCATCGACGGCTCCGACCTGGGCCACTGGGACAAGGCTCTGCTCGGGCAGCATGTCGGTTACCTGCCCCAGGACGTTGAGCTGTTCGACGGGACCGTCGCGCAGAACATCGCGCGCTTCGCCGCCCTGGACGATGCGCGCGTCATCGAGGTTGCCCGAAGGGCTGGCTGTCACGAGCTGATCCAGTCCCTGCCGGAGGGTTACAACACGGTGATCGGGCGCGGGGGACACGGTCTGTCCGGAGGGCAGCGGCAGCGCATCGCTCTGGCCCGGGCCCTCTACGGCGAGCCGAGCCTGGTCGTGCTCGACGAGCCGAATGCGAGTCTCGACCAGCACGGCGAAGCGGCGCTGATGCGCGCCGTCGCGGCCCTGAAGCAGTCCGGGGCGACGGTCGTGATGGTGACCCACAAGATGAGCCTGCTGGAGGAGGCCGACCATATCCTGCTCATGGGCGAGGGCCGCGTCCAACTCTCCGGACCGCCCAATCAGATCCTCGGCCACATCACCGGCCAGAGGCCTGTCCCGACCCTGGTGCCGCCCGTCGGCCCCACGACGTCCCAGAGCCACCGAGGCTCCGACGGGCAGCGGAGCGCGGGGTAAGCGATGACCGTCCCGCGCGCCGCGATCTTGAGCCCGTCACCTGTCCAGAAAGCGCCCGATGGAGAGCGGCCGGGTGTCACCGGCCTGACGAACTGGCGCGCCTACGCGGTGGCCGGCTACGCGCTCATCTTCGCGACGTTCGGAGTGGTCGGCACCTGGGCCACGTTCGCGCGCCTCGACCGGGCGGTCATCAGTCCCGGGGTGGTGGTCGCGGAAGGCAGCCGCAAGGTGGTGCAGCATCTCGAAGGTGGCATCGTCCAGGAGGTGCTGGTCCGGGACGGACAGACGGTCCGCGCGGGCGATGTCCTGCTCCGCATCGATCCGGTGCAATCGCGTGCCAGCAACGATCTCCTCCGTGGCCAGCTCGACGCGGCCCTGATCCTCGAAGCCCGCCTCCGTGCGGAGCAGAGCCAGGCGCAAGACCTGCTCCTGCCGCCGGAGATCGCGGCGCGGCGCGCTGAGCCGGCCGTCGCCGGGATGATCGACGATCAGGCCAGCCAGCTGTTGGAGCGGCGCGGGTCCTTCCAGGCGCAGCTCGCCCTCATCCAGGCGCGCGTCACGCAGTTGAGGACGGAGATTTCCGGGCTCGCGGTCGAGAAGGCCTCGGTCGAGCAGCAGGTCGCCCTGATCCAGCAGGAGCTGGAGGGCCTGCGCGGCCTGCGCGAGAAGAACCTCATCCCGCTCTCGCGCGTCCTGATGATGGAACGCGAGCACGCGCGCCTGGAAGGCGTGATCGGGCGATCCGTGGCGGAGACCGCCAAGGCGCAGAACGGCATCAACGAAGCGGGGATGCAGACCGCGCAGCTTAAACAGAAGCTACAGGAGGCGCTGACTGCCCAGCTCCTGGACACGCGGCAGAAGATCGCCGAGCTGCGCGAGAAGCTCATCGTGGCCCAGGATGTCCTCCGTCGGCACGAGGTCCGGGCCTCGCATCAGGGCGTCATCCAGGGCTTGAAGGTCTACACGATCGGGCAGGTGGTCCGCTCGGGCGAGCCGCTGATGGAGATCGTTCCGACGAACGACAGGCTGGTGATCAGCGTGCAGTTCGCGCCGAACGATCTCGAGGCGGTCCATGCCGGCCTGCGGGCCGAGGTGAAGTTCCCGGCTTTTCAGACGCGCCGCATGTCGGCGATCTTCGGCACGCTGACGATGGTGTCCCGCGATCGCCTGATCGACGACGGCACGAAACACGCCTACTTCGCCGGCACCGTCGAGATCGACGACCGCCAACTCCCGGACGACGTACGGTCACGCCTCCTGGCCGGCCTGCCTGCCGAGGTCGTCGTCTCGGCCGGCGAGCGCACCGCGCTCGACTATCTGGTGGCTCCGTTCTTCGACGCTCTGGGACGCAGTTTCCATGAGCGCTAGACCCTGCTTCTCAGTCACTGTGCGGACGTGAGGTCCCGATGGGCGCGGTCATCTCATTCTTCCGACCCGCGGCGACGTGCCGGGGTGGCTGGTCGCAGCAGGAACTCGCGGAATTCTACCGCGTCGAGGCCGCCCTGGTCCGGGCCGGCTTGCAGATCGGGAGCGAGCAGGGCCTGAGCGACGAGGCGGATCCCTGGTTCGTCTTCTGCCGGCCGGATGGCGACGCCGTCATGCACTTCGCCAGGATCGACGGCAGCTACGTCATCGCGTCCGAGGTCTTGGACAGCCCGATGCGGGGCAGCGATTTTCGCGCCCTCATCAACGAGATCGCCCGACGCTATCCCGAGCTTCTCCCGATCCCGCAGAGTGCCGGTGAGACGAAGCTCTCGGTTCACCCGGCGGCGCTGCTCGCCGCCCTCGTCGCGGCCGCGGCCCTGAGCCTGTCGCCCGACGACGCCCGCGCCGATGACGAGGCCCGGTCGACCGAGAGCGCGTCCCAGGCCCCTCACGCGGGCCAGGCGCATCAGCAAGGGCCGTCCGAAGCGCGCGACACCGGTGATGCCGAAGACCGCGACGCGCATCGCAAGCAAGTCGGGATCATCGTGTTCTCGGCGATGGTCTTCGCTGTGGACGCCCTCGCCGACCACCCGGCGCAGGGACACGAAGCGCCATCAGATCTCGGCGCACCGGGTGGCATCAAGGCCTTCCCGGAGGACCAGGGCGGCGTATCGCCGACGGCGGGCGGAGCGCTGAGCCCGGTCCAGGCCGGTGGACCGCACAGCTCCGGCCGGCACGAAGGTCCGACGAGCGGCGCCTCCGGTTCCGTAACGGTCGAACCGATCTCGGTCGTTGCCGCCCGACCCGATGCTGCGGATTTTGGATCGATCGGCCTCAGAGATCCGGCCTCAGCCACGGGGCCGGCGCGGGCAGGCACGGAGCCCGCATATCAGCCCCTGGTGCACGGTGTGGAGGCGGGCGCAGCCCGCGCGGCGGGTTCATCGTCCTCTCCGGATGCCGGATCGGACGGCAGTGCCGTGGCATCGGGGGACGCCCAAGCGCGGGAACAGCCAGCGCCATCGCCAAGCGCGACCGGTGAGGCCGGACCGCAAGTCCGGAGCGCGAACGCGACGACCGGGCCTGGTGCGTCCGAAGCTCCGCCAGCCCAGGTCAATGGCCTCAACTCCGCCGCACAACCCGAATCGAAACATGCGCTGCTCGCGACCGGGGAGGCGCAGTCAGGAAACTCGAACAACGGCTCGCGGGCGAGCACCTTTCCAGACGAACGAGCACGACCCGAGGCGAGCCCGGATGCGGATCCCTCGGGCAGAGGCGCGGGCGCACCCGAACGGGAGCAGCACGGCACGGACAGCCACAACGCAACAACGGTCGCTGGTGAGAGCCCTTCTGCGGGCACCGCGCAGGGCCGAGTGGAGGCTGCGGGGGCTGGCGGCGGTCAGATCGGCGATGGACCCGGCCGGAGCGCTGAAGCGCCGGGACATCGGGAGGAAACAGCAGCGGTCCAACGGGAGGCGGACGGTCGCGGCTCGGCCGGCAGCGCGGATCCGGGTCAACCGTCCGGCATCGCGCAGGTCGAGACCAGCGCGGCCGATCCGGGCCAAGCGCAGGTCGGCCCCGGACGGAGCGCCGAGGCTCCCGGGCATCGAACGGCGGGCTCTGCCCAGCCCGATCCAAGCGATCACGAGACACCTGACAGCGTGAGCCCTTCCCCCGCGGCAGACGTCGCACAGGCTCGCGCGAACAATGCGGATCCGCGACACGGGCAGGCTGGCGAGGAATCGGGACGGAGCGCCGAGGCACCAGGGCATCTCGAGAGCTCGGCGCCGCGAACGCGGGTCGCGCCCGAACAGGGCTGGGGCACCGATGCGGATCCCGCTCAGCTGCAAGTCAGCGCGCAGGCGCGGGGGGGGAGGGCGGATGCAGGTCACGACCAGGCCGTCGTCGGCCACGGCACCGCCGCCGATCCAGATACAGACTCAGCCGCCGCACAGGCAGGTCCCGCCCAGAACAGGGTGAGTGCTGGCGAGGCAGGCCACTCGCGGGCCGGGGCGGAACCGGGCCGCAGCGCCGAGGCGCCGAGACATCTCCGGGACACGACACCGCACGCGCAGGATACCGACGGTCATGGCACCGCGGCCGACACGGTCCAAGGCCAACCGTCAGCGAATGCGCAGGTGAGCGTTGCCGATCCAGGTCACACGCAGGCAGCCGGACCCGGGCGGAGCGCCGGGGCGCCCGGGCATGGTCAGGACACCGGACCGCACGCGCAGGATGCCGGCGGTCCGGTCGCGGCGAGCAACCCCGACCCGGCCACGCCGTCAGCTCACGCGCAGGCGCAGGCGCAGGCGCAGGCGCAGGCGCAGGCGCAGGCGGGCGCTGCCGATCCCGCGCACGGGCAAGCCGCCGAACCCGGGCGGAGCGCCGGGGCGCCCGGACATGGTCAGGACACCGGACCGCACGCGCAGGATGCCGGCGGTCCGGTCACGGCGAGCAACCCCGACCCGGCCACGCCGTCAGCTCACGCGCAGGCGCAGGCG